>JAAYJC010000133.1 GCA_012523085.1 Clostridiales bacterium
TACATAAAGACCTTTCCGAACGTCTGGAGCACTATAACCTGAATCTCTACCGGCAGGTTAAGGACGTTTTAGAATTGAATAAGGCCGAACGCCACATCAGAGGCGGCGAGGCAACCAGAAAGAAATATAAGAACAGATAAAAAAACGCGGGACTGATTTTGAAACATCAGCCCCGCGTTTTTTACGGCGGATTGAACAGGTTCACAGCGTTTTTAATGCCTCAATACAGATACGGATTGCTTTTTCGGTATCGTGGTCTTCCGCGCCGTCCGCGTTTTCCCGGTTCCACAAGGTGTGCAGCACAGCGCCGCAGCGCACATTCAAGCTTGCCGCGGCCGTAAACAAAGCGGCTGATTCCATTTCGCTGGCCAAAACGCCGAGGCGTTTCCAGGCCTCCCATTTTTGAAGCAGCTCATAGGATACCGGCATTCTTTGCGGGTCATGCTGTCCGTAAAATGAATCCTTGCTTTGTATAATGCCGGCATGAACGGGAATATTCAGGCGCTTTGCCGCGTCATAAAGAGCTGCCGTTATGGTAAAATCCGCTGTGGCGGGATATTCCGGCGGCGCGTAGTGCAGACCGGTACCCTCCTGGCGAATTGCCGACACTGCCACAACAGCATCACCGCTCTTTACCTTTCGGGCAATTCCGCCGCAGGTTCCGACCCTGATGAAGGTATCGGCGCCTATGGCAGCGAGCTCTTCGATGGCTATCGCCGCCGACGGGCCGCCGATTCCGGTGGAAACAACCGAAACTGTTTTTTTATCCAGATAACCCGTATAAGTCGTAAATTCCCTGTTTCTTGCGATCAGCTCCGCGTTTTCCAGATAACGCGCTATCTTTTCGCACCGTCCGGGATCACCGGGCAAAATGCAGTACCGGCCCACATCGCCTTTTTCGCACATAATATGATATTGCTTTTTATCCATTTGCATCAGCTCCGTTGGTCCTTGTAATCTGTTGTAAACTATTGTAGTTGCAATGTTATAATAAATACTCTATTATATTCTGGTATTCGACTAATGCGTAATCCCCTTTGGGGCCCGAATTCATCCGGTCCCGGATGATAATGCGCTGAGCACATCGTAAGGTTTCGTAGTGCACTATAGGCACATGCTTTGCGTAAGGGAGGTTCTTTATGAAAAAAATACTGCGGACCGTTCTTTTAGTGGTTTTAGGTATCGCGATAGGAGCGGGAGCATTCTGGCTGCTGGACGGAAGGGAAAAGGCCGTTATCGGCAGCTATAACTATCCGGGCAAGGTCAGTTCGACCGACAACGCAGGCAATACCGAATGTGTTCTGAAAAACTGGCAGGCCGTAAATTTAGCGTATCTCACGGTGTCATTTCTTCGTTTGAACGATTATGTGTCCCTGTCCACGCTCGTTAACCCCGAATTCGGACTTGTTCTTTCACCGACTCCGACGGTCAGCCTCAGCTCTAATCAATGCTTTTCCGCCGAACAGGTCGCGGCATTCGGAAGCGACATAACAGAGTATGTCTGGGGCGTCACCAACGGCTCGGGCGAACCTATTGAGCTGACGCCGTCCGAATATTTTGCGCGATATGTCTACAAGCAGGATTACGCCTTTGCCAAAACGATAGGCGTAAACCAGATTGTCCGTTCGGGAAACGCGCTGGAAAACGTTCCTGAAGTCTTTCCCGACGCCGAATTCGTCGATTTTTATATGCCCGGAGAGACGATTGGCGAAACGGACAGCAGCTGGACGATCCTTCGCCTCGTTTTCGAAGAAAATGACGGTAAATTGATGCTTGCCGCAATCATACACAGCGAATACACCGCATAACGCATTTTAATTATCCAATCGGCTGTACCAAAAGGTACAGCCGATTTTGTGCGCTTTTTTAACGGTATGTTTAATAGCTTTTTACATAAAGCTGGAAATACGCTCTCGGGTGGTCGCAAAGCGGGCAAACCTGAGGCGCTTCCGCGCCGTAATGCAGATGACCGCAGTTTCTGCAGATCCAGATTGTGTTATCCTCGCGTTTGAATACCTTGTTTTCCCGGCAGTTTTTCAGCAGCGCCAAATATCTTTCTTCATGCTCTTTTTCTACTTCCGCTACGCTTTCAAACAGCTTTGCGATATCTTCAAACCCTTCCCGATGCGCCTCTTCCGCAAAGCCCTTGTACATGTCCGTCCATTCGTAGTTTTCGCCTTCAGCCGCGCTAATCAGATTTTCCTCCGTATCGCCTATTCCCGAAAGAAGCTTAAACCAGATTTTCGCATGCTCCTTTTCATTGTCCGCGGTTTCGCTGAAAATGGCGGAAATTTGTTCATATCCATCTTTTTTTGCCTGACTGGCAAAAAATGTGTACTTGGTTCTCGCCTGGGATTCGCCCGAAAAAGCCGCGAGCAGATTCGCTTCCGTTTTGCTGCCTTTTAACTCAGCCATATCGACTATTTTCTCCTCTCTGTTTGTTTTTTAGTTTAGCTGGAGAACAATATTATATACCATATGGTATATTTTGCAACCTCACGAAAAAATATTCCTGATTAATTCTTTGTGTTGGTTAAATAATAGTATAGCAACAATATTCATCGGGAGGAAGAAAAATGAAGCGAATATTCGCATGTATCCTCATGGTTTTACTGCTTTCGGCGCTGCTGAGCGCCTGTACTACTACGCTGACACCAAATGATGCCGTCAGCCCCGGGCTGACGCATTCAATTACTGATCCTCCGGCCGGAGGGAATAACAACCCGCCTAACATAACCGGAGAGACCGGCACGGGAACAAATCGAAATACCGGAAACAATGCGCGCACAGGAGACAATGTCGGGAGAAACAGGACCGGTACAGGCGCGGGCACCGGGAACACCAACAGAGCAGCAGGTACGAACAGAAACACACCAAACCTGTCACCCAATCCCTTTGGCAATATCGGCAGATAAGCAAAACCGGGCGCGACCATAACGGCAGCGCCCGGTTTGTGTTTGGAAAAATGTTTATTCGATGCTGGCTATATAAGTATCGTAGGCTTCCTGATAAATTTCCATAATGCGATCAATACCGAGGCTATGGAGCTGTTCAACATAAGCATCCCACTCGCTGAGCGGTTTGGAGCCGTCGACAAAGGCGCTGTAGTTTTCGCTGATATAGGTTACAATGTCGTTGGAGGTTATGTTGATTTCATCCGTCTGATCCGATGTGAACTTTACGCCGGACGGCCACTTGTAGGCTCCGTCGTAGTTGTAATCATCCCAGTAATAGTGGATCGCAAGCATTCTGTCTCCGCCGGGCATGATGTACTTTCTGTTACAGACTTCCAGTCCCGGCTCAGCCAGAGCGTTGAAACCAAAGGTCATGCACAGCCAGGCAAAAGCAACGCCCATCGGTGCGCTCAATGCCCATTCTGTCGCTGTCGGGTTACCGTTTTCATCTTTCTCCCAAAGCGTGCCTTCCGGTCCGTAGCTGCAGATAAAGGCGCCGCTGGGGCTGTATTTCCAATCAAGCCATGTCACAACGAGAGGAATGTTTGTGCACTTTGTGCTGACGACCGCGCTACCGTAGAACCAACGGCTTTTTTCTCCGCCGACATGAACCACCTGGCCGGGTGTTTTCAACGGCTTATGTATCGGATCCCATCTGCAGTCCGGATCGTTGATTGTACCCTTTTCGTAACCATCCACCTCACCGGGGCTCATATAGACATAACCGACCTGTCCGCTGTATGTCTTATCCTGGAAGGCAGTGTTGTTGCCATAGGATGACCAGCTGGGATCGATAAGACCATCGGAATACCACTGGTTGATCATTGTCATGAACTCCCTGTCCGTATCGTTCATGTGCGAAAACACGACTTTTCCGTTGATTTGATAGGCCGGTCCGACCGCCGTCGTGCTGATGGCCGGCAGCGTATCATAGGATGTAAAGGCGTAGGTCCCCGCCATGTCTATAGAGGAAAACATCGGGAACGGGAATTCGCAGTAGTTTGCCTTGAAGAGTGTCAGCATGTTATGTACATCATCCCAGGTGATGATGTCATCGTTGTCCAGCCCGAGTTCATCCAACCAGTCACCGCGGGCCAGATAGTTACTGGCGATAAACGCCACATCTTCAATTGCGTAAAACGTTGCTATGATATCCTTTTTGTAAAATACTCTTTCGTAAAGATCCTGATCCGCGGGGTCAAAGGTGACCTGATAGATGTAGTTCGGCATGTATTCCATGTAATCATAGAGATTGACATAAAATCCTTCTTCAATATTCTCGTCAATCGTTGCCGTCGAATAGAATGTGCCGCCAATCGTGATATCGCACAGATCATCGGCCGCATACCTGACCGCAAACTGATCCATGATGACGTCCTGTGTGACGACCTCATACTCGATGTTCACGCCGGTAAGCTCTTGCTCTTGCATGCGGTTCGGCAAATATCCGAAACCGTCTTCCGGCACGAGCTCCATATGCCAGCATGTCGTCCAGAAGGTAAACACCTCGTCTGTCGTGCTCAGCGGCAGTTCGTATTCATACGGAGCTGTCGGAAAACCTCTTTCATCGACATCATATTTTCCGGCTGCGAAATTATACGGGGAGGGTTCTTCCGTTTCCGTGGGCTGCGGAGCTTGTGTTCCCTGAGATGGCGCGTCTGTCCCTGAGGTCGGGGGATCGGTCGCTACGTCAGGTTTTTCCTTGCTGTTGCATCCTGCAAAAAGTGCAAATACCAAAGCAATTGCCAGCACCAATGCTAAACCTTTCTTCATGGGTAAACTCCTTTCGATATTGTTTGCGCAATCAGCGCGTGCGACATAATTCGCTTAACAGTATATTAATATATTTAAAACACTATGTCAATGTTTATATCGACTTTCATAAATATTTTCATTGCCCTTGTTGCTTTTTGTTGTTTTTTCCGTTATTACTGTTTATTTTTCCCCTTATGGCTACCGATTTACATTACCCCCATCTTATGTTTTAATACCATCTTAATATCCGAGCAAGCCTAAATAAAGCGGTAAATTATGACAGGATTATGCCGATATAATTCATATACGAGGCCACGGACGGCAGCGGCTTACAGTAACGACAGGGAGGTCAGACCATGAAAATCGCAGGTTACGCCATCGATATGAAAGCGGTATCGAAAAAAACACAGCTGCATGCTAAAACGCAAACTCTTGATATTTTAGGTCCCGCAAACGGTTCAGTCGCAGGCCGCGGTGAAAGCCCCGAGGTTATCCTTAATTTATCCGGGCCTGATATATCGGCACAAGCCGCAGCCGGAAAAAACCGCGTTTCATCCAATTTAGATCCTTTCGAGCTTAGTGAAGAAGAAAAAATGAAGCTGACGCTGATCCAAAAACTCCTCGAAGCATTCACGGGGAAAAAGATGCGCTTTTCCGTCATGCAAAAAAATCCGGGTTGCGGTTCGGATTGCCCGGCGTTAAACGCATTTGAAACGCAGGCCGCCTCCCGGCCGGGCAGCGGATTCGGCGCTGTTTTCACAAGCAGGGAAACGTATTTTGAATCGGAAAAAATGTCCTTTTCGGCCTCCGGTATCGCGAAAACCGAAGATGGGAGAACCCTATCACTGGATTTGACGCTTAACATGAGCCGGGCGTTTTATTCTGCTCATTTCAGCGAGATGCGCATAGGTGCGGCGGCGGTTGATCCTTTGGTCATAAACTTCAATGCCCCGAGCGCTTCTCTGACCGATACAAAATACGCATTCGATCTCGATGTCGACGGCGATAATGAGCTGATGTCTTTTGTCGGAGCGGGCAGCGGTTTTCTCGCTCTTGATCTCAACGGAGACGGTCTTGTGAATAACGGCTCGGAGCTGTTCGGAACAGTCTCCGGAAACGGCTTTGCGGATCTTGCGGTCCATGACCATGACAATAACGGCTGGATAGACGAAAACGATCCGATTTATGACAATCTGCGGATCTGGGTTAAAAATCAAAGCGGAAAGGATTCGCTGCTGGCTTTGGGTAAAACGGGCGTCGGCGCCATTTTCCTCGGAAATGTCCGGTCCGATTTCGCGCTTAAGGATGCTGACAACTATCAGCACGGCGAGATCAGGCGGACCGGGATTTTCTTATTCGAAGACGGCGGAACCGGCACCGTTTCACATGTGGATTTGACGGTTTAACGGATACCTATGAAATCACTAACGTAAAAAAAACGACACTCTCACCGGAGCGTCGTTTTTGACGGTTTATTGACCTGAGTCAGGCTGCATTTTTCATAACAAAAATCAAAATGATGCAGACAATTAAAATAACCAAAGCGGTGATGATGGTTGGCAGGCGGAACTTGCCCGCTTTACCGGAACTGCTGGGCGGCAGCAGGTTTGCTTTTCTGAGCGCCGTTACCACAGGTTTATAAAAAATGACGGTGATCGTTGCGTTAAGAGCTGCCTTCAACGCATTAAACGGCAGCAGCAAAACGACGATCTGGCCGGATACATATTTTCTGGCCTCTGCGGAGGAGGCGAAAGCGTTCCTGCTAATCAAATAAAGCGGCGTGATGAAGAAGTTAGCGAGGATCATGACTACCGTCATGGCGACGACGCCCGAAACCAGCCCGATAACGGCGCCTTTCATGTTATGCATCTTTCTGTAAATAACCGATGCCGTACACGCAAAGGCAAATGTAGCCAGAACATTCATCACAAAACCGTAAGGTCCCGTCGTGCTTACCGTTATCATCTCGAAAAAAGATACGATGACAGAAATGACGGCAGCGGCCAGCGGCCCTAACATAAAACCGCCGATCGTTATGACGACATCCTTCGGATCATATGTCAGGAAACCGCCTATGCCGGGTATCCTGAGAAAATACATTGTCACATAGGCCAAAGCGCAGAGCATTGCAATGATAGAGATTTTCTTTACCGTAAATGATGTTTTTGCCATGGTTTTATGTACCTCCAGACAGAAAATAAAATAACACCCAAAAAGCAATGCCTTAAGGGTGCTAAACATGTTGCCTAACACGTCTTCTTCCATCCAGACTGTAACTGTCGGTATCGGAGTTTCACCGAATCAGCCCAACTCGCGCGGCGCACACAGGTTTCGCGCTGCGGAAATAGGGTTCGCGGACTATACCGCCGGTAGGGATTTTCACCCTGCCCTGAAGACATCGTATTGGTATTTGACCCTATTAAACAACATTTTTTTCGTTCTGTCAAGCTTTTGTATGTTGACAGTTTAAACGGATAAACTTATAGTTAAGGTAACGGTAAGATAAAAACGCACAAGGAAGTGGTTAAACTGGCAACGAAATCGGGTCCGGCAAAAAGCCGAAAGATCATCAGGCTTGCATTCATCAGCATTTTAGCTAATTTCCTGCTTGCGGCGATAAAGCTTTTATCGGGCATTTTCTTTTCTTCGACCGTTATGCTGGCCGACGCGGTCAACACAGCCTCAGATATTGCCGTGATCGTGCTGCTGCTCGCAGGCGCCGCGCAAACTGAGAAAAGGCTTATCTCAAAAGAGGCGCACGGTAAAGAGCGCTCTAATTCCGTTATATCGGTGATTTTGGCCGCCATATTGTTTTTTGTCGGCATTTATATTGCTTATCGGGCTGTAAAAGGCATTATATCCGGTGTAAACGGGACGCTTGATGCACCGGGTATTCCTGCGCTGATAGCCGCCTTTGTGTCGGTCGCTGTGAAGGAACTGCTCTACAGATTATCCAAAAGAGCCGCAATAAAAACGCGTTCAAACGCGATGCAGGCGAATGCCTGGGATCACAGGCGGGATGCGCTGACCTCGGCCGGCGGTTTTTTTGCCATTCTTGGCGCAAGGCTCGGCTTTCCCATACTGGATCCCATCGCCGGCGCGGTCGTCTGCCTTTTGATTTTTAAAGTTGCGGTGGATATTTTCCTTGATGCCCTCGGCAAATTAAAGACCGACGGCTTCGGCGAGGAAACAGCCGGGGAAATCAGACAGCTTCTTTTGTCAAACAAAAAGGTGCTTGGCCTTAAGGATGCTAAAACGCGCATTTACCGTGATAAGCTGTATGTCGATATCGATATTTTTTCACAAGAAGAAGATAGCGAGGAAACAGCGCGCGGCACGGCGGAAGCTGTGTATGCGCTGATCTCTGAAACTTACCCGCGTATAGGGCAGTTCGTTGTGCATGTGAACCCTGCAGCAAATTAATCATACGGCGATTTGACCTCGAATATCGTTGCTGCCCTTGCGGCAATGGTTTTTATCTGTTAAAATTTAACGTGTAAGGTCATGGATTTAGATGTGATGATCCGAGATTCCGGCAATGGAGGGAGCTTATTTGCGCAAGCTGAAAGAAATCTTAAAATACAGACTTGTTCCTGCCGTCGCTTTGTTTTCTTTGTTCATTGTATCCTCCGCTCTGCTGTCCAGCTTTTCCGGGGCGGCGCCCCCCAATAACACTTCGCCCGCTCTTACCCCGACTGTACAGGAAACGGATCCGCCTGTTTTGGAAGCACTGCCGACGGCTTCGCCGCCTCCCCCCGTTATTGTGCCTTTACGCGATATCATTCCGCAGCTTACACTCAGGCACAGCTCGCCGGATTACCGGTTCATGTCCGCTTCGGGAATCCCTTTTCCGGATTATCAATACGGAGACCCTGTTCCGGAAAGCCTTGCGGTTGACGATACGTTTTTTTCCGACGCGGTTTTTCTCGGCGATTCGCGAACCGAAGGTTTCAGCCTGTATTGCGGACTGAAGACCGCAGATATCTACGCCGGAAAAAGCATCAATGTGATAAACATCTGCAGCAGCGATATCATCAGCGACGAAAGCGGAAATTATGTTTCGATCATAGATGCCCTCGGCTGGCGTATATATGCCAAAGTGTATATCATGCTCGGCATCAACGAGCTGGGTTATCGGCCCGAGGTTTTTATCAGCCAATATGCTACACTTGTGGATAAAGTGCGTGAAATCCAGCCCTATGCCGAAATATACCTGCAGGCGATCATTCCGGTCTCACAGAAGGCCGACAGCGACGACAGCATTCTCACAAACAGCAGAATATCCTTATTCAACAGTAAAATAGCTGCTCTGGCGCAGGAAAAAGGGTTATACTATATTGATACATACTCAGCGTTTCTAAACGAAAACGGGTATCTTCCCGAGGATGCCAGCTTTGACGGCATCCATCTGTACAAGGAATACTGTCAGGCATGGCTCTCCTATTTAAAGACGCACACCGTATTGGCTTGCGGTGTGCGGGATTGAGGTAAAGGCATGATAAAAAGGATATCGGTATGCGTGCTGCTTGCGCTGGTATTGACCGGCTGCGGAAAAAAATCAGCCGGACCAATCGACCTTCAGGCTTTTTCATCGGATATTCTGGCCAGCGGCGCCTTTTTAGAGCAGCTTACCGAAGTGGAGCCCGATATCGGCTATTCATTCTATCAAATAGCCGATTCAGACTGTAAGCAGGCATTTTTCTTCTTTTCCTCCGGCGCGACTGCTGAGGAGCTGGCTTTGTTTGAAGCGTCCGATGCGCAGGCCGCGGCGCGGATTCGTGCGGCGGCGGAGAAAAGAATCGAAAATCAGAAAAAAGCATTTGAAAGCTATGTGCCGGCGGAGGTTCCGAAGCTTGAACAGGCGGTCGTATACACCCGGGGCAATTATGTCATCGTTTTTACGGCAAGCGATTATAACGCGGCAAAAACCGTTCAGGATAAACATAAGCTTTAAGTTTATACTTGGGAGATAACAATGAAAAATTTATGCGTTTTTGGGGATTCCCTTGCCAAGGGTGTCGTTTATGACGAAAACTCAAACAAATACGCCTTCGCCAAAGAGAACTTTGTCAGCCTCTTTTGCGAAGACTCCGATGTGACATATTCAAACTATTCAAAATTCGGCTGCACGGTCACAAAGGGTGAGAAAATCGTATCGCTGCACCCGAAATCCATCGCAGACGCGGATTTTACCGTTCTTGAATTCGGCGGCAACGATTCGGATTTCAACTGGGACGACATATCAAATGACCCGGAGGCGCACCATGACCCGAAAACACCTGTGGGCGTTTTCATTGAAACCTATAAACGGATTATCGGTAAAGTGAAGGCCGCCGGCGGGAAACCCATTATGCTCAACATGCCGCCGCTGGACCCCAAGCGGTATTTTGCCTGGATCAGCAAAAACCTGAACTCAGCTAATATTCTTAAATGGCTTGGCGGCAGCAGGCACTTCATCTATCGCTATCACGAAATGTACAATGTGCATGTCCACCGCATCGCCGCCTTGCTTTCCGTGCCGATTATCGATATCCGCAGCGCTTTTCTGTCTGAGAGCAATTACAGCGAGTATCTCTGTGCCGACGGCATACACCCCAACGAAAAAGGGCACAGGCTGATTTCGCAAGCCATAAAAACCATCGTCAGCGCAAGGCTGCCGGAATACGAAAAGATGTTCACCTGACCGCAAATGATCATTGCGTGACAAAAGGACTGTTATGAGATGTGTAAAACACTTTTCATAACAGTCCTCTGTTTTATTTTCTGTAGAACAGTATGCCGAGGGTATCCGGCCCGCAATGATTGGATACCGTGCATCCGGCAAAGGTCTCTATAACCTCTTTAAATTCAACAAACCCGACAACGAGTGCTTTGACCGTATCAAGCAGCTGCCTGTCCGAGCAGGTGCTTGTGATAAAAATCCGTTTATCGTCGATATCGGTTCTGTCCTTCAACCTGTCTTCCACATATTGCCGGATCACCTTTTCAAAGCTTCCCCTGTATTTTTTCCCGACGTCCATCTTGCCGTCAATGACCTCGATACACGGTTTCAACTGCAGAAGGTTAGCGCCCAGCGCCGCGACCGCGGAGCAGCGGCCGCCCTTGTGCAGATATTTCAGGGAGTTGATGACAAAGCTGGCCTCTAACTTGCCGGCCGCTTCATCCATAGCGTCTTTGATCTTTTCGGGCTCTGCCCCGCTCTGCGCCATCAAAGCCGCGTCCAGAACAAGATGCCCCATTCCGGTGGAAAGGTTTTTGGAATCCACAACATAGACATTTTGAAATTCCTCCGCCGCAATGCACGCGTTTTGATAGCAGGCAGAGAAGCCGCTGCCGATATTCAAATGAACGACCGCGTCATAGCGGCTCAGTTCCTGCCTAAAAACCTCGGCATACTCTTCAACGTTCACAGCTGTCGTCTGGCAGATGCCCTTTCCCGACTCGACATATTGAAATATCTCTTTCGGGGTAATCTCCAATCCGTCCTTATACGGTTTCCCGGCCATCACTATCTGCAAAGGCACGATCCGGATATCATATTTCTCAACCAGCTGCGCCGAAAGGTCGCATGTGCTGTCCGCCGTGATTTTCGTTTTCATACATTTCATCCGTTCCGCTGCCGCGTCACAGCATTTTTATCGATTATTTCCACGCGGTATTGAAAGCCAATACGTCAGGCGGCGCTATTTCGCCGATTACAGGCGGAAAGCTTCCGCGCGCCCGCTTTTTCATGATCAGGCAAAGAGTACGGTCATGCTATCTTATTAATCCATTCGTCCAGAAGCGTGTCATACAGATTGTCCGTGCTTTTGGACACGGCGTAGCTCATATGATAGCCGGCTCCCGCAATGAGCGTAAAGCTTTTTTGCGCATTATGCGCGTCGTAGACGGCTTTGGTCATGTTAGATCCCAGATATTCGTCGTTTTCTCCGCAAACAAACATGACCGGCGTATCGCCGGCGCCGGATGCCGCCGCGATATCGATATCCGCAATATCGAAGCCGAGGCTTGATTTCACCATACGGTCAGCCAGCATGCCGACCATAAAGTTCCCGAGGGAAAAATGGTGCTTCATGAGCTTGAGCTCCAGGTCCTTCAGGTTCGGGTAAACGGTGTCGGCCACAATGAAATCGATCGAGGCCTCCTTCGCGTACCGGTCGTTCCCCGCAAGCAGCAGCGCCGCCGCACCCCCGATGCCTTTGCCGTGTACGACAAGCGTGTGCCCTTTCGCGTTCAGGTTCTCTTTGCGAATCAAATCCAAAAGGTCATACTGCTCATACGCGCCGAAGGTCGTTACCCCGCCCTGTTCGGTGAACCCTCTGACGGGCGCAATTAAGACATTGAAGCCCCTGCTCCACCAAAAGGGCGCGAACACCGCGGCATCTTCCGGCGTTTCTTGATAGGCGTGCAGTAAAATAACTGTTTTATCTGAGCCGTTAACATAATAGTCATACGAAAGCTCTTGTATTTCCGCTTTTCCATATTGTTCCGATGCGGTTGAAGCGGTAAAAACGCCTCTTTTTACGTCTGCCTCCGCCTCCGACCGCCAAACTCTTCCGGCTTCTTTTACCGCCTCGTAGATTACGGCTTCTTCTTCGGATTTGGCCCATGCTTCGTCAGCTGAGAGTAAATCGGCAACCTGGACTCGCCTGACGCCGATATCAAAAATCTGAACGGCTGTGTTGTATTGTCCCCATAAAAGCATTCCGCCTCCGACAATCACAACGATGATCGCAAGAATCACGAGCCTTCTTTTCTCATTTCCCTGTACCATTGTATACTCCGATCATGCCCCTTCAGGCATTGCTTTCCAATTCCCGGGACGCGATGTCCGCTTTATTGTAACAATTTTACGCTTGTATGTAAAGATCAATTTTAGGACGCAGATATTTGAAATTTCATTATTTATCATATAGACTTATATTAATTATCTGTGGTATTCTTTATTGGCATAGATAAAATCAAGCGCAGTAAATCTCTGAGAGGTGGATTATTTGTCCGGTTCTTTTTTTGGTGGAATTCATCCCGACGACGGCAAAAAGATGTCGGAGCATTCCGAAATCGAAAATTTACCCGCTCCGGAGCAGGTTGTGATTCCGATGTCACTGCATGTCGGAACACCGTGCGAACCGCTGGTCAAGCCCGGCGACACGGTTTTTCTCGGGCAGAAAATAGGCGAAGCAAAAGGTGCGATATCAGCCCCCATCCATTCGAGCGTATCCGGTGTGGTTGCTGCCGTCGAACCGAGACTGCACCCCAACGGCAAACAGGTTATGTCCGTTGTCATCCTCAACGACGGGAAGGACGCAACTGAGCCTAACAGCGACGCGCAAACGGATAAAGCTGCCCGGGACCCGAAAGCACTGGCGGACATAATCCGTGAGGCAGGTATTGTCGGAATGGGCGGCGCCGCTTTTCCGACACACTTTAAGATTAGCAGCGGCATCGGCAAGGCGGATACGCTCATCATCAACGGCGCGGAATGCGAACCGTTTATCACGGCGGATCACCGGATCATGCTGGAGAGCCCCGACGAGGTTTTATCCGGTATCCGATACCTTACAGCGGCCATGGAGCTTAACAAAGCTATTCTGGCGATTGAAGCCAACAAGAAAAACGCAATTGCCCTTCTCAAGAAAAAAATCGGCCAGGAAAAGGATATCGAAATCAGAGTTTTGAAAACGCGGTATCCGCAGGGCGCTGAAAAGCAGCTGATTCAGGCCGTTACCGGACGCCTGGTCCCACCGGGCGGGCTGCCGGCCGATATAGGCTGCGCGGTGTTTAACGTCTATACCGCATGGTCTGTACACCGGGCCGTCGAGCAGGGCATTCCGGCTATCGACAGGATTGTCACGGTATCGGGACCGGCCATTGCCGACCCGAAAAACCTGCGCGTCCGGGTGGGCACGCCGGTTTCCGATTTGATAGAGGCGGCCGGCGGCTTCAATGGAACACCGTTAAAGGTTTTAATGGGCGGCCCGATGATGGGCGTCGCGCTTTTTGATATATCCGTTCCGGTAATAAAGGCCACCAATGCGATTCTGGCTATGGGCGACGAATCCGAAAAAAGCGTAAAGGATCCGAAATGCATCCGCTGCGGCAGATGCGTTAACGTTTGTCCGATGCATCTTCTGCCTGTCTACATGTATATAAGCGAGCAAAATGACGACATGCAAATGCTGGACAAGCTGAATCTCACAGACTGCATGGAGTGCGGATCTTGTGCCTATGTCTGCCCCGGAAGGCTGCACCTCGTTTCGTCTTTCAGGACCGCAAAGGTCAAGCTGAATAAATTCAAGGCAGACAGAACAAAGCAGTCTTGATCATACGCTATGTTAACGGAACAGAAAGGAATGACCGTCTTGGATAAGGAACTCAACCTGACCGTATCCTCATCTCCGCATATACGTTTCCTTGAAGATACAAAATCCATCATGCTGGATGTCATCATCGCTTTACTGCCGGCTCTCGCCGTTGCTACCTATATGTTTGGCATCCGTGCGCTTATATTAACGGCTGTAACTTGTGCTGCCTGTGTCTTTTTTGAATGGGGATACAGAAAGCTGCTGAAAAAAACAAATGACATCGGAGATCTGTCCGCTGTTGTAACCGGTATTCTCCTTGCCTGCTGCCTGCCCGTATCCACGCCCTTATGGATTGCGGTGACCGGCGCTTTTTTCTCTATCATAATCGTAAAGCAACTTTTCGGCGGAATCGGTAAAAACTTCATGAACCCGGCGCTGGCCGGGCGCGCGTTTTTGTTTTCCTGGCCTGTCGTGATGTCCACGTGGGTATCTCCGCTCAGTTACGATTCGTTTTTTACGCTTAATATGGCAGACGCCGTTACCACCGCGACGCCGATGGGGTCGCTGCATGTGGCAAGCCTGCCCGAAAACCTTACTTTGATGCAGAGCTTTTTCGGCCAGGTCGGCGGCTCGATGGGCGAAATCTCCGCATTCGCGCTGATTGTCGGCGGCTTGTATCTGCTGGCGAGAAGAGTGATTACGCCCATTATTCCCCTGAGCTTTCTTTTGTCTGTGGCCGTCGTTACTTATGTTTTCCCGAGAGGGAACGACAACCTTCAGTGGATGCTCTGGAACCTTTTGAGCGGCGGACTCATGCTCGGGGCCATCTTCATGGCTACAGACTACTCTACCTCCCCCGTTACGATAAAAGGCCAGATTATTTTCGGCGTCGGCTGCGGCCTGTTAACGGTATTTATCCGGTATTTCGGGGCTTATCCGGAATCCGTCTCTTATTCCATTTTGATTATGAACGCCTGCGTCTGGCTGATTGACAAGGTTTCTTTTCCGAAGCGTTTCGGCGAAAAAAGCGGCGGAATCAAGAAAGCGAAGGAGGCGGACGCGAAATGAATGAGACTGCGGCAAAAAAGAACAGCGGTATGTCAAAACTTGTTTTTATTTTATTCGCCATATCCGTCATCACCTCTTTGCTGCTCGGCCTTGTCAATTACATTACCGAGGGCCCCATTGCCGAAAGCAAGGCGAAAAAGACCACGGAGGCCATGTTCATTGTGATGCCCGCCGACGAATATGTCACGGAAACCTATACCGGTAAAGATATTACGGTGCAAAGCCTATCCAGCGCGATGAGCGGCGGCGAACAGACAGGCTGGGTCGTCGGCGTCAGTCCCTCCGGTTTCGGCGGTGCGATTGAAATGGTCGTCGGCGTGGATAAAAACTATCTTGTTACCGGTATTTCCATCATCAGCATGACGGAAACCTCCGGTCTTGGCACCAATGCCAACAAAGACGAGTTTAAAAACCAGTTTATCGCACAGGGCGCCGGGCTTGCCGTCAATAAGGACGGCGGAACGATACAGGCGCTTACCGGCGCGACGGTCACATCCCGCGCGGTCACAAACGGCGTCAATTCCGCGGTTGAAGCGGCAATGGAAGCAGGAGGTCGAAAATGAGTATAAAGAAACAATTTCGGGACGGCCTCATTGCGCAGAACCCCGTTCTGGTTCAGCTTTTGGGCATGTGTTCGGTTCTTGCGATAACGACATCGCTGTTTAACGGCGTCGGAATGGGTATCTCGGTTTTAATCATATTGACCTGCTCCAATATCGTTATATCCATGCTCAGGAAAATTATCCCGTCTAAGATTCGTATCGCGGCTTTTGTTGTCGTGATCGCCGGCTTTGTTACGATGGTGGACCTGCTGATCCAGGCATTTCTGCCCGATCTGTCCGAATCTCTCGGCGTTTTTATCCCGCTGATTGTCGTTAACTGCATCATTCTGGGACGGGCGGAAGCTTTTTCGTATAAAAACGGCGTATTGGCATCCGCTGTTGACGGTGTCGCACAGGGAATCGGGTATACGGTCGTTTTGGTCGTGATGTGTATTTTGCGTGAGTTTTTCGGAAACGGGACATTCGGAGCGGGAATTTTAGGTCGGGCGGGCGAAGGTATCCGAATCATACCTTCCGAGTATACGGCGCTTTTGATTGTTTTGCCGTTCGGCGGCTTCATCACGCTCGGCTGCCTGATCGCCGCCATGCAATGGGCGCTTAAACGTCAAAAAACCAAAAATTCCGATAAGGAGGTTTCCAAATGAGCATCACGGGTTTGATTTCGATCGCTTTGGGCGCTATCCTTGTCGAGAACTTTATTCTCGTTAAATTCCTCGGCATATGCCCTTTCATGGGTGTTTCCAAGAAAATGGATACCGCGCTCGGCATGGGGCTTGCCGTAATCTTCGTCATGGGCGTCGCGTCCATGTTCTGCTATCTCGTCAACGCGTTTTTACTGGTGCCATTGCAGCTTGAATTCATGCAGACGGTGGCCTATATTCTGGTCATAGCCGCGCTCGTTCAGTTCGTAGAGATGTTTCTTCAGAAGATGGTCCCGTCTTTATATCAGGCTTTGGGTATTTACCTTCCGCTGATAACGACAAACTGCGCCGTTCTCGGCGTGGCCTTGCTCAACACGCAGGGAAAATACAATTTCATCGAAAGCGTCATTTACGGCATAACCGGCGGCATTGGCTTTACCGTGGCGATTCTGCTGTTTTCCAGCATAAGAGAACGGCTTGACAGCACAGCTGATTATCCGGAAGCTTTCGAGGGATTTCCTATCGCTTTGATCTCAGCCGGTCTGCTCTCACTCGCTTTTATGGGCTTTTCCGGCCTGAAAATCTGGTAAACAGAGGTATGGATAATGGGTAATCTAACAACAGTATGGTATGCTGTGGGCGTACTGGGTGCGCTCGGGGCTGTTTTCGGGCTTGTTCTGGCTTTCGCATCCAGGGTTTTCACCGTTGAAGTCGATCCGAGGCATGAGGCGATTTGCGACGCGCTGCCCGGTGCAAATTGCGGCGGCTGCGGCAGCGCGGGCTGCGCCGGATATGCCACCGCAATCCTCAACGGCGCTCCGACAAATAAATGCCTGCCCGGCGGAGATGAAACAGCGGCGAAAATCGCCGACATTTTGGGCATAGAAGCTGAGGACGTCAAGGAAATGGTCGCTTTTGTCCGCTGCAGCGGCGGCGGCAGGGCGAAACGAAAATATACGTATTCGGGCATACAGGACTGTCTGACAGCCATGAACACTACCGCCGGGGGGCCTTTAACCTGCTCTGAGGGGTGTCTGGGGTTCGGCACCTGTGTAAAGGCCTGCTCCTTCGGCGCCATGTCGCTGGTTGACGGCGTTGCAAAGGTTGACAGGGACGTTTGCAAGGGCTGCTTTAAATGCGTAGCGGCCTGTCCGAAAGACATCATAACGATGGTGCCGCTATTGGCCGATGTTAAAATCCCCTGTTCAAACCATGATAGGGGCGCAGTCGTTCGCAAAATATGTGACGCCGGCTGTATAGGCTGTGGAATCTGCGCAAAGAACTGTCCCCATGACGCCATTCTCATGAAAGACAATCTCGCGGTTATCGATTACGATAAATGTCAAAACTGCGGCAACTGTGTTGCAAAGTGCCCGCGCAAGCTGATTATCAATGAAAATGAACAATCGGCTGTCCGGAACCCGGCATCCTGATTTATACGCAATTGGGTAAACCGGGGGAAAGGCAATCGTCATCCTCCGGTTTTCGGGCAGCTAATTGCTTATAGGGCTAGAATGAACATATGCCGATGCGGATAAATACAATGCATTATATTGTAAGTCGCTTGACATATCCGGACAGGGCGCTCTTTACAAAGAAAAAACTAAAATAACGCTGCTTATCCGGCGATAGGCGGCGAGGGGCGCAACATCAACGGTAAATATTCGCCGGAGAAACAGGTTGTCATCATGATTTATTCAAATGTTCTGGAGGCAATCGGACATACACCGATGATTCGGTTAAACAGGCTCACCGATTGTGATAGCGCACAGGTGCTCGTGAAATACGAAGGTCTCAATGTCGGCGGCTCCATAAAAACCAGAACCGCTTTCAACATGATAAAAGTTGCCGAGGAAACGGGAAAGCTCAAGCCGGACTCGATCATTGTGGAACCGACCAGCGGGAATCAGGGCATCGGCCTTGCACTCATCGGCGCGGTCAAAGGCTACGAAACGATCATCATCATGCCCGACTCCGTCAGCGCGGAACGCAAAAAGCTGGTTGAGCATTACGGAGCCAAGGTCATGCTGGTGCATGACGCGGGCAACATCGGAACCTGCATCGAAGAGTGTTTGAATACGGCGCTGAAACTGGCTGAGGAAAATGAACGCGTCTATATCCCGCAGCAGTTTGAAAACCCCGCAAATCCCATGGTCCATAAGCATCATACCGCGCTGGAAATCATGGAGCAGGTAGCGGGTCCGATACACGGCTTTTGCTCCGGCGTCGGCACCGGCGGAACCATTTCCGGCATCGGCGAGGTGCTGAGGGCACAAAATCCCGGCATTGTCATATGGGCAGTGGAGCCGGAGAACGCCGCTATCCTTGCCGGCGGGACAATCGGCACACATCTTCAGATGGGCATTGGAGACGGCCTGATTCCGGAAAACCTGAACACCTCGATTTATGACGAGGTTTATATCGTTACCGACGAAGAGGCGATAAGCACCGCTAAGGATCTGGCCAGATATGAAGGCCTGATGTGCGGCATTTCCAGCGGAACAAATGTAGCGGCGGCGTTGAAGCTGGCAAAAAAGCTGGGAAAAGGAAAAACGGTCGTGACGGTTTTACCCGACACTGCCGAACGCTATTTCAGCACGCCTCTTTTTGACTGACCTCTTACTGCTCAATTATGTTAAAATAGCCGTGCATGCCATTCGGAACGCGTCGATTTGATTATTTTATTCCCTGTGCCAACAATAGGCCGCAGACCTCTGTCAATGACATGTAAGCGTATGAATATTTAAAACGCTCCTAACCTCGGAGATCCGGAAGCATAACGAAAACCGCCATATCCCGGACGATGATTTCAGGATTCTGTTGAATAACGCACTTTGCGATTTGCTCGAAACCGATGAACCCGATTTGTATTGAATACCACATGATTTATTGATTCCAGCCGGCACCTTCGGTTTATTGTCAAGGTGCCGGCTGGTTTTACGCTTATGTTTGCTCGTAAGGATTGCAGAGAAAAAGGCCCCCGCAAGTCATTTTCTACTCTCAGCTGTTCAGCAACCTCTTAAATACCTTCTTAACTTTGATCTACAACTGTCTTCAGTGCTGCATCAAAGGCTGCCAGAGCTTCTGCTGATCTGCCGGATGTATCTGCACTAAATGCTGTCAATACCGCAGCTTTCTGGTCTTCATTTAATCCATTAAATCTAGTTACTAAATTTTCTACTTCAGCCAGCTTCTCGGAAACGGCTATCCTGGAATGATAACCATACTTTGCAGCTTCGAAGCGATCAACCAAAATAGTTAAGAACTCAATATCTTCAACTTCATCTGCATTAGCTAGATTTGTTGATTCCTGAGTGGCAATTCTGGTCTCTACGATATCAGTAAAGTATGCTTCCAGGGTTTCTAGGTCATAAGCTCCATTAAGACTTTACCTGTGTTATCACCTTTTGCGGTTACATTAAATAGAAGCACATCTTCTGGCTCTGCTGTTTCAGGACCAGTAATGGTTAATTCATAGTTTGAGTAGATTACTTCTGTTAATAATTCAAGGGCTTCTTGTATTGCGATTACTTCTGCGTCAAGAGCTGCCTGACCGTCTTTAGCTTCCAGAGTTAAATCACAATCAGCTATCGCTGCTTCATACAATTCCCAGCTGTCCCCAGTATAATCTGCTTCAACCAATGCTCCTACTTCAGTTACAATCGCATCATATGCACTTGGTAAGCGTCAAGTAACTGGTCACATGGTAGGTTAAAGCCAAAGGTAGTACAATCACAATAAAACAGGTTGAAAAAGTAATACAACTAAATCAACCGCGAATGGAGTGATTGTATGGATACACGGGAA
>JAAYJC010000134.1 GCA_012523085.1 Clostridiales bacterium
CTTGGGCATAAATCCAGTACATCGGTATGCCGGCCGACATCCATCTGCGGCATGCCCCCGCGCATTGCCGCAATCTCCCCTCTTTCGTCCGCAACGGATACGCGTATGCCGGTGTTGGAGATATTTCTGATCAGATCCCTGAGCAAGGTTGTTTTACCGCCCCCCGGCGGTGATATGATGAGCGTTGAAAGGGGCATGCCGTCTTCCATCAGGTTTTCCAACAGTGTTTCGGATACGCCGGTAATCTCCTTCGATATTCTGACCGCTAAAGATGAAATGGCTCGAAACCCTGTGATTTCATTGTTTTTCACAACAGCTGTTCCGCATATTCCGATTCTATGACCGCCGGCAGCCGTTACATATCCGCTTTTAAAGCTCTCCTTGATCGTATGAACGGACGCGTCTGTTGCAATTTCGACGATTGCCGCCAGCTCTCTTTGAGAAATCGTATCCGATATTGTCCGTTCTCCGTCGGGCAGAAGCACCGTGACGCCTCTACCGGTCCGGAGCCTGATTTCTTCCGCCGACATCTTGTCCTCCTCAGGCAGACGCATCAACCGGCTGAGGATCTGCTGCGGCATCAGCTTTACCGCCTCGGCAAACCTTCCAAGCAGGTAGTCTCTTTGTGTCACTTTCTTCACCTCTTTTGTTGGTTAATAAATTCTATTATGCTTTGTCCACATTTATGTCACCGGGGCGGCTCGCACACGCTTTTAAACCGGATTATGCGCAAAGTAAAGCGCCGCGGTCAATCAACCGCGGCGCTGCTTTTTCATAGTATTCTTCAATTCAGATCAAAACTGTATTACGTATTTATCGGTGCTCATCCTTCCGGATCCACCGAGGGCAAAACGTATCTCTTTTTGAATATCTCAAAATTCTCGTTAAAGAAAACATCCGAAGAGTTTTTGACCTGCCTGAGGTATTCATGTGTATCAAAGTGACCTTTTCTTACTTCAATCAGGCAGGCGGCAATGTTGGAGCAATGGTCCGAAATCCGTTCAAAGTTGTTGGTCAGGTCGGCAAAAATGAAGCCTGTTTCCAAAGTGCAGACACCATCGCGCAGTCTGAGCGTATGGTGGCTTCGCATTTCAAAGACCAGTCCGTCAATCACCTGCTCAAGCGGCTCGACAAACCTTGCCGTTTCAATGTCTTCATTGATGAAGGCATCGATCGTCAGGTTAACGATCTGCGTCAAAGCATCCGCAACGATTGCGATATCCTCCCAAGCCGCTTCGGTGAAGGTGATCTTTTTCATGCGCATTTCCTGAGCCGATCGCAGAAGGTTCAGCGAATGGTCTCCGATGCGTTCAAAATCGCCGATGTTCTGCAGCAGCATCGAAACCTTTCTGCTGTCCTCCAGCGTCAGAGCATTGCTGCTGATTGACACGAGGTAGGTACCAAGCTTATCCTCATACTGGTCGGTTTTTTCTTCTATTTCTTCAATCAACCTGGCCTTCTGGTGATCATAGGCACGCATCAAGCTCATGGTGGCATAGATACTATCCCGAACCAGCTCCGCCATCTTGTTTGTTACGGTTTTGCAGTGTTCAACGGCAAATGCCGGGTTCTTTAAAAGCCTTTGATCCAGCAATTCATAACTTTCATCTGAACCCCCTTTATCCCGTACCAGCATAACCGCCAGTTTTTCCAGCTTCCCGATAAACGGAAGCAATAGGGTCGTTGTAAAGATATTAAAGAAGGAATGTACAACCGCTATGCCCAGGGGATCGGCGGGTTCGAGCAAAAACGGGAAATGCACAAAAGCGTTGAGCAGGTAAAACAAGCTAAGGAAAACCACAGTGCCTATGATGTTGAAGCTGACATGTACAATCGCAACACGTCTGGCATTTTTTGTTACGCCGATGCTGGAAATCAGCGCGGTGACGCAGGTTCCGATATTTTGACCCATGATGATCGGCAGCGCGGTGCCGTATGTCACCGTTCCGGTAAGCGTCAGGGCTTGCAGAATGCCCACTGAAGCCGAAGAGCTTTGTATGATACCGGTAAAGACCGTTCCGACAATAACGCCCAGCAGAGGATTTGAGAATAAAATCAAGGTTCTGGAGAAGGATTCGCTTTCGGCCAGCGGTGTCATCGCATTTCCCATCATATCCATTCCGAACATCAAGATGGCAAAGCCGACCATGATATTGCCGATTTCCTTTTTCCTGTTGTTTTTTGATATCATGATCAGGACAATGCCTGCGATTGCGATAACCGGAGAAAATGATGTCGGCTTCAGAAGATTA
This sequence comes from Clostridiales bacterium, assembly GCA_012523085.1. Lineage (GTDB taxonomy): Bacteria > Bacillota > Clostridia > Oscillospirales > Oscillospiraceae > JAAYOP01. The sequence goes on from JAAYJC010000134.1 coordinate 2,253, forward strand.
ACGAAGATATTGTCGCCCTGTATGCCGGTCAGACTAAGAATCCATGCGGTAACGGTTGTTCCGACATTGGAACCCATAATGACACCGATGCTCTGCTTCAGCGTCATAATGCCCGAATTAACCAAGCCAACAAGCATGACTGTAACCGCAGAAGAGGATTGGATCACCGCCGAGGTACCGAGACCCAGAATAATTGCTCTGGCGTTGCTGGATGTCAGGCGTTGAAGAGAGCTTTCCAGCTTTCCGCCCGATACCCTTGTTAGGCCTGATGACAATACATTCATCCCGAAAAGAAACATCGCCAGCCCGCCGACCAATGCTAAAATACCAAACATCGTCATTTCTACCTCTTTCAATCGCCTTAGCTTTCCTTCGGTAAAAGCGTATGAGCATATGCTAATGTAAAAATAAAAACATGGATAATTGCACGCTGAGCCTTTTGTCCGGCTCTCAACCAGTGTATCATACCCAAATACCAAAAGGAAGATCAGCAGAAGTGCATAATCGAAAAA
>JAAYJC010000135.1 GCA_012523085.1 Clostridiales bacterium
CCGCCGACGCGGATTTTGAAATCTGTTACAGCGGCTGATAAAAGAAAACGAAACCTGCGGCTTGGCTTTTCAGCTGAGCCGCAGGTTTCATTTTGGGGCTGCCACACCGACTAAAGAGGCGCAGCCTGTGTCCGGAGCCGGGTTCAGGATGTCAGCGCGTCATGAAATTCTTTGCAGAACTGATCAAAATCGCTGCCGTGCTCCTCGCTCGCGTTGTTGCAGCGAATAAAGGATAAAGAATCGGAGTCGGGGACATTAACCCAAAATGCTGAGATGTCAGCACCGAGCTTATTGGCTACGGCGTTCATTAGCGCTTTCGCGTTAGCGTAGGTGAGCTTCGCATGCGGAACAATCGAATCGCCAATAATATTACCGTTTACGGACAATGCCGCGTAGGCGTACTGTCCGCTGGTGTCGAATTCCAGCTGATCGAAACCTGATATGGCATTGCCGATTGCTTCAAGCTTGGTGCCGTCGTCAAAGCTCTCCGCGCTCGCCAATATATCGTATATTTTTGTTATCGGCGGGCCGCCGTTATCCGTTTCATACAAGCAGCAGTACAGGAAGTGGACCAGATCGCGCTCAGAGGCAAAGCAATGCACCTTACCCGAACCGAGCAGATACAAATCCTGATTATCCCAATCGTAGAAATCATGCCAGCCGTTGACGTATACATCGCTTTGGGTGGTTAGCGTTCCGTCCGCGAGAATGCGCAGGCCGCTGTATTCCCCAATGGTCAGGCTGCCGTTGTTGACAATTGCGCCCTCTTCGCCAATCTCAAGCTCTCCGCAATCAACCGCAAAAACCGCGCCGTTTTCTATAGTTAGGGTATGGGCTCCTGTGCGGACAGCGCCGTTTCTGACGTTTTCAAGGCCGACCGTCACAATCCCTGTGAGCGGAAGGTCCCCGCTGAGCGTCACATCGCCCGTAATGAGTATTGGATCACCGGATCCCAGCGCTTCGATAAGTTGTTCTTCGTTTTCGGCAGCCCGGTAATAGGTGCCCACCCCCACATTGCCGGTCAGTGAAGAGCCCGGCATGCCGACGACAGCTCCAGTACCTTGAATAGTGCCCTGACCGATTAATGTGATATTGCTCATGTTATTGATGACAGAATGGTTAAAGACGGTTCCGTCTACCTGAATATAGCTCATGTTGTTGACCGTAAACCCTGAGCCGATATTCAGTGTGCCGTAGACCCATATGTCTCCGCTGTTGTCAAGCCAATGGCTGCCGCTGAGCGTCAGGGTCAACCCTTCCGGAATCTCAATCCCGTCGTCCCATTCGACATACATATCGGCGGACACGGTCAGGTTGTCTTCAAGGGTGATGTCGCAGTCATTACCCAGAATATCGATGCGTTCATAAATATCGAATTTTGCTTCCGCGGCGTCCTTCAGTGCTTTCCAATCGTGAACAATGGCTATATCCTGAGCTCCCTCATAGCCTTCGACAGTGCCCTCGTATAAAGGCTCCAAAAGCTCTGCCGGGCCTTCGTTGTGGTATTGATATTCGTCCATGCGCCAGGCATAACCGTATGTATCCGAAACGGTTCCGGTGTTCGTAAAGGTTCCTCTTGGCCAGACCTGAAGGCCGCCGTTCTTTTCATCCTGTCCCAAGATGAGCGTACCGTTGTTGATCAGTTTGCCGTTCACGTTTATGGTACTCTCTTTCACAGTCAGAGAAGAAGCCGCTGTTATCGTGAGCTTATACGGAATATAGTCGTCCTCTTGTAAGGCATCGTTCCACTGCTTTTCAGCTTCCACCCAGATGTCCCAACCGGAGACAGTGTGATTGCCGGATAGGTCAATATTGTTCATAATGTCCATACGGTTATAGCATTCAAGGCCTGTCGCGGGCATAGAATCCCCAAGAGCCAGTTTCTTTGCGTCCTGTGCTGATTGCGCAGCTGCAAAACCATCAGCGGAATAGACCGCGGCCGTGTACTCGATCCAGTTGGAATTGTTGGTCAGCGTACCGTTGAATGTTAAGGCCGTGATGGTATTCACGCCGCCGTTACCGTACAGATCGCAGATTTTCATATATCCGGCGTTGTGAAACGGCGCTGAGCTTGTGACTGTACCGCCTGTTATCACGAAGCTTCCGTTGTTGGTAAAACGTGTTCCCCGGTTTTTAAGGTCGGTGCCGGACAGCGCCATATACCCGTTTGCAACGAAGGTTCCGTTGTTGTCGAGTGTTCCGCCCTCGCCGAAGAATAAGCTTTCGTATTTGTGCTCCGGTTCGTCAATCATATTGGTAAAGATACCGTTGTTTGTAATTGTGCCGGATAAATCAATTTCGCCTTTATTGATGACTACACTGTCTGAGGGGATAACCAGCGTCCCGTCCACGACAAGAACACCGGCACAGCCTGCCTGCTCCGGCGTGTTTTCCCGCCATTCGACGGTGAGGTTTTTCCCATCAGCGGCGGTCAGCGTTTTGCCCGGGTCAATGAGGACATGTTTTGTTACCGTCAGATTGTCTGAAAGACTGATGTTATCTGTGATATGTATTTCGTTTATGTAGTTGAGTGCAAGGTATTTTCTGAGATCAGATTCGGTTCCGGCATTCGCTGAGGAGACATCGAGCGCATCGACAAAGCTTTTAATGAGTTTATCCAGCGTGCTTCCGCTCTCATCTGAAGCGTCGCTGACGCATACGCCGCCTGTAATTGACGCGGTATAGCTTTTATCCGCGGCATCGGCAAAGGCTTCGAGCAAATCGCCGATTATCGCACCTTCGGCATAGTCGTAAGGATGAAGATCCGTCTCGTCAAGAATGTCGTTTTTCAAAAGCCAGGTCAGCGCGTATCTGCCCAGAACGTCGTCATTGGCCATATCCGCGAGCGCATCGGCGAAGGTAACGTAATCCGCGTCTTCATCGACGTTCTTCGGAAGAAGGCCGCCCAAAGCGTTCCACAGGCAGCGCGCGACATCCGCGAGGTTGGCATAGAACTTGACCGCACCGCCGAGAGAATCGTAGTTCGCATTCAGCCAGCCGTAGACGTCAATCAGGCCGTTGTTTGAAAGCGTTGCGCCCTCAAATACTTCTATGCCCGCTCCGGGATTGATCGTAATGGTGCCGTTATTGATCAGTGTCCCAAGTATATTGACGTTTGAATATGAAATAAAGGTATCTGCAAACGGGGAAATTGAAAACTCGCTCCCTTCTGAAACATCAACGGACGCGTCCTTGTTGATAAGAAGGGAAAAGCCGACATCGACGTTTCCTGAAATGGTTATATCTCCGTTTACTTCAGCATAAAAGCAGGTCGGGTCATTAAGTACCTCAGTCCATTCGGCCTGGTCATTAATTTCCCTTTCCGTATAGTATTTACCGTTTTCCTGATTGGTTATGGTTCCGTTGATAATGCCGCCGATTCCTTTGACAATGTATCCACTGTTTACAGCTGAACCCTCGGTGGTCAGCGTACCGTAGACATCCATAACACCGTTTTCTTCGACTAAAAGGCTGCCATCGGAAAGGATTTTCAGAATAATATCTTTTTCGATAATGAGTTTTTGCCCTGTTCTGACGGTAAGCGCGTCGGTTGAGGCAAATTCCGTTTCCCCGTCTCCGGAAGCCGATATGATGGCATAATAGGGATCTTCGCTCTCTGGAATACTCTTCTCCAGGGCCGTCTTGATCGCATCTTGACCGTATGTTACGGCAATACTTGCAATATTACCGCCGCAGTCGGTGATATTTTCGATACGCCCGGCTTCATATAATGCCTCCAGCTCCG
>JAAYJC010000136.1 GCA_012523085.1 Clostridiales bacterium
ATGCCGGCCATCGCACGGTATTCTCTGATGGCAAACGATAGCTCCGGCGTGGGCCGCATACCCTCAAACAGGTAAACCTTTATGCCGTTTCCGGCCATTACCTCAGCCGCCGCGACTGCGAAATCCCTGCTGTGGTTCCTGCAGTCGTAGCAGATCACAACGCCTCTTTTCCCGGCCTCGCCGCCCTCCCGCAAGATAAGCTCCGCCAGACCCTGCGTTGCCTGACGTATAATATGGATATTCATTCTGTTTATGCCCGCGCCCATGATCCCGCGCAGTCCGGCGGTCCCAAATGCCAGAGGCGCAAAAAACCTGCTTTTTACAGCCTCGTCGTCGTCGAGAATGCCGAAAAGCTCTTGCCGTTCCTCATCACCGACGGCAGAGCTCTCAATCCATCTTTGATATTCTGCTTTGTATTCCACGCTGGCCTCCCATTTCCGCGAAGCTGCGGAACAAACCGATAATATGATAGCGGCTATATTAAGGTTTTATAACGCCCTCGCGCCGTTAACTCATACGGCGCAAGGGTAATCTATACTATCATTCCGTGCTCTCCGGCTCGGAATTCATGAGTTCCTTTGCCAGCTCCAGCATATTTTCGGGTATATGAATATCCATACCGGCACCCGAAAAACCGAGGAGAATTTTTGCGTTTGATATGGCATTGGGGTATTCCCGGATCGTGGGCACGCCGAATGACCTGAGCAGGCTGACCGTCATTTCATAATCAATCTGATTGCCCATCACTGTCATCAAAAATGCGGGTTTTACGGGGTTCCCGTCATCGTCCAGCGGCCAGATCTGATCAGAGCATTCTCCATCACAATCATGATCGTGATCGTGATCGTGATTGTGTTCGCAGCCGGATGCGCAGTCGTCACACTCGCCGGTGCAGTCGTTTTCCGATTCCAAAAGCGCGCCGCACTCCGGACAGATTTCAAGGCTGTCATCAAAACTTTTTTCGCACACCATGCAATATGCCATTATTATGCCTCCCCATATAGTATATGCCGCCTAAATGACGGATGGTATATTTTGCTGCAGTTGCCTTACTTGTGATATTTGGAACCCTCGCTTATTTTAAAGCCTCTGTAAATTTGCTCAAGCAGCATGACTCTGGCCAGGTGGTGCGGAAATGTCATTTTCGACATGGACAGCGATATCTTTGCCGCTTTCTTTACGCGGTCATGAAGCCCCAGCGAGCCGCCGATAATAAAACAAAGCCGGTTTTTTCCCTGCGTCGCGCATAACTGCATAAACCTTGCCAACTGCAGGCTATCTAACGCCTTGCCCTCTATACACATAGCAATGATCAGCGCGCCACGCGGAATGCGCATTTCAATACCATCGGCTTCCTTGCTCAGGGCGGCCTGGATTTCCGCGTCGGACGGATTAACAGGCAGTCTGGTTTCCGGAATCTCTTCTATGGTAAGCCGGCAATAACCGGTCAGTCTCTTTTGATATTCTGAAACCGCGTCGGTAAAGAACGCTTCTTTCATTTTACCGACACAGATGAATTTTATACTCAGCATATAACCCTCCAATCACCCGCTGCGCGAATTTCATTTTCCCTTTCTCCATGCTGCCCTCTAATATGTACGATTAACCTAAACCTCCAGAATGCCGCTCATCACATCTGCCGGCGCAACCGACAACGCCAGATCAATTCCGGCGCGGATACCCGATGTAAGAAGCCGGTCTGTGACTGTGTTATAAGCCAGATCGGGCGTATTGTTGTCTCTGCTCAGATGAGCCAGCATGATTTTATCCGCGCCGCCCCGGACCAGCCGGGAGGCGAATTGACCGCCCATATCGTTGGAGAGATGGCCCCTGTTTCCCAGTATCCGTGTTTTTAACCGGTAGGGATACCTTCCGCATTTGAGCATCTCTATATCATGGTTTGACTCCAGTATGACCGTACCGGCGCCCATAACGGCCCGTTCAACCTCAACGGAGACATGGCCGAGATCGGTAGCGAACGCCAACCGCCTGCTGCCGCCGTCAATTGTAAAACCCACACTCTCGGCGGTATCGTGAGGCGTCTCAAAGCTGTTGATCTGAAGATCCCCGATGGCAAAGCTTCTGCCGGTTTCAAAAACAGATATCTGCTCGATTGGGATCGTACCGTTTTTAAAAAGCGCCCTTGCCGTCCCGCCGCTGGTATAGACGGGCAGAGAAAAGTGCTTAACAAGCATCGGAATCCCGGATATGTGGTCTGAATGCTCATGTGTTACCAAAACAGATGAAAGCTGCCTTGCTTCCAGTCCAAGCTTCTGCAGGCAGCTTACAATACGGCGCATTGAAATGCCCGCGTCTATTAAAATATATGTATCCTTGTGCCAAACAAGCGCACAGTTGCCGCTTGATCCGCTTGCGAATGTACAGATTTTCAAGTTGACATCTCCAAAAAAGCGTCTTAAACAATCATTGTATGCGTTTAAGACGCTGTTTGTTCCATTTCATTTAGTACCTTGCTATGCGAGAATCTCTCCGTATTCCTCCTCGTCAGCGCTTTTTTCAGTAACTTTTACGATATCTGCGCCAAGTCCTCTTAATTTGCCGACAAAGTCCTCATAACCGCGCTCAACATGGTAAACATCCTCAACCTCGGTTTTGCCCTGCGCACATAACCCCGCTATGACCATTGCCGCGCCCGCCCGAAGATCACAGGCTTTAATCGGCGCGCCGGTCAACTTGTCTACGCCTTCAATGACGGCAACCCTGCCGTCAACCTGAATCTGAGCGCCCATTCGCCTGAGTTCCGCGACATACTTATATCGGTTATCCCATACATCCTCCGTGATTACGCTTGTCCCCTCGGCAAGACACAGGATTGTTGCAATCTGCGGCTGCATATCCGTCGGAAAACCGGGATACGGGAGTGTCTTCACATTGGTCTTTCTGAGCGGCAAATCCCTGTGCACCAAAATAGAATCATCCATATCCTCAATGTATACGCCCATTTCCATCAGCTTACCCGTAATGCATTCCAGATGCTTGGGAATGACGTTTTTGATGAGCACCTCTCCGCCCGTTCCGGCAACGGCCGTGAGATAGGTCCCGGCTTCAATTTGATCCGGTATGATCGAGTACTGTCCGCCGTGCAGCTTTGCCACGCCGTTAATTTTAATCAGGCTTGTACCGGCTCCCCGGATATCCGCGCCCATTGAGTTTAAAAAGTTCGCTACATCAACAATGTGCGGTTCTTTCGCCGCGTTTTCTAAAACCGTCCTGCCTTTAGCCAGCACTGCCGCCATCATGATGTTGATTGTTGCTCCGACAGATACGACATCAAGATAGATATGTGTGCCCTTGATGCCGCGGCCTCTGGTGTCGGCGCTGATAATCCCGCTCCGGATATCGACCTCGGCGCCAAGCGCCGTAAAACCCTTGATGTGCTGGTCGATCGGCCGGACACCGAAATCACAGCCGCCCGGCATTGCGGACTTCGCTGTCCCGAATCTGCCGAGCATGGCTCCGATCAGGTAATAAGACGCCCTGATTCGGCGCATCAAGTCGTAGGGGCCTTCCATGAATGAAATGCCGGCGCAGTCGATCTCCATGGTATTGTTGTTTATAAGCCGGATATCTGCGCCCAGGTTCTTTAATATACTCAATTGCAGCGTCACATCGCTGACCTGTGGGATATTTTCTATACGGCAGACTCCGTCTACCAAAAGGGCCGCCGGTATGATGGCTGCGGCTGCGTTTTTCGCTCCGCTGACCGTAACATC
>JAAYJC010000137.1 GCA_012523085.1 Clostridiales bacterium
AGGATCACCCCCGCGTATGCGGGGAGCAGACTTGGAAATCCCTTTGTTTCAGCCGTTTTCTCTATTGTCTTCCAATAGATTTATTAGCTTTTCATAAAGCAGCTTTATTGCTAAGCAATCACCTATGCTTCGATGCCGGTCTTCATGGTTTATTTGGAAATAATCCGTTAACGTATGTAATTTATAGTTTCTGACACCCTTCACGACACGTTTTGACAAAGATAATGTGTCAATGATTCTATTTTCCGGCATTGGAAGCCCGCATTGGGCACAGGCTGCACGCAGCAGGCTAAAGTCAAAATGAACATTATGTGACACAAGAGGAGCCTGATCCGTGAATGCCAGAAGCCTTAATAAAGCCGATGTCAAATCCAATCCATGTTCCCGGAGCATCGTATTGGATATGCCTGTCAGTTCTTCGATTTTTGCGGGAATTTGCTTTGCCGTGAAAACAAGAAGATTCAGCTTTTCCGTTATCTGATTATCTGCGATTTTCAATGCGCCAATTTCAATGATTTCATCTTCTTCTAAGTTTAATCCAGTGGTTTCAAGGTCGATAACAACATAATCTTTTGGATAATTCATTTTTGCTGCCGTTTTTCTTTTTGCACGGCGTCGTATAGCGGCATTACTGAAGCCCGGCTTAAGATTTCCGCTGTTCTTTAACCGTTGTGTGCTTGGCCGGAGCATGAGCTTAATCCCATCGAAATCTATAGGCTCCCATGCTCCTCCCAAAACCTTAAAGCCCAGCTTTTGTTCGCCGCTTGCGCTGTACACCATAACAGCGCTGCCATTTTTGCACATATCCTTAATTCTGTTCCAGATTTGTTCTCTTATTCTGGTGCTCACCTGACCGACGAAAACGCCTGAGTTGATTTCCAAAAGCCATTTCGTCAAATCGCCACGAAGCCCGACAGGGCAGTTTGTTAACGTTACCACAAGCATTATTTTTCCTCAATAATCAAACCATAGCCTTCCTCAAAATCCTCCTCATTTGAGTCGTATTCATCCAGCTCTTTGCCGTATGAAACGGCGTTTTTCACGTATCCGCTTTTTTCGTCCCAAAGATTCAGTATATTTGTTTCAAGGATATTCTCGTCAGGTTTTGCTCCCAAAAGAAGTTCGTGAATATCCCGCGCGGTTCGTTCCATCAAATGACCGTCTGAGACAGCGTCGCGCACTGCGCGCCGGGTAGAGGATCCGATATCGTCCGGTTTCTGTGCGGCGACTTCAAAGGCTATCGGAATCGTTACCTCCGCTTTGTATAGATCGGCGATGTCATAAACAAATGATCGTTCATGCCCCGTATGGATGAACCCAAGCCCCGGAGAGCAGCCCAGCGCAACAATAACGCTGTGCGCTATTCCATACAGACAGGCGTGCGCAGCCGACAATGCCATGTTTACCGGATCGCTGCCGGAAAAATCATCCGGATTGTATTCTCTGCCATTCCATGGCACGCCGGTTTTTTTGGAGATTTGGCGATAAGCGGAACGAACACGGGCTCCTTCTCTGCCTCTCAATTGCTGCATCGTCATTTTTGAAACATCCTCGCCGCTAAACCGTTTTGCGTACATTTTGCGCGCAACCTCGATGCGCTTGCGCGGAATAGATACAAGCTCCGCCTGCGCTATCAGCAGCCTTGAAGAACGGGTTAGCGGCCGGCCATGGGCATAATACCGTACCCCATGTTCCCCCACCCAGACCATGCTGGCCCCCGTATCTCCGATGAGTTCCATTGCCCGGTGTGAAACTCTTGTACCGGGACCTAATAAAATCACACCGAGCGATGCCGCGGGCACATGCACCGTACCGCGTGAATCCAAAACGGTTATGGCATTGTCCTGACGGCTGACGATGCAGCGTTCAAGGTAAAGAAAAGAAATCCGGTCTTTAATTTGCGGAAGCGCCAAAAGCTCCGGTCTTTGGGTACCGGGTATATTCGTACTCATATTGCTCTTGCGATGGTCAGCAGGCCGCAGCCGTATGCCTTGGCACGGCCCACGCCGTTTATCAGCGCCCGGGAAAACAGCTTGGCATCGGTTATCCTCAGAACACCTTCGAAAGTAACCATGTTCAAGGTCACATAACGGCCCTGTCTTTTAAAGCGGAAATGCTCGGTTTTCATAACATCAACAAGCGCATGGCCTTGATCATTGCGTACTATTTCAAATCCGCAATCCGGTGCTTTTTTTAAAAGCCATTCTTTTTGATGAAAGACCGTTATATGGGCGTATATCTTACCTCTCTTTTCATTTCCCGCTTCGGTTTTTACATGATGCACCGGGTTTGCGCGCAGCTTGAATTGCCATTTTTGTCCGGGCCGAATACGGTCAAGGAGCAATCCGTAAGGTTTTATTTCGCCTTTACCTTCATCGGGGCAAAACTGCGCGGACAGCCGTTCAAATTCAGGTTTCTCGGGGCTGAGCAGGAGAAGGTATGTTTTGCTTTGAAATCGGTCAATGCGCCACAGTTTGCGCGCCGCAGCTTTTCCCCAACTGCCGGAAAAGCATTCTTCAACAGCCGCATGCATGATTTGCGGGGAAGCGAGAGCCTTCATTGTTTCGCGCCTTTCCGGAGCCAGTTCAATCCTAGACAGGTACATCGGCATCACCTCCCAGTTCCGCCATCGGATCATGTTCGGGCAAAGCGGTTTGATATCGGCTGAACAGGTTCTCCAACACAACGGCATCCTCTTCTATGAATCTATTATCGTATTTTCTGTGTGTCTGCGCAAAGGAAACGGGCATATCCCGGCGGTAAAACGGCGTCGGTTTTTCGGTGTCAAAAAAAAGACTAAGCTTCACCTTTGGGTCTGCCTTTTCTTTAAACCAGGGGCTTGCCTGCCACGGTTCCTCTCTCAGGGCATCCGGTAAAGGTTTTGAACGTATGCCGAGGGATAACCGCCCTGCCGGGGGGCAGGACCGTCTGCCCAGATACAACGGAAATACCGGAGCGCATATGGCGGCATCCAGCGTGCGCATAAACGCGTCCTCTCCTTCAAGCCCGACAATAAAAACCGCGTCTGAGAGATAGTACCTGTGTGAAACAAATATCCCTTTGTTTCTGGTTGCCTCGCTTTTATTTTTATCCTGTGCCTCAATCGTTCTTGCCATATGAAAATCGTTCAGCATTGAGCCGTTTTGATCGACACGCACGCCAAACCGTAGCTTTGAAAGATCATCAATGCAATCTGTTCGAACCCGTCCAAGCGCCGCCGCAATCAGACCGATAACGCCGCTTTTTGTCGGTTCGCGCTCGGTAGCCCGCCTTTTGAATTTGCTGTCTGCGCCCCAGGCCTGCAAGGGCGCGGCAAATCGCATCAGCAGCGTGCTCATTTTTGATCACCGTCCGGGCAGCACATGTCGGCTGCTGATTTCCCCAATGCTTCAATCAGACCCTTTAAGTCGGTTTTATCACCCATGGCGGAAAGACCGTCGCCTATAACGAATGATTTTACGGGAAAGCCGCAATAATCGCCGTAAACCAGCATGGCGTAATCAGTCAGCTTCAGAATGGATTTTTTTGCAAAGCCTTCGCCCTTCACCGGTTCTTCAAATGCGCCGACAAGATTGACGGGCTGGTCATTTCTGATGGTTACCATTACGGCGTCCGGCAAAGTTCGGTTGGCAAAGGTGTTTTGCTTACCCGTCGGCATGGATGTGATGAAAGCACGCGCAAATTCCGAAACGGCTTTAGCCAGAGCGCCTTTGTCTCTGCCCAACTGATTAAACAGCTCATGAGCGGCAACAGTGGCGTAACGATAAAGTGTCGAGGAATTAAACTCCACAGTGCCCAGCATACCGGCCCCGGCATTGTCTTCCGCTGAGCAATCATCGGCCGCGGTAAAGTAATCATATTCGTTTTCAACTTTATGCGTTGATATGCTGTGTGCAACCTGTGCGGATGCTTCGGCATTTAAGGACGGATCATCGGCTACCATTCGTCCAAAAAGTGCAATGTCAACGCCATGGCCTTCATTCAATGCGGCCTGCGCCTCTTTTTTCGTTGCATCAGGATTCCCGAGTACAAGATCGGCTAAATTCTCCGCTTGCTTTTTACCCATAAAAAAGAGTGTTTTTTCTTCTCCGTATTTATACTTTACATTTGCGGTATTGATGATTTTCTCTGCCAGTTCTATACTTCTTTCTTTACTTAAGGAAGGATCCTTTGCTGTGATTTCATCCGCAACCCGATCAATGATCTTTTTTGTGCGTATTCCCAGCTGCGATTCATCGAAGTATTCCCTGAACATCATTCGCATTGCGTGCTTCCACGCCTGAGAGGATACTCTGGCCCGCTTTACCCCGCCGTAAACCGCTGTTTTCGGACTCCCGGTATCATCGCGGTTCAGGCAGCTCGGCGGAACGGTTTGGATAACATGAAAATCAACATACACTTTTTCCATTGTCTTACTCCTTCGGTTTATTATTGTTTTCCTTATTGTCGCTGTAACTTCGCGTGCGGTAGAAATCCTGCCCCCATCTGAGGCGAACCCGGTCTGCATTTTCGGGTAATTGAAAGAAAAACAAATCCTTTGCAAATTGCGGATAATCGAGCGGTATCTCCTCCGCCTTGAGAAGCTGGATAAGCCCGCGGGCGTGCGTAGCAAGCTCGATAAAATCCCCGCTCGTCACGGCCGCGTCAAAGCGCCGCTTTACGCTTTGCTCATTGCTTTTGTCCGGTTTGACAAGCTTTCCGACTGCCGAGCCGAAGGAATTTCCGATATGCGCGCCGTCATCGCCGTTTCCGCTGACGCTCATCGGTTTTTCTCTTCCCTGCTGGTGCATGGCATACAAGGTCAGTGCCGTATGTATGGCGATTTCCTCACGGGTGGGGATGCCGTCTTTACTGAGAAGGTCCTCCGGCATACCGTCTATTGTTATCTCCCATATATCGGGGACGCTGCCGGGAGGCTTGCCGATACCCCGGCGGAGTTTTGCGAGCATAGCCCTGCTCCAAGGGGATCCATCGCTCAGCAACTTGATTTTCGCATGAATAAACCTTGGTATTTCATTCATTTTCATAACCGCTCCTTCCCAATTTGAAAGATTTATCTTTCAAATTTTCTCACCTGCCTTTCAATGCTTTATTTATGCCTGCTTTATATTTGAGATAAGACGTTGCTGTGTTGACCTGTCTCTCGTTTTTTTGTATATCCCTCACGGTAACGCCGACAAAAGCCTTTTCACCCGCTGCCGCTGCGAGAC
>JAAYJC010000019.1 GCA_012523085.1 Clostridiales bacterium
GAATAGCGACACTTGGCACAACGATGATAAATTTGCTCCAGCCGTACCGCTTGTTCAGCTCGTACATGGTCTTAATATATGTATAGGTCTTGCCGACACCTGTTTCCATCTCAATGGTCAGGTTAAAGCGGCCTACAAGTGAATCGGAGGGTTTTATACCACCTTGCCGCTGAGTGGTGCGGATATGCTCCAGTATTTTGTCATCAGAAACAACAATAGGTGCATTGCTAAAGCCCGTGGAAAGCTGTCCCAAGCCGGAATCTATCATATATGTTGGGGTGCGAAACGGTTGACCTGCGAATACATCACAGACCGCTTTTGCTGCGTCTGCCTGAAAAGGCTGATGCCGGAATTGTAGTTTCATTCGCCAGCACCTCCGCATTCTTTTTTAGTTTTCATCATATCACTCTCACATTCGTGTTCGGTGCAAGCAGCTTGAAGATTTCAAACACGTTTATTTTTTCAGGTGAACTGGAAAAGCTGCTGTCGCGGAATACAGCGCGCAGGGGCTTGCGGCTTGCTATCTCACGGATTACCTTTTCCCTGATACGCTCCTCGAAGCAGGCTATCAAATCGCCATCGTTGTAAGTGTGGACGGTGAAACCGTCGATTTTTTCGTGAGTGTGCGGCATGGATAGCGGCAAGCCCCAATCAAGCAGGCAGCCGTAGAGCAAGTCCATATCGGTGCGATCGGGCTTGATATTGCTTTCCATTTGCAAAATCAAGTCCTGTGTATAGTCGCCCGCCGCATAGTACACATCGTTCATGTTGGTATCGTCGAGTTTTAATACCCGAAAGCCGATGTCAAGGTTTTGGGCGGTCAGGCCCGCCTCGGCTTTGATTTCATCCCCGGCACGTCGAATGCGTTCCTTGCCGATTTCACAGATGTTTTTATAACCCGCTTTGGCAGCTTCTGTCCCCTCGGCGCACATCTCCGGTAGCTGCACCATAACGAACTTGCGCTTACCGCCATCTTCGGCGTTCAGTTGCATAACGGCGTGAGCGGTTGTGGCAGAGCCTGAGAAGAAGTCGAGGATGATGTCGGCAGGGGTTGTGGTCAAGTACAAGAACCTTTGAATTAGTGCAACTGGCTTAGGGTTATCAAATACATTTTCGTCTACTTGTAATAGTTTTCTAAGGTCTTTTGAAGCAGACGTGGCAGAGCCAAGATTCTCAAGCAAAGAATTTGGTACTATTTGTCTCGGTTCATTAACAAAAATCTTTATCGCTGGAACCGCATCGCCATTCTTGCCCCAATAAATTCGATTATCGTTATCTAGCCTACGGAATTCACTTTCGTCAAAATGCCATTGGCGAGAAAATGTCTTGCCTGATGGCGATGTAACCGTATAGTAGTTTTTCCCTGTAGGAATAGATTTTTCTTCAGTTTTTGACATATTCCCCGCTTTATATGCTCCTCTTGGGTCATTGTCAGGATTACCATATTCATTTACAAAATCAGGTATCTCCATCAATCGATGGAAAAACGCGTTATTAACATTCTTATATGCTACTATTATGTTTTCGTGTTCATAACGGAATCTGTTGACGGTTTTCATACGCCCTGCACCAGCATCTCCATCGCCGATTTTTTTCCAGACCATTGTTTCAACATTATCGCTACCAAACACCTCGTCACAAATCTTTCGCAACTGTGCTACTTCGTTATCATCGATACTGATAAAAACTATACCATCGTGGCTAAGCAAATTCCTCGCCAATACCAAACGTGGATAAATCATGCTGCACCAGTCGGAGTGGAATCGCCCATTGGTTTCGGTGTTGCGGAATAGACGGTCGCCATCTTCATCATACTCGCCAGTTTCTTCTTCATATTCTTCACGACTCTGCTTAAAGTCATCACGATAAATGAAATCACTCCCCGTATTATACGGCGGGTCGATATAAATCATTTTGACCTTGCCAAGATAGCTCTCCTGCAAAAGTTTCAACACGTCGAGGTTGTCGCCCTCTATGTAAAGGTTCTCGGTTGTATCCCA
>JAAYJC010000138.1 GCA_012523085.1 Clostridiales bacterium
AAACCTGTATCTGGCTGACAAGCGCTGCTTGGCCGCCTGATTCAGCGCGCCTGTGTGACGGAAATATTAACATAGGCATGTGATTTTGTGGAAAGAATGAGCCCGTCGCTCTTTGATTATGCATTATGCGGTGTTGCCGAAGAATAAAATGGCGGCTAAAAAACCTGCTGCAAAAGCAACTTCCCGCGCTGAAACACAAATAACCGAAACAAGGAGAAATCCACATATGTTTTGCCATAACTGCGGAAGCAAGCTGATAGAGGGCGCGGCTTTCTGTTCGGCCTGCGGTGAAAAAGTACAGGCAAGCGCCCCCGGCGTATGTACAGCCTGCGGCGCAACGTTGCCGGAAGGAGCCGAATTTTGCATTAGCTGCGGAACGGCGGTGGATCGGGCGGCGCCGAAGCCGGTGGAGACGAGCCGGGCGGCAGCTCCCGAGCCCTCTCCGGGCGGCGCGGGGCTGGTCGGCTTCTCCGACCGCATCATCTCCCCTGAAGCTATCGAATACATCAAGCAAAGCAAAAAGTCCGCGCGTGGCTGCGCGTTCGTGCTGGTTCCGCTGCCGTTTATAATCTACATGATAGTCAGCTTCGTATCGGACGAGGTTGAAACAGCCGACGCGCTGGTTTTCGGCGGAGGCATATCGGTGGCATTCCTGTTGTTTTTTCTGCTTATACAGTTTATAACGAACGCCAAGCGAAGCTGGGACGGTATTGTCACCGACAAACAGAGCTTCAATAAAACAAAGCTCGAACACGACAGAACCAATGATACATCGGAGGTGGTACATTACACCGATTATGTGCTTACCTTCCGCACGGATAAAGGAAAAAAGGATCGCTGTGTTGAGAGGTTGAAGAATAATTGGGGCGAACTCGGCTTTTACCCGTATCTTAACGTCGGCGACCGCGTCCGTTATTACCCGCAGTTGCCTTACAAATACGAGAAATACGACAAATCCCGCGACAGTGAAATTCCCTGTATGTTCTGTAAAACCTTCAACGATATAAATAACGACAAGTGCGGAATCTGTGGAAAGCAGTTATTCAAATAAGGAGGATTGCTGTAATGAAGAGGTTAACACCATGCTGGAGGCGGCGGAGTATGCCGCAACACTCTGCGGAAGCTTCCGCTTTGCCACTTCCGATAATAGATATGACGTAAAAGGCTTGCTGGCACTTGCCGAGATAAGCGACAGTGAAAACCCCATCGACGAAGACAGCTTTTATGTGGTGTCCCCCGGCGGAGCCATCGGCTTTTGTGAGGACGGCGAGGTTATTGACTGGCTAATTTTATCTGATGCAGCGCCAAAAGAGGATTTGCCGCTGATATACCAAGCTGTCCCGCAGATAAAATTCTGCTCCAAATGCGGCGCTTCCGTCGCCCACGGTGCACGTTTTTGCGGAAAGTGCGGTATAGCTCTACGAAGCAAATTAAGTGCTATTTGAGATGAAAAGGGTAACCGCGGTTTTTAATATAAAATGTTGAATTATTACGTCACTATCGGAGGTGTGTATTTTATGAATTTATTAAACGATGTTACCGGAGCGATTGGAAATACCCCTATGGTTAACTTATCTGGAATTGCAAAAGCATTTAATGTAGAAGGTAATATTTCGCTAAACCAGAGTATTTAAATCCGGGATTCAGTAAAAAAGATCGCGTTGAATCTTCCATTACACAGTTCTGACCTGTTAATAATCGAGAATCCGGCCGAATTACCGATGAAAATATTCATTTCTGGTTAGAACGCACAGGTGTACATTCACATAATTTATGATATTATAAGAAATGTGAATTTTCATGATTGCGAAAGATCATTAGAGCAAGCCCGGCACTATGTCAAAAAATAACCACAGGGGAGGTCGATGAACAATGAGCAAAAAGTTTAAACCCGATAAGACGTCGTTGGTCAGCTTTAGCTTAATGGGACCCGAAAGCGGAGCATTCAGCAAGGTTGACTGCAGCGATGGACAGATTACGCGCATAACCCCCTACGAGTATGATACGTCATACACTGAAGCCAAATGCCGTCCTTGGAAGATCGAAGCGCGGGGAAAGGTGTTTCGGCCGCCTACACATATTCCGCTGACACATTTCGGACTTGGATACAAAACCCGTGTCTACTCGCCCAACCGTGTGCTGTATCCGTTAAAGCGCGTGGATTGGGATCCAAACGGCGAGAGAAACCCGCAAAACCGCGGGAAGAGCGGCTATGTTCGCATATCGTGGGATGAAGCCGCGCAGATATGTGCCGACGAGCTTAAACGCATGAAGGAAAAATACGGCTGCGAAGCCGTTCTTTGTGAGTCGGATATGCACGGCGAGGGAAAGCATGTTGCGCCTTCGCACGGCTGCCCGAACAGGCTTTTGTCTTTAATGGGCGGATATACTCTTCAGATGCGTAATTTTGATTCTTGGGAAGGCTGGTACTGGGGGGCCAAGCATGTTTGGGGCTGTGAGCCTGTCGGCGAGCAGACTCCGCAGGCAAACTTAATTCCCGACATGGCTAAAAACAGTGATTCGCTCTTTTTTTGGGGCTGCGACCCGGAGGTCACGCCGCTGGGCTTCGGCTCGCACATGCCGACAAACCTGTGCTACTGGTTTACCGAGCTTGGCATTAAGTCGATATACGTTTGTCCCGATCTCAACTACGGTGCGGCGATCCACGCGGACAAGTGGATTCCGGTCCTGCCGAATACGGATGCGGCAATGCAGCTTGCCATCGCATATGTTTGGCTTACCGAGAACACGTTTGACAAAGAATACATAGACAGCCATGCATACGGGTTTGACAAATTCGCCGCATATGTCCTTGGAGAAGAGGACGGTGTTCCGAAGACGCCGAAGTGGGCCAGCGAAAAGTGCGGCGTTCCCGTATATACGATAAAAGCGCTTGCCCGCCACTGGGCGAAAAAGACCGTAAGCATATGCCATGGAAACGGCGGCTCCTTCATACGCGGCCCTTACTCGACGGAGCCCGCGCGCCTTGAGGTCATGCTTCTCGCAATGCAGGGGCTTGGCCGGCCGGGCGTTCATCAGACAAAAATGCTCGAATGGAATCTGTGGGCGCAGAACTATATCGTACCGTATACCGGAGAATTCATGCCCGCCGTGCCCCACATAGCCGACCCGCTGCACGTCGTTGACGGAGATGTGCCCGAAGAGATCAACATGATGCGTTTTCAATTGAACCCCGATCAGGAAAAACGTGCACCGGAACTGAAAAAGCTGTTTACATCGCTGCCGTCTCCGAAACAATTCATCCCTCGCTGCCTTGTACATAACGCAATTTTAAACGGACATGCAGAATGGTACGGTTTAAATTGCTTCTCCACCAGCCAGATACCGAAGGACGGGAATTACAGACTCGCAACAAACAGATTCCAGTTTGATAAAATCGTATATCCCCGTCCGGGAATGTCTACCGTTCACATGATCTGGTCGTCCGCTCCTTGCAATGTCACCTGCTGGAACGACGGTAACAGCTTTATTGATGCGTATCGCAGCCCGGAGATCGAGACCTTTGTTGTGCAGCACCCATGGATGGAAAACGATACCTGCTTTGCGGATATCATTCTGCCGGTATGCACAAAGCACGAGATGAACGATATCGGCAATGATATGTCAAGCGGTGCGTTCGTCTCCATATACAAGGTCGATCAATGCATCGAGCGCCGGGGCGAATCCCTGACCGATTTCGACGTGTGCGCGAAAGTGGCTGAGAAGCTTGGGCCGGATTACTATGATGCCTACACCGACAATATGTCCGAAGAGGACAGGGTCAGGTTTTTCTACAAAGCCACAGGTTGTGAAGAACGCATGTCCTGGGAGGAATTTTCCGAAAAGAAAGTGTTTGTCGTTCCGATAAGCGAGACCACCGCGGACGTTCCCGCGGGTATGTATAATTTCTATAAAGACCCCAAAAACAATCGTTTGTCGACTCCGACAGGGCTTTTGGAATTTTCGTCAAAGGATTTGGAAACCCGCATGCCCGACGACCCGGAGCGCCCGCCTGTTCCCCATTGGATCGAAAAAAGCGAAATGCACGACGAGCGTATTACCGGCGAAAGAGCGAAAATGTATCCGCTCCTGTGCATGTCAAACCACGGCAGGTGGCGTGTGCACGCCCAATGCGATGACGTTCCTTGGACACGCGAGATCGAGACAATGAAAATCCGCGGTAAGGACGGGTACCAGTACGAGCCGGTATGGCTTAACCCGGAAACGGCAAAGGCTCGCGGCATTCAACACGGCGATATTGTAAAGGTTTTCAATGAACGCGGTATTGTGTTGGCCGGAGCGTATGTTACAGAACGGCTCATCCCCGGCGTCGCTTATATAGATCACGGTTCGCGGCTTGATCCGATCGCTCCGGGTGAAATCGACAGGGGCGGTGCGATAAACACAATAACACCCAATTCCATTATTTCCAAAAATGCCACCGGCATGGCAACAAGCGGTTTTTTGGTCGAAGTCTTGAAGGTAACCGACGAAGAGATGGATCAGTGGAAGCGCGATTATGCCAAAGCTTTTAACCGGAAAGTCGACTACGCTGCCGGCGTATGCATGGACGGCTGGATGAGTGTTTAACGGATTGGGAGGAGAAGAAAATGTCAAAGGTTTTTACGATCGATGTTGCAAGATGCAGCGGATGTTATAACTGTCAGATCGCATGCAAGGACGAGCACGCCGGCAACGACTGGACGCCGTACGCGAAGCCGCAGCCGCTGGTCGGTCAGTTTTGGCTTAAGGTCAAGGAAACGGTACACGGAACGATCCCGAAGGTTAAAATCCATTATACCCCCAAGCTGTGCAATCACTGTGAAAAGCCTTCCTGTATCGGAGCCTGCGGTAACGGCGCCATATACAAGCGCGAGGACGGTCTTGTACTCATTGACCCGGAAAAGTGCAAGGGCTGCAAAAAATGCGCGTCCGCTTGCCCGTATGAAGTCATCTATTTCAACGATGATCTGAACATCTCCCAGAAGTGCACCGGATGCGCGCATCTGCTTGATAACGGGAAAAGCATTCCGAGGTGCGTTGAAGCATGTCCTACGGGCGCGCTTCGCTTCGGTGAAAAGAACGAGATGGCGGAACAACTGACCGGTACGGTTGTGTTGAGCCCGGAAACAGGCCTGCTGCCGAATGTGTATTATAAAAATATCCCGGGTCTTTTCATTGCGGGCACGCTTTATGATCCAATTGAGGAAGAGATCATCGAAGGCGCCGCCTGTCATCTGAGCTGCGGACCCAGAGTCTGGGATACCGTCACAGACGATTTCGGCGACTTCTGGTTCAAAGACCTTCCCGCGGGTAAATACGAGCTGGCAATCAAGGCTCCCGGCTTTGCGCTGAAGCATATTTCCGGTATTGACGCCGGCAGCGATGTGAATCTGGGCGATATCCCGCTGGATCAGCAACCTCCGTTATAGCGCATGACAGCTGTTGAGGTAACACCTTGTATAAGGGAAAAGAAAACGCGATAACAGCCGAGAAGCTGAAGAACGGCGAATCATGCATCATTCAGGGCTTCGGGCAGTCTATGACGCCGATCCTGAAGTCCGGTCAGCCCGTTATGACAGAGCCTGTTAAGCAAGATATACCCTTAAATAAAGGCGATATTGTGTTTTGCAAAGTGAACGGTCATTTTTATCTTCACAAAATACTGGCCGTGAAAAACAATAATTCATATCAAATCGGAAACAATCACGGACATGTAAACGGCTGGGTCAGCAGAAATTCCATATATGGTAAAGTATCTGAAATACTTCCATAAGGTAAAGAGTGTATTCTATATTTGACAAGACTCCCGCAGCTATGCTACGATGGCTGCGGGAGTGGTAAATTATGACAAAAACAGCGGGATAACGAGAGAAACGGAATCACTGGATATGGGAACAGAGATTTGAATAAAGAAAACTTTATACAGGCACTAAATGAACATTCACTTGCTGCATTACAGGAGATACCGAAAAGCGACCTGCATAGCCATGCGGGTCAAGGCGGCTCTATTGCATATATAAAACAGTTTATAAATAAAAGTTTCTAAACTTTCTGTAACTAGTACAGTTAGCTGGAAACTTTATTCTTTATCATTCAAGGTTCGCTCAAGCCTTAAAAAAATATAGGGTTGAGGCCGGTGAAATGCTTTTAATTCTGAAAAGACCTTTACTTTGAAATCTAAATTTAAATATAAATGTAGGTATCCTTTGATGTATCGTTGACAAATACCATTAACAAACGCACAATATCATTAACGCTAATTTTAATGTAAAATGTTGAATTATTACGTCACTATCGGAGGTGTGTATTTATGGATATATTAAGCGATGTTACCGGAGCAATTGGAAATACCCCTATGGTTAACTTATCTAGAATTACAAAAGCATTTGATGTAGAAGGTAATATTTTCGCTAAACTAGAGTATTTAAATCCGGGATTCAGTAAAAAAGATCGCATTGCACTACAGATGATTGTGGAAGCAGAGGAAGCAGGTTTACTTAAACCTGGACAAGCGATTGTTGAATTGACTAGTGGAAATACCGGGACCGGACTTGCAATTGTATGTGCTTGCAGGGGCTATCGATTCATTGCCTGTATGTCGAAAGGAAATTCTATTGAGCGGGCCAGAATGATGAAAGCATTAGGTGCAGAAGTCGTTCTTGTTGATCAGATGCCTGGTTCAATAAAGGGACAAGTTTCCGGAGAGGATTTGGCTCTTGTTGAAGAACGTGCTAAGCAGATTGTTGAAGAGCAGAACGCATTTCGAGCCGATCAGTTCAATTTAGTTGCATGTAATCATGCCCACGAGTTTTTCACAGCCGAAGAAATGTGGGCTCAGACAGACGGTAAAATTGATGTTTTTGTTGACTTTGTTGGAAGTGGAAGTACATTTTCAGGGTGCGCAAAGACCCTGAAAAAATATAATCCCAACATTCGTTGTTATGTAAACGAACCGGCAACCGCAGCGATATATGCAGGCAAAGAAATTACCGATAAAGGGCATAAAGTCCAGGGTGGTGGATACTGTATGGATTTACCGCTTATTGATAAAACCTTGATCGACGGCTATGTACAGGTAAGTAATGATGAAGCACGAGATACTGCTAGAAAGCTTGCTGAACAAGAGGGGATTTTTGCAGGGTTTTCATCTGGTGCAAATGTTTATGCTGCGCTTAAGCTTTTATCTACCATCGAAAAGGGTAAAAATATTGTAGTAACACTAAATGACAGTGGTTTAAAATATTTAAGTACTGATTTATTTCAAGATATGTAAATGTTATAGTTGTGGATTGAAAAATACTCAGTTTATTGATCAACGTTATGACCGGCATTTTCAATAAGCGAAATAACATAATTATACGTTTCCGTTATTGCTTTATCCCTAAGAGAATTTGTGTTGTTTCGCATGACAGAAACATAACGAAAACAACTCGGGTTTTTAATATGAATGAGTCGACTTTTAGCTAAGTTGAGGCGATTCCAAGAACGGATAGGTACAAGAGCAGGACCGTATCCATCTTCTAACAAATTTCGCATGAGCGCGCTTGAATCACATTCAATGGAACGTTTTGGTGTAAACCCTGCAAGATTGAAGAAATAGTCCTCGATGGTTCGAAGAGGACGCTCGGTTGTCAAGCTGATAATTGAATACGGCTTGAGGTCTATCAACTCTATTTCATCGTTTTCTGCTAAACTATGCCCCTCCGGTACAGCAAGAATAATCTCCTCCTTATACACAGTGTGAATATTCTCATTTGATAGCTCATTAACAGACGCCATTACAATAATATCTGCTTTCTTAGATTTTATATTTATTTCAGCGTTGTGCCGTTCTATTATTACCTCTAAGCTAATTTCGGGATGTATCAAGGCGAATTCATCAAGCAGAAATGGAACAATCCAACTAGTTACAGCAGGCAGTATCGTTACTTTATTAAATTCGCTTGTTGCAACTTCTGTGCATATTTGTCTTATATTGGAGATTTCGCTTGCTATTACATTAACATGCGCTAAGACATATTCTCCGACCTCATTAAGTGTTACCTTTTTCCCTTTCCTGTCAAAAAGCTTTACGCGAAGTTCATCTTCAAGCAATCGAATACATGAACTTAATGCAGGTTGAGACATATGCAGCGCTTCTGCAGCCTTAGAAAAATTATTATATCGCGCAGCGTGCATAAAACATTCTAGTTGGCGGAATTCCATACTACACCTCAATAGCGTTATATTTAATCATGCCCAATGCATATAGTAAATACAAAAGCTCTTATTCAAGATACTTATATGAATATAAGAATTTTGAGTTTGGAATATTGGAAATAATGATATACACTCATTATAAGACATATATTATAAAATCATTTTACAAAAACATGGCCAAATCAGACACTATAACCATTTTAGCATAGTTGTATATATAAGACAACTTATAACGGTATCATGGAGATTAGTCCTTCTACGATGCGAACAAAAAGCAAAAGAAACTGAGGGAAAATGTTGATCCCCAAAGAAAATTATATGTGGATGAAAAAATGTGATTAGCCCGGTAACATGTCGTCAGGTTCTCATTTGGTTTCTATGTTTTATTTTCTGAAGGATAAAAAAATATGGGGTAGTTCGTTGAACTGGCATGAATATGTCAAAGAAACGGGAAGGAACCTTATATTTATATAATATCGAGTATGAAGAGGAGATTAGCGTGAAAATACTTTCACGCACGGAAGAAATCGATTTGGCTGCTAGATATGACGGCGGCCATTTGCTCCTCAGCGCGAAACAAGTTTCGCTCAATCGATTTTTCCTGACCATTTGTGCTGCCGCTTCGCGGCAGAATGGAGGGTTTTTATGAACTAATATTCTTATCGTTGAAGACGGAGTAATAGGTTTCAAAGTGGTAATTACCGCGCGACAGAAAGGAGGCATAATATCTATAGTCTATTGCTGGCTTAAGCAAAATGTGGAATGGATGGTGCAGGAACTAACCATTAGTATGTGAATAATATTAAATCCTTGTTCAAGATTTGCACCTGGGATGTATTCCGAGACTGCAAAGGATGCAATGATGGTTAAACAAATGCGTGTTTTAACGCTGCATCATTGGCATGGAGGTACCGGATACTTTGCTTGAGACCGAATAGTTCGTTGTGTAGATCAAAGGTGAATATGACAAATTCAAAGCAACACATTTCGCGATTGCAAGCCCTTGGAGAGGGGCTCTAATAACTACTACTCTATAATACGAGGTGACTTCATAGTGAAAAGAACTCTCGCATTGGTTTTAGCGGTAGTATTCGTACTTCTGCTTGTGTCTTGCGGAAACAGCAACGCGCCCACCCCTACCGGTACTGTCGCTCCAACGGCCGCCGCAACCAAAACTCCGGACCCAACTCAAGCCCCCACAGAGGCGCCAACGCCCTCCCTGCCATTCGCGGTGGACGAGCGCGGAATAGCTACCGAACCGTATGAATACCCGCTGCCGCTGACAACGGGCGACGATGTTCTCACCTATTGGTTTACCATTTACACGCCGCAGTACATACCCGACGAGGGCGGCTTTGGTGAGACCGCGCTGCCGATGGAGGCCCAGGCCCGTACCGGAGTGCATGTGGAATACATAGCGATCTCGCCCAACAGCCGTCAGGATAACTTCTCGGTGCTGCTTGCCGCGGACGACCTCTACGACATAATGTGTAATGCCATCACCTACTATCCGGGCACCGCGCTGCAGATGGTAGAGGAGGAGTACTTCGTCAATATCTTTGATTACAGCGAGTTCATGCCCAACTATCTCTATGAGACCACATACCGCTACCCGAACGATACAAACACCCATGAAGCTGTGTTTTATTATGAGGATTTCGTCCCCGCCGCCTACGTATTGAATATAAGAAAAGATGAGATGATAGGCGGATGGTGCTTCCGTCAGGACTGGTTGGACAAGGTCGGGATGCGTACCGAGGATATAGTTACCTGGGACGACCTTTACGATAGCCTTACCGCTATGAAAAGCGAAATCGACACCTGTGAATTTCCAATGTGGATATCCCAGACCGTGGAGGTAAAGAGTTTTTGGCAGTTCACTTCCTTTGATTCCATCACCTATATTCCCGCTGACACCATGCCTATCATATATCTGAAGGATGGAGAGGTCCAGCTGGCCTGCACCACCAACGAAGATAAAGCATTGATGGAAAAATTGCATGAATTTTACACCGCCGGCCTTATAAATCCCGACTGGGCAAGCTATACTATCCCCGGTGATTTTACCGAACACTCCTACAGCAATGAGGTAGGCTATCAGTATTGGGGCGCCACCGCTTTGGCCGACGTTAAAAAATCCACCGAGGACCCGAACAATAACTGGCTCGCCGCCCAAAAGCCTCTGCTTTTCGAGGGCCAGGTACTGCACGCCGGCACAAGCAGCAGCCGCGCAGGGACGGGCAATTGCTCATTTGCCGCCAAGAATACCAATCTTGAGCTGGCCATGAAGTGGATAGATTACCGTTACGCTCCAAACGGCTGGGAGCTCTACACCTACGGGCCTGAGGGCGTAGTATGCTACACGGACGAAAACGGCGAACGCCGCAACACAGACTGGGCGCTCAACCATCCCGACGGCTTGGCGCTCACCTGGCTGGTGTTCATCTACGCGCTGGACGCTTTCTGCGACCCTGGGTTAATAACCACCGAGAACAAGCTGCTTAACCCCGACGGAGACATAGCAATTGAGGCCATCGATTCGTGGACCGACTGGCTTAATGACAACTACGACGCAGCCGGAGAATTCCCGCTGGGCGCGCGGCTCGACACCGAGCAAAGCGAGACGGTATCCCAATACCGCGCGGATGTGGTTACATATATTGCCGAGAATTTCAGTGGCTTCCTCGACGGCTCCAAGAGCTTTAGCGAGTGGGACAATTATATCGCAACGCTGGAGAATATGGATGTACAGGTGATCAAGGACATATACCAGGAGGCGTACGATACATACTTGGACAAGAACCGCTGAGCGCCTGTAGCTTTATCGAACTGTAGCGGATGGACCTTCCATCCGCTGCAGTTTACGGTAAGACGCGCGATACCCCTGCTGCTCAATCTTGTGACCGGCCAATATCGCGTTGACGAAAGAGAGGGTTAAATTTGACACCGAAACAAAACTATCTGACTATGCTCCGCGGAGAGATTCCGGAATACATACCCAGCATGTATGAGGAACGCGCGGGACGCTTCGTTGAGGATCTCCTTACGCCTCAGTACGCCCCCAACGGGCCCATCGTGACCTCACTCGGAGTTACCTACGTAGGCAGCGCGGATCTCAACAACGGCGCCATGCCCAAGCCCGGTGTGGTGATTTTGGATGATATCACCAAATGGCGTGATGTTATCAAGGCGCCCGACTTGTCTGATTTCGCATGGGAGAGCTATTACCATGAGAAAATAAAGGACATCGACCGTGAGAACAAGTACATATCGGTGGGCGGCGGCGACTACTTTTTAACGCTGGTTTCATTCATGGGTTTCGAAAACGCGCTTATCGCGCTCTATGAGGAGCCCGACGAGGTCAAGGCGCTGCTTGATTACGTCTCTGAGTTCTATCTTCTGGTTCTCAAGCAGCAGATACGCTATGTGAAGCCCGATGTTATGGGCCTCATGGACGACGACGCCGCGCTGCGGGCCCCGTTCTTCAGCGTTTCCATGTATCAGGAGTTCTTCAAGCCATATCATAAGCTCCACTGCGACCTGGCCCTGGAGAACAACATGCTCATCGAGCGCCACGACTGCGGCCGCTGCGAGTCCTTCATACCTGATTGGGTAGAGATAGGCATTAGAAGCTGGAACCCCGCGCAGACCACCAACGACCTGGTGAGCATCAAGAAGAAGTATACCGGCAAGCTGGCCATATGCGGCGGTTGGGACAACATGAAGTATTCCAAGTGCTTCGACGAGGATGTGCTCCGCGCCGCGCTCACCGAGTACGTGGATACCTTCGCACCGGGCGGCGGATTCACCTTCGCGGCAATGATGGGCGGCAAAATGGATGATCCCGCCGTGCAAAAGCGCAGCAAGCTGATAAAGGATTTCTACTTCGAGTATGCCCGTGACTGGTATAAGACCCATTAGGGAGCCGCTGATTAATGGGCTGTTATAGAGCGAAAAGCAGTTTTAACCTAAATCCGTTAACAAATGTTCTAACACTCAATTCCTATTTGAGAGGAATCTGCGTTAAATAAGAAGATTATATATTTTAAGGAGGTCGAACTATGGCGACATGGCATGAGTATTTTTTAAATGAGGGTCAACCCCCGGAATGGCCTTATCCGATTCGTTTCGGACAGGAGCGGGAGATAGATACCGACGTTCTTGTAATCGGGGGCGGTATAGCGGGCTGCTGGGCCGCTATCAGCGCCGCGCGGCAGGGCGTTCGAGTCGCGCTGGGTGAAAAGGGCGACGTTGCGCGAAGCGGCTCGGGCGGACCCGGCTGCGATCACTGGTGCAACGCGCCGGCCAATCCTCTCTCTCGGGTTGACCCGGACGAGTGGGCAGTGCGTATGGCTGACCATCCGTACAGCAACGGTATCGGCGTTCAGATCCAGTGCAGGGAAAATTATGATACGCTGCTTGAAATGGAGCAAATGGGCGGAAAAATCCGCGACACCGAAGACGAGTATGTCGGCGCGGAAGGCCGCGACGAAAAAACAAAGTTTATGATCTCGCCGCGCTACGGCACCAATCCCAGCTATCTGCCTGATCCCCACGTTGGAGAACCGGGCTTCAATCCGCCTGAAAAACGCAACAACGTTGTCATCCGTATCTGGGGCAGCACGTTTAAGCCCCTTCTGAAAAAGGAATGCAAAAGGCTTGGCGTGCAGGTATTCGACCGCGTTATGGGAACCAGCCTGCTCAACGAAAACGGCGTGCAGGGCGCGCGCGTTGTGGGCGCCACCGGCCTTAACGGACGAACCGGCGAATTCCTTATTTTCCATGCTAAGTCCGTTATTCTCGCAGCCGCCGGCGGGGGATCATTGTGGCTGATGAGTATGGAACACGGCGGATACTCCAACATGCATTCGCGAAATGAGAGCGGAGACGGCACGGCTATGGCGTGGAAAGCCGGTGCCGCCCTCACAATGATGGAAAAAACCGGAATGACTAGCATTGCCACCGGTCTCAAGCATAAATGGTACACCGGCGCGGGAGACGCAAGTTACGAAAACGTACCGCTTGTTGACGCGAACGGGAAACGGATTCCCTATCCTATACAGGGCTGGGAGGATGCCGGCGCAATGGTTCCGGGTCCGGGTATCCAGGAAAAGATCCGCGAAGGGATTTTACGCGGAGAATATGAGCTTCCGATTTACGGCGACTTCCCGGCAATGTCGGATGTCGAGCGGCGCGCTACCTGGAATCTGATGCTGACCGAGGAATCCACAACAAAAATTATGGTAGATACATTAAAAGACGGCGGCTGTGACCTCAGTCGCGATCAGCTCATGTCTTACAAATTCATCGAAGGCCAGAGCCTGCCACAGTGGCGCAGCACAGGGAGCAGCGGCGGTGTGTTGGTAGACTGGAATTTAAAAACGACGGTTGACGGGCTGTACGCCGCCGGATCACAGATGTTCTCGCCGGAAGACCACAGCTACTGCGCCGCAACGGGACGTTACGCAGGCCGCAAGGCCGCCGCTTATGTCAAAGAAGTCGGCGAAGGCAAGATAAGCCGTGAGCAGATCGAGCAGGAGAAGAACCGTATATATGCGCCGACAAAGCGCACAAGCGGCATCGAATGGAAAGAACTGCACAACGGACTCACCCGTGCTATGCAGTATTTCGTAAGCGAGTTCAAAACCGAGCGCCTGCTTAAGATGGGACTCGAAGAGATCGAGAGAATAGAGACGGAAGCGGTTCCGAAGCTGTTCGCCCTTGACCCGCACAAGCTGATGCGCTCGGTTGAGGATCTGAGCATGATCGAACACGCAAAGATCATTATTCAGGCCATGCTTGCCCGCAAGGCCAGCAGCAGACCGCTTGGCCTCAATCGCATCGATTACCCCGAGATGGATCCGCCGGAATGGAATAAGTTCCTGACGGTTAAGCAGGAAAACGGCGAGATTATGTTCGGCGAGCTTCCGCAGCGCTTCTATGGGAACATGAAGGAGCAATACGAGGCGCACAACAAGGATTACACCGGCGTATATACGCCGAATAACTGATTTGAGAATGGAGGAGTAACGGTGTCTGAACAGAAAGTATATGCTATTCCCAACGTTCAAACCCCCAGTATGCCGGTGATAATTAATCCGGATGCCTGTATCGGGTGCAATAAGTGCGTGGAGATATGTCCTATCGACGTTTTTATCCCGAATCCGAAAAAAGGAGGGCCGCCGATCATCCTGCACGCCGAGGAATGCTGGTACTGCGGCTGCTGCGCGAATGACTGTTCTACTCCCGGCGCGATGAAGTTCAACTGGCCTCTGCCCCTCAAGCCCCGCTGGAGGAACAAGGAGACCGGAGTGGTCGGTCAATTGTAATTTTAGCAGCGTTCTGCTAACGGCAGGGATGGCGCGATGTCATTCCTGCCGTGTCGTTTCTGCCGGTATTTTGAGAATTATCCCGTTTTTACCGGAAACTTCTGCGTTGCTATTCGAGTGCCATGAAACTTATGCCCCATATATGCCGCAGTACCCAGTGACCGACTGGAATGTAAGGGATATGCCATTGTGCAGGGTATTACGCTTATCAGACCGGACTATGCCTACGGGTTCAAATATTTCGGAAAAGAATACGGTCACGCCTGAGCTGGTTCATGGCGAAGAAGCCAGTGTTTACGGCGATTCCGGGTATCTTGGTGTCGACAAGCGCTGCTTGGCCGCCTGATTCAGCGCGCCTGTGTGACGGAAATATTAACATAGGCATGTGATTTTGTGGAAAGAATGAGCCCGTCGCTCTTTAATTATGCATTACGCGGTGTTGCCTTAACATTACCCAGCCGATCGAGAAGAACAGACAAAGGCTTGAATTTGAGAACAGTGAACCATTCCGGGAGCGATTGAAAATCCGGCATCGCATTGAAGAAAAGAACGGTGAAATGAAAGTGGCGCACGGTCTCGACAGAGCTGATTCCGTGGGTCTTGTCGCTATGCGATTGCAAACGTACTCTACAGCGTTTGTGGTAAATGTTAAGTAGATAGTCAAATTAATAGAACCAACTCCAGCCTGATTGGGGTTGTTTCTTGTTTTTGATTGAAACCCATTAAAATTCCTGACTATTTCATTGAAATATTAACACAGGAGAGGTTGTCGTACAGAACCGTATTAAAAGTTGGCGTGGCATATCTTTCCAGGTGGACATGCAGAGAATGGTGAAACAATTTATGATAGCTCGATACGAGAGATAAAAGAAGAAACAGGGCTTGACATTTGGAATTTGAAACCCTGCGGATTTATGTACTGGTTCAATAACCAAACCGAGGACAAGTATTTTACATATTTTTATATAACCACCGACTATTCAGGTGAAATTATAAGAGAAACAGAGGAAGGAAAAGTATTGATAAACTTGGAGGAATGATACTTGCTCCGAATTACAAAGAATATTTACCAATCTTTTTTAAAGACACATATACAGAAGCGTATTGCTCTTGG
Source organism: Clostridiales bacterium (assembly GCA_012523085.1). Classification (GTDB taxonomy): domain Bacteria; phylum Bacillota; class Clostridia; order Oscillospirales; family Oscillospiraceae; genus JAAYOP01. The sequence continues at coordinate 15,646 of JAAYJC010000138.1, forward strand.
AACGATGATATGAAGCCTGATTTGTCAATGGATAATCCCTGGAGAATTACTTATAGATAACCGGTGAAAAGGTGCCTGTATTATTGATATGTAGCGATAATGGTTCGATTCTTCGTATTCCGGAACGGTGCTTACCGTTCTGGAATGCGAAGAATCGTTACGCGCAGGTTTATTCAGTGCATGGGCGGTAAGGCGAACAAAATCCGTCCGTTTTTCTTTGCCATTTCATACCCTGTCTGAAGAACATTTGTGATTTGCGCTGCCTCTGTTTTGGACAGCACACCCAGGTCGCGGTACTTTTTCGTCAGTGCAACAAACTGAGATGTCAATTCGTCTGTTATTGCATAGACTTCCTTTCGCTGTTTGTCGGAAAGCGCATCGAATTTTTTCTGTAGCTCATTTAGCTTATTTTGCATCATATTCGAGCGGTTTGTATCGGGTGCGTTCTGATTGGGATGATTACAGTCCGGCCGGTTACAGCCCGGCGGATTGTTTTCGGGTATTTGAGGAACCGGCGTGCCCGGCGTCGGCGCTGCGGTTGGGGGTGTGGTTGCGGCCGGCGAGATTGCCGGAGCGGTTTCTCTAGGCCGCTCAGACAGGATTGCCGCGCCATAAGAGCCAATAGATAGGGCAAAGACAAAAATGAGAATGAAAACAACTGTTTTTTTCATGAATAGCCTCCTTTTGATATTCCGATTTGACCGATTTATCTTTCCCTGAATTTCGATGAATAAACGGTTCAATTTTTGGCATAACAGATCGGACAGACCGGAATATCACCCCTTACCGTATTGTTCTTGAAAAATAAACGAAAACAGTTATAATCGGAAGTAGCAATCAGAAAAGGCGGTGAAAGGAAGAGATATGAAAGCGATTGTAGCGGTTTCCGAAGACTGGGGAATAGGAAAAAACGGCAGGCTGTTGTTTAATCTACCCAAAGATATGATGTATTTTAAGGAAAAAACCTGGGGCTCAACCATTGTAATGGGGAGATCTACGCTGGAATCTCTTCCGGGAAAAAAACCGCTGAAGGGAAGAGAGTCGATTGTCCTCTCCGCAAACACCGGTTTTACGGTTGACGGAGCATTAGTCGTGCGAAATACGCAAGCACTGTTTACTGTATTAAAAAGCCGTTTGAATGAGGTTTTTGTCATCGGCGGAGAAAGCATTTTTCAGCTTCTGCTGCCTTACTGCGAAGCGGCTCTTGTAACAAAAGTCGACGCTAAGCCGGAAGCCGACAGATTTTTTCCGAATTTAGATAAACTGCCCAATTGGTTTATTTCGGAGCAAAGCGAAGAAATAAAAGAAAACGACTTAACCTACAGGTTTTTGACTTATTCAAACCGTGCCGTTTTGGAATTTACCGGTTGATGGAAGGAGGAACCCTATATGTCATCCGGAAAAAGGAAAATAATCGTCGTTTTGCTTGCGCTTTCAATCATGTTTACTGTTTTTGTGATTCCTGTTTCAGCTGCGGATGTCATATTTCTGGTGATTAATGACAACCTTCCTATCGAGCTGAACGATGCGACTATGCCTGTCAATATAAACGGAACCATTTATGTCCCGTATTGGCTGTTCAGCAGTCCTGAAGAGTTGGGGACCAGCTCGCAGTATTTCATACCAAGCAAAACCGTTTTGGTTTCAAAGGGTTTACAATGGCTGAAGTTTGATTTAAAGGAAGGCAAAACGACCGATAACAATCAAAATGAAAAACATTACAAGGCGATAACCAATAAAGGTACCGTTTATCTTCCGGTCGATGCGATTTGCGCTTTTTTCAGCCTGACATATTCCTATATTTATGACAACCAACTTGGACCGATTGTCAGAATTAAGCCGAATTGCATATTAAGTGACAGCATATACATCAATTTGATGTTCAAAAGAATGCAATCGGCTTTAAACACTTATCTGGCATCGACACCTGCTACAGGCAACCTGCAATTTCAGCCTACGCCCACACCGCCGGATTACAGCAATGTGGATGTGTATATTGCGGTTTACGGAATAGATAATGAAAAGAGCGCCGATTTGTTATCTCTTATCAATAATGTACATCAATTCAAAGTGTGCTTTTTTGTAACCGCACAGGAAATAAAAGACAATGCGGAGCTTATCCGGGAAATGATCGGGACCGGGCACAGCGTCGGCCTGCTCGTTGGTACGGATGTAAAGGGCGATTACCTTGAAGCATCTCAATATCTTAAAAGCGCCGCCGAAAAAAGAACGCTGCTTGTCGCCTCAATTCAGGCGGTTACAGATGAAATGCGCTCCGATGCGCAGGAACTCGGACTTGTGTTCTGGTTTGACGGGAGCAGCAAAGTCCATTCAACCGAACTGGAGTTTGATTTAGCCGAGACTCGTGAGGCGCTGAAAGAACCGGGAGACCGGGAGGATCTTATTTTTAAGCTGGATGAAAACATGCTCAGTGCGATGGAATACATTTTTAATGATCTTAAGACAGGCAAGTATCATATGATGCGAATAAGGGAGACGCAAATGCCCTGTCTTTCTTTTGCGGAACAACAGCATCAGACGGAGGTTTAACGTGAATTGTGATATAAAAGCTGTGGTGCTTGGCGCGGGAAAAGGCACAAGAATCTCATCTGACGGAGAAGGGTTACCAAAAGTGATGAGAATGGCAGGTAAAAAACCGCTTCTGGCGCATGTTTTGGATAATCTTGATTTCATTGATAAAAAAGATGTCATTTTGGTTGTTGGATTTATGAAAGAGAAAATAACCGCGGCGTTTCCGGATTATCCGCACGCTGTTCAATATGAACAACTGGGTACAGGTCATGCGGTCAAAGCGGCTGAAAGCCTCCTTAAAGAGTTTGACGGAGATGTTCTCGTCTGTTACGGCGATATGCCGCTGATTAAGAGAAACACCTATCGCACCTTGATTGCTCAGCACAGGCGTGAAAACAATGCCTGTACGATTTTAACGGGCAGGCTAAAAGAAAAAATGTCATACGGTCGTATCATAAGAGACAATGCCGGCGCTTTTGATAGAATTGTTGAGCAAAAGGACTGCACCGAACAAGAAGACAAAATCAGAGAATATAACAGCGGCGTTTATGTTTTTAAATGTCGGCTATTACTGGATGCTTTAAAGCGCTTGAATAACCAAAACGCGCAAGGAGAGTACTATATCACGGATATTCCCGGTATATTGAAAAACGACAGCAGAAAGGTTTCAATATGCACATCAATGCAGGCTGAAGAACTGCTTGGCGTAAATACGAAAGAACAACTTGCAAAAGCGGCAAGACTGCTGGAATGCTAATAACGCGCTGTACGTACCATATGAACGGACACATCCGGAACCGGCGCATGACCGACAACAAAACACCCGGAACGCGGTCAATAAAGACTGGTTCCGGGTTACGTCATAGCATTAGGGTTTTTATGCGGCTCTCGGTCGGACTAAAGGCGTTTAGCGCAGTAATCGTTCAGTGTGCAGATATGGCATTTCGGAGAACGTGCGGTACAGACCGCTCGCCCGTGAAAGACCAGCATATGGCAAAAAGCGGTTTGCTTTTCACTTGGGATGATTTCGGCAAGCCGCATCTCAACTTTATATGGATTTTTTGAATCTACCATTCCGAGGCGATTGGAAATTCTAATGCAATGCGTGTCTGTAACCACGCTGGGTTTCCCGTATATATCGCCCAAAATAATATTTGCTGTTTTTCTTCCGACACCCGGCAGCTTTAGAAGATCATCCATATTGTCCGGAACCCTACCGCCGAATTCTTCAAGCAGCATTCTCGCGCAATCGATAAGGTCACGGGCTTTAATGCGAAAAAAACCGCATGAATGAATTATCTGTTCAAGCTCCGTTATATCAGCCTGTGCAAATTCTTCAAGAGAAGAGAAGCGCGTAAACAGATGCGGCGTGATCATGTTTACACGCTCATCCGTGCATTGGGCGGCAAGACGTGTTGAGAACAAAAGCTCGTAATCCTTTTCGTATCGCAAAGAGCAAACGGCTTCCGGGTATTCTCTTTCCAGAGCGCTGATGATTGCCGGAATATTATTTTTATGCACAATAATCTCCATTCTGCCAGGGCGTGGCGGCGCAAGCAGTCAGGAAAATCGAATATGTAAACAATTTTTGCGATTTCCCACAATGTCGCTTTTTTTCAGATATTTTGCGATTATATGGATTATACCAGTTTTCCGGAGGAAAATCTACATGAATCGGCACAACCCTTCGATTTGCGTTAATTCGGAGAGTTGCGCTTACTCGAAGAGATTGTATGTTTTAGTTGTAAAGAGAGGAATATTTCGTTATAATGGTTTATCAGTCTACAAATATAAAGGATGATTTAAAATGCTGAACGAAATAATGTCATATATCAGTCGCAGTGATCCCGAAGTTGGAAAAGCCATTGAACTGGAATACGGCAGGCAGAAAAGAAATTTAGAACTGATCGCTTCCGAAAATGCCGTTTCTCCGCAGGTGATTGCCTCAATGGCAACAGTTTTAACCAATAAATACGCCGAAGGGTACCCCGGAAAAAGGTATTACGGCGGCTGCGAATATGTGGATATTGTTGAAGACATTGCCCGGGACAGGGCAAAAAAGATATTTGGGGCCAATTTCGCAAATGTACAGCCGCACAGCGGCGCACAGGCCAACTATGCCGTATATTGCGCGCTGTGCAAGCCGGGTGACACTGTTCTGGGACTGAATTTGGCTCATGGCGGACATCTGACCCACGGGAGCCCTGCCAATTTCTCGGGTAAATACTACAACATCGTACCCTATGGGGTAGATCAAAAAACGCAAATGCTGGATTATGATGAGATCCGGAAACTGGCGCTTGCCAATAAACCGAAAATGATCGTGGCCGGTGCATCAGCATATCCGCGGGCCATTGATTTTGAAAAGTTGGGTGCAATCGCTGCAGAAGCCGGAGCTTTTCTTTTTGTTGACATGGCACATATTGCCGGTCTTGTTGCCGCGGGTTTGCACATGAGTCCAATGCCTTATGCCGATGTCGTAACTACCACTACCCATAAAACGCTCCGCGGTCCGAGAGGCGGCATGATATTATGCAATGACGCAAAACTTGCCGCGAAAATCGATAAAGCCGTATTTCCCGGAACGCAGGGCGGCCCGCTTATGCACATTATCGCGGCAAAGGCGGTAGCTTTCGGAGAAGCGCTAAAACCGGAATTCAAAGCGTATCAAACACAGATTGTAAAGAATGCTGCCGCTCTGGCGAAGGGACTCCTTAAGGCGGGGTTTGATCTGGTTTCGGGCGGAACGGATAATCATCTGATGCTGGTGGATCTGCGCAGCGTAGGGCTAACCGGAAAAGAAATGGAAGTTCGTATGGATTCTGTTTATATTACGGCGAATAAGAACGCCATTCCTTACGATCCCCAAAGCCCCAATGTAACCAGCGGAATCCGTTTGGGAACGCCGGCCATTACCAACCGAGGCCTAAAAGATGAGCATATGGGGACAATAGCCGAACTGATCTATCTGACGGCCACAGACTACGAACATAAAGCAAGCTTTATCAGGGAATCTGTAAACAATATCTGTACCGAATATCCGCTTTATGAATAATCATTTAAGACAAAATCCGTTTCATGTATAATTGATCTGGCAATGGCAGAAGCAACTGATCGGATCAAATGTGCAAAGGAGAACGTATAAACCGGAGGTGACTTTGATGTATAGGCCGCTGGCCGATGAAATCAGGCCGTCATCACTCGGCGAGGTTGTGGGGCAAGAGCATATTCTCGGCAAAAACGGGATGTTAAGACGGATCATTGAAAGCGGCAATGTGCCCAATTTGATTTTTTACGGACCTTCCGGAACCGGTAAAACGACGATCGCCGGGATCATAGCCGATAAGACAAGCCGCAGTTTCCATAGGCTGAACGCGACAACGGCAGGCATAGCCGACATTAAGGCCATTATAGCGGATCTGGATACTTTTATGACACCGAACGGGGTTCTTTTGTATCTCGATGAGATCCAGTATTTTAACAAAAAACAACAGCAGTCATTGCTTGAGTATATTGAAAACGGTCAGATCAGCCTGATTGCCTCCACGACCGAGAACCCATACTTTTATATCTATAATGCGATACTCAGCCGATGCACCGTTTTTGAGTTTAAGCCGGTTGCGGTGCCGGAGGTGGAAAAGGCCGTGCTCCGCGCCGTCAATATTATGGAAAAGAAACTAAGCGTGACGGCGCAGCTTGAAGATGGTGTTGTTTTGCATATCGCATCGGCCTGCGGCGGTGATGTACGAAAGGCCATCAATTCGATCGAAATATTGTTTTATGGTACAAAAGAGCGCAATGGGGTTGTATTCATCGGGCTGGAGGATGCCCGGAATGTTTCCCAAAGGAGCGCAATGCGCTATGATAAAGGCGGAGACGAGCACTACGATATCCTGTCAGCCTTTCAAAAATCGATCAGAGGTTCAGATCCCGACGCAGGTCTGCATTATCTCGCAAGGCTGCTGGAAGCGGGCGATCTTCTTTCCCCCTGCCGCCGGCTTTTGGTAATAGCCTCGGAGGATATCGGCCTGGCTTATCCTTCCGCCATTTCAATTGTGAAAGCGTGCGTCGACACCGCTGTACAGCTGGGTCTTCCGGAAGCTCAGATCCCGCTGGCCGAAGCGGTGATTCTTCTCGCAACAGCCCCGAAATCGAACTCCGCGGTCGCCGGAATAGGTGCAGCAATGCAGGATATCCGGAAAGGCAATACCGGCGAGATACCAAGGCATTTGAAGAATGTTCATGCCGATTCCGCCGAAGCTGACAAAGTGGAAGAATACAAATATGCGCATGAGTACACAAATCATTATGTAAAGCAGCAGTATATGCCGGATAAATTGAAAAATGCGAAATATTATATATATGGGGATAATAAAACAGAGCAGGCGGCAAAAAAATACTGGGATGAGATCAAGAAGGCGTAAAAATTGTTTCGATTATCTTTTCACACCCGGGCGGGGAGTATAACCACCTGTCAATGTGCTCTCCCGGCAGGTAATATTCAAACGGAGAGGGAAGAGGGCTCTCGCAGACGCGGTTGATGATGGAGAGCTTAATTTTCATTTTTTCCGGCGTGATTGATTTTATGTAAACCGAAACCGTGTCACCTGTTATACAATTATCGTTGTATTCCGAAAGGCCCGACAGGTTCGGTGTCAATTCGATAAACAAACCGTAAGGCTTGATGCTTCGTATGATCCCCGTTACCGTATCACCTGCGCAAAATCGTGACGCGTTTTGCTGCCATGAGCCAAGTAATTCCTTGTGCGTGAGCGTGATTCGATTTTTTATGCGATCTATTGAAGCTATGACGGCGTATATTTTCTGGCCGACCGAAAAGCGTTCCGACGGGTGGAAAATACGGGCAACAGATATGTTTTCGATGCCGATCATCGATATAATACCGCAGCCGATATCCGAAAAAGCTCCGAATTGTGCAAGGTGCGTGATCACTGCAGGTATAATATCGCCTTCTTGCGTTTTGTTCAGAAGATAATCCAATGCTTCCGTTTGCGCCAGCCTGCGTGAGAGCAAAATGAGCGGAGTTCCGGATTTTTCGTTTATGGCGATTACCTTGAAGCAGACGGGTTTTCCGACGAGGGAAATGACAGCGATATCCTTGACTTTGCCCTCTTTTGCGCCTATGCAGGTCTCGTTGAAGGGTATCATGCCCACATGGATACCGAATGAAACGAACAGGTTTCGAAACGAGTCGCAGCGGGTGACCAGCCCTTCCATGATTTGACCTGTGGATACCGCTTTTTTCAGGTCCTCCATTTGGACAGGGATGATGTGCTTTCCGGAATACCCCTCGGGCAGATACGGGATGCAGTTCATTGCACGCTTCCCCCTTTCTGCCACATTATATGCGGGAACTCTCGTCCGTTATTTACTTTTCCTACGAAGCCGCAGGTTACGCCGGAGGGATCACTTGATATCAAAACCGCCCGAGTTTCGCAAGATCATCCGTGTATTATCCCGATTGGCATCGTTAACGACAAAACGTAGGTGCACTTCACCATTGGCGCCGTAATAGGGAAGACCGATGGAATCAGCGCCCAGAACAGCGCGGGATCCGAAGTTCGTTGAGGCCTGACCAAGGTTATAATCATTGATGTTGCTGTTGGTGGCGACATTCGGAGGTGCGAACGGAAACAGGAGATTTGCGACATACTGCGGGGCGAACGGGACCTTTTCATTGTGACCACTCGAACCCTCTGTCACAGATTCGGAAATCTTGTATGCGATCCCCTTCCGCCTAAGGCGAGACATAGCGATATCTGCCATATCTCTGTTTTCAAATCTGACATGTATGTTAGCCAAAGCTGAAACCTGACTTATCCTCTTACGATGGATAAACCATTCTCCTTTCATGATTTTTCGCTTGAAAAACAAGACTGCATAGGCGCACGATCATTATGCCCTTTTTCATGGAAAAATATAAAAGGCGACTTGAAAACCGGAAGGAATGATCTCATGGATGTGAAGGTCGGCGATATACTGACAATGAAGAAAAAGCATCCCTGCGGTTCGGAGAGATGGCAGGTGCTTCGCATCGGAATGGATTTCAAGCTAAAATGCCTTGGCTGCGGGCATCAGGTAATGCTTCCGCGAAGCAAGGCGGAGAAAAGCATAAAAAGCATAAGCAGAGGTGAAAAACCGCCTGTTGCCAAAAAAAGAGGTATGGAAAAATGAAGGAGTTCTGGAGCAAGCGCATTTACAACCAGCAGGCTTATACGGCCGGCGAGCAGCCGAAGGATAAAAAATACATTAAGCTCAACACCAACGAGAACCCGTACCCGCCTTCACCGAAGGTAAAGGAGGCGATCATGGCCGCCCTTAACGATCTAAGGCTTTATCCGGACCCCAACTGTACGGAGATCATCGAAGCTGTCAGCGAGGTTTATGGCGTCTCAACCGAAAAAATCTTTGCGGGGAACGGTTCGGACGAGATACTGGCAATGAGCTTTCTTGCGTTTTATGATCCCGGCAGACCGGTGACCTTTCCGGACATCACCTATACATTTTATCCCGTGTACAGCGAGTTGTACGGTCTTAGTTACAATCTCATACCGCTCAATGAAGACTTTACGGTTCCCGTTGAGCGGCTGTTTCGTTCTCCGGGCGGCGTCGTTCTGGCCAACCCGAACGCACCGACCGGGATTGCGCTTAAGTTATATGATATAGAACGAATCGTTTCTGAAAACCCGGACTTTACCGTTATTATCGACGAAGCCTATGTGGAATATGAAACACAGTCCGCCGTTTCTTTGATTGATAAATACGCGAATCTGCTGGTCGTCAGGACATCCTCGAAGTCGTACTCTCTGGCGGGACTCAGGGTAGGTTGGGCAATCGGGAACGAAAACCTGATAAATGCCCTCAATGTCGTGAAAAACTCGTTTAATTCCTATACATTGGGACGCCCTGCGCTGGCCGGCGGTGCAGCGGGCATCCGCGACAGGGAATATTTTGAAATGTGCAGAAAAAAAGTCATTTTTACACGCCGCAAAACGGCGGAATCAATGCAGGAACTCGGCTTTGAATTAACGCCGTCGAGTGCCAACTTCCTGTTTGCAGAGCATCCTAAAATCAACGCGGAGACACTGTTTCATGCCTTGAGGGAACGCGGGATTCTGGTCAGATACTTTAACAAACCGAGAATCGGCAACCGGCTGCGTATTTCCGTGGGCACCGATTACCAAATGTCCGTCATGGTTGAGCAGCTATCCGATATCTTACGACATTACTAATTGTTATCATTGTTCATTTCAAGACAGAACTAATGGGTATAAAGGTATTAAATAATAAGAGCGGCCGGACATTCGAGCTGCAGCGGTCAAAAAACGTAAAGTTTATATACAGGAGGCTATTATGGGTAAGTTCGATCATCTTTTTCATGAGTTCGTTCCTCAGGAAACAAACTGGGGAGACTGGTGCCATTCACCGCAGGCGTATTTCAGAGGAGACAGCGATATCCCCGGCGCTAACATGAGCTGCGGATTCCAAGTTTTTAAAGCACCGGTTTTTTTGGAAAGGGAACCGCATTTCCACAGGGAAGAGGAGTATCTGGTTTTCCTGGGCGCCAAGCTGCCCGATGTGTTCAGCTCCTTCGACGCAGAAATCGAGTTTTTTATGGGGCCTACGCTGGACGAGATGGAGAAGATCGTGATAACAAAGCCGACGATCATCCGCATACCGAAATGCATGTGGCACAGTCCGTTGGATTTCAAGCGCATGACGAAACCCGTGTTGTTTCAGGCGGTGGCGATGCACGGCAAGTTCGGCTCAATCAAGCTCAGACAGGATAATAATGGAAGAAACCAATATATATATACCGGAGACGAGGCACGTCCGTGCGTATTTGACGCTTCGAAAACATGCGATTACTGCGGTAAATGCTTTGATCGCGATGCGACTCTGGATAACCGCGAGGCGATTGAACCTTATTGGACCGTAAAGGATAGCCCGCTGAGCGACGCAATAAAGGCTTTGATCTGCGAACTGCCTGCTGAGAATACCAAATGGGGTGATTGGTGTCCCACGCCTCAGGCTTACTTCAGGGGTGAGACGTATTTGCCCGGCGCGAATTACCATGTCGGATTCCAGGTTTTCACCGGCGAACTGGATATGGAAGATTCTCATTTCCATCAGGGCGCCGACGAATACATATTCTTTATGGGCGCCGACCCGATGAATATCTTTGATTTCGACTGCGAGATTACGTTCAACATCGGAGACGATCCCGATCATATGGAGCAGCACATTATAACAAAACCGACGGTCGTCATGTTGCCGCCGACGGTATGGCACAGTCCGTTCCTGTTTAGAAAAATGAAAAAACCCGTGCTTTTCCAGGCGGCTTTCCAAGCCGGCTGCTGGGGAACAATCGTCAGAGAGAAAAACGAAAAGGGTGAATGGATTTACACCTATAGGGGTGACAATGTGCGCTACTGCAGGCACAGACCCGGTGAAAAATGCACGCTTTGCGGTAAATGCTTCAGCATCAAAGCCGGCGATGATTTGGCGAAATAAAAACGGGTCTTGTACCATGCGATAGGGCGTTTTGCCTGAACCCGGGATATGCGTTGAAAGATGCACAATATGTTAGCGGCTTGCGGGAATGATCCGGCAAGCCGCTATTTTAGTGTGCCATTTAACGCCCCGATTGAAACGATTGCGCATTTTCGCTATTGTCGATTGCATAAAAATCATGTAAAATATGAAGTAGTATAGAGAAGGTTATTTGATTTATAACCGGCAAGGAACGGATATAATCCGATTGCAACCGGTATAATAACCGTATTTTGACGTTTTTGTACTGCCTTAAAACGGCGCCGGCCTGCCGTTTTTGCTCATCCGGAACAGAGGAGGTATAAATTTGGACCTGTTTTTGCTGGTTTGTTTTGTCGCACTGGCAAAACATTTAAAATTTTCCGAGGCAGCTGATTCTTTGTATCTTTCTCAGTCGGCATTTTCCAGGCAGATACAAAACCTTGAAAACGAGTTAGGCGTAAAGCTCTTTCACCGCACCGCATGGACAACTGAACTGACCGAAGCGGGAAAAGCGATTTATCCGATGGCGCAGAACATCACATCTCAATTTGAAACGGCAAAAGCTGAGCTGGATCAATACCGGCGTGACAGTAAAGCAAGGCTTATTCTTTCCACGGTATCTTTTCTATCGCAGTATAATCTATCCGACCTTCTGTTTTCGTTCATGAATGCGTATCCGGATATCCGCCTTGAAGTGATAGAATGCGACAGCAGCATATCTATGGACATGCTTCAGGCAGATAAGGTAGATATGAGCATTATTTTTACGGATAAGTGCGATGGCGGAAAATATAGCTATTACCCTATTTTGAAGGATAAACTGGCTCTTTTTGTGGGAAAGCAACACCCGTTGTGCGCACGGGACAAGGTCCATCTATCCGAACTGAGCAATGAAAGTTTTCATATTTTACATGAAATGCATTTGTACTCCTTTACTCTGGATCAGTTTAAAAAAGCCGGATTTAAGCCGAAACTGAGTACATACGGGCTATGGATCAACACTGCGGAAAAACTGCTGCAATTCAGTAACAACATATCCATAATTCCGGGAAAAATGGGTGAATATAAAATGAATCCCAATATCAAAATGATTGAACTCGAGGGTACGGATGCGTTGTATTTATCCGTTGTGACCAAGAAGAACCCTTCATCCCAGACGATCATGTCTTTTTTTGAGCACTTGAAACACTTGGGTTTGTGGATGGCCGATTCCAGATAATCCACGGGTATAAACGCTAAGCGGGGGCTTTGCCCCCGCCTTTGTATGGGCGGGGATTTGTTCCCGCCGTTTCTTCGACCTGTACAAAAATGCACGTATGTGCGTTGTTTATACTGTTCTTCGACTTGAAAAACGGTATAGGGTCAGGACAGATTATAAAATCGGAATGCGCCCCTTGTTACTTCGAAATGTAATCGATGAGCTTTTCGCATGCCTGGGACGGATAATTGGCGGGACAGATTAAAGACATGGTCAGCCGGGGCTGTTCTGTGAGCGATAGTGCCACCAGCCTGTCGTCGTTGAAGTTTTCCACCACATTTCGCATCAGCAGGGAAACAAAATTATTCTTACACAGATACTCCATGATTGTATACATGCGCAAATCAAGATCCATCTCGTTTGGTACGAAGTCTGCGCTGATGCAGGTATGCAGCAAAAAGGCATACATCGGAAAATCACCCTTGAACAGAATAAACTGTTCGTCTTTGAGTTCGGAAACGCTGATGGATGTCCGATCTGCCAGGGGATGGTTTTTGTTCACGACGGCTACCAGATCGACTTCCCTGATGGGAAAGGTGTACAGATATTTTCTGGGCAGGAATTCCTTGTAAATGATTGCGGCGTCTACGGTTTGTTTATCAAGCGCCTGCTGCACACCGTTTACGGTGTTTTCTTCGACGGATAGATTGATATAAGGATACTGCTCCATAAAATTATTGACAATCTTGATGATTTGAGACTGATGGAACATAGATATCACATTGATTTTCATCGGCCATTTCGTTGTATAACCGCTGATTTCGGTTAAGAGGTCTTCATATTTCTTCATCATATATTGAATTCTCGGGTACAGCAGTTTTCCTTCCTTGGTCATTTCCAGGCCGTTTGCTGTTTTAACGAACATTTTTGCTGCAAATTCGCTTTCCATATGCTCAATATACTTCGATAGCGTGGAAGGATGAATTCCCATAATTGTTGCCGTATCAACCTGCTTTTTTGTATAAACCAGGCTGATGAAGCATTTCATTTGCATGACGGTCACAGCGTTTGCCTCCTTTGCATTTACCCGCGGACTTTCCCCCATGGCCTTTTAGTATCATATAATATATGTATTCAATAGTATATCATATCTTTAAGTCCGGTGGTATGCAAAAACGGACTCCTTGAAGATTTTCATCTTTTTGGAGTCCGTTTTTGCATGCATGCTTCTATCTATATCCAGCGGCCTTTGCATCCAAAGGTTTAATAAACGCGTCGGGTTAATTTTCGCAAAATGAAAATCAGGATTGTAATAATACAGCTATAGGAAATATAACGGCGGGAGTTGATTAAACCGGATGCAAGGGGTCACTAGCGCACGCCTTCAAGTATGACGCCCTGACTGCGAAGGACATCCTGCAGTTCCTTGACGTATTTTTCTTCCTCCAGTTGTCTTGGGGTTACCCCAAATTTAACGCAGAGACCCGCTGCCGCACCGGCAGCCTGTCCCGTGACCATCGTTTCCTGCAGGAAGCGCTGATACGCGGGCCTTTCAGCTGAAACATGCTTGCCCGCAATCAACAGGTTTTCTATTTTACGGGGGACGAGCATACGGTATGGCATATCATAAGAACCGCCGTCCGGAACGATGGCTCCGCCCAGTTTGGAGCTTGCAAGCGTCCGGGTATCGGCAACATGTACGCCGCCTGCTGCAAAGTTATTCTTTCCGATGCAGTCATAAAAACGAGCACCGCGGCCGACATCCTCGGTCTTTAGCACATAGTCGCCCATGATTCTGCGACCCTCGCGAAGCCTCAGCTCCATGCCAATCTTGACAATATATGCGTTTTTAAAGCCGGGCATGTATTTTTTGAATGCCTTCGCTGCGATTTGTATCTGACGGCGGCATTCTATTTCGGCTGCCGTGAGATCCCAGGCATCGCAAGACCAGAGATTTCCGATTTGTGCGGAGTGCTGGAAATGAGCTTGAATGACATTTCCGTCCGGACGGGGAGCCATGAAGAAGCCCATGCCGGCATACGGGTGCCAGTCGCCGTTTTTGATCGCTTCATTCATGATGTCGTAGAAGCCGAGACAATCGCCGTAATCTTCCACATCTTCTATTTTTCTCAGCAGCGCGTAGCGTTTCTCAGGATCTCTCGTGCCGCCGCGCGGTTGAATCTGGTCGGGATGCGCCCTGACATAATCGCGAAATTCGTTCCAGTCCACGCCGTCCATGGTGAAGCACAGCGAATGGGGTTCATTGTCTTCTCTGGATAAAAGTTCAAAATCACAGCCCGCGCGGGCAGCAATGTCGCCCTCGCCGGTGCATTCGATGACTACTTTTGCCTCTATGTACTCGCGGCCGTTTGCATTTTCCACGATGACGCCGTTGACATTATTTCCGTTCTTGATTACGTCCACCACCAACGAGTGCAGCAGCAGGTGTACGTTATTTTCCGTCATCATCTGGAATATGAGAAGGCCCCACCATTCCGGATCAACAAAAGAGAAAATATAGCCGGATCCGGCGCGGTACTCATTCAGGTTATGAGGCGAAGCATGATTTTCCTTCAGCAAACGCGCATGCGTTTCTTCCAGAATACCCGCTATTATCTGTTCGCCATGATCATTGAACAGGTGAGCATACGAGAATCCCGGAGGGCCGGAAACGTTCATTTGCCCGCCCAAAACACCGAGCCGCTCAATGAGAAGAGTTTTGGCTCCGGTTCTCGCGGAGGCGATTGCGGCGGCTACGCCGGAGGTACCTCCGCCGCATACGACTACATCATACTTATACCTGTTGTTTTCCACATTATCAGTCCTTTCACACCAAATATCTGTGCAGTATTTACATCATGTTAAACCAAACGATGTTTATACGCAATTCATATGGGTAAAAGAACCGTTTCCGGAAACGAAACCGGTTATTACGGAATCGTAAAGATTATGTTTCCGAAAACAGATAAATAGCCGTTTGTCCGATTTATTTCGGCAAGATGAACTAGTAAAAAGGCAAATATTTAGGTAAAATGACGGTATAGCATAGCGAAATGAAGGGATAACAGGCGAAATAGCTATATATTTTAAATATGTCAAGTTGTTCTTTATGAATTGAGATTGAAAACGATATTAAACAAATATAGAATTTCGTTAAGAAATGCCGACGCGGAAAATGCAGATAAAAGCCGGCATGAGATAAGTGAAGGGAAGGGATTCATACTACTGTGAAAAATACAGAACAGGCGTTATTGATTGATCCGAGAGGGTATCAGGAAAGAAACGTTATTAAGCTGGCGCCGCGTGTTTCCGTGGAGGAGCTGAAAAACGGAAAGATACTGTTTTATAACAATACCAAGCTGGATTTTTGCAATTATATGACAGTATTTGATCGGATAAAAGAACGGTTCCGGGAAATGGGTATTGCAAATTACGTTGAGTTTACCGAAACGGTTCGCGGCAAAGATACCCCCGCTCTCGAGAAATATGCCGCTATGCTGGCCGACTCAAAGCCGACGGCGGCGGTTGTCGCATTCGGTGACATGGGAACCTCTTCATCAACAACAATTCTGACAATAGCTCTGGAAAAGCTTGGTATACCAACCGTGTATATGACAGCACCTCCGGGATCGGCCATTACGGAAGGCGTAGCGGTTTATCGCGCAGGAAATCTTTGCCTGTGCTCCATTGATGTTTATCAGGCAAGTACGGTTGAGGAAGTTTCGGCGCAGATCGATTTGAAGTGGGACTATATCATCTCAGCACTGACAAAAAACGGCGAGGATTTGCGCAAACTCTCACAGATAGACTTCAAAATGGATACAACGGCACCGGCAATGGACGGATTTCTTCCGTTTATACCGAAATACGATGAAGAAAAAGCTGCAGAGCCCGGCTCTTATATGGAAGAGATCAACGAATATTTTAACGCAGAACACATCAGCGACGGGCTGCCGATTATACCGCCCACCAAAAGAAGATATGAAAAGATGATGGCATACTGCCCGTTTGATGAAGACCTTGTTCTGTGCAGCAAGGTCGGACCAACAGGTAAAGACATTACGGTAAAGGATGTTGCTGTCGCTGCCGTTATGGCCGGCTGCACCCCGAAGGCCATGCCGGTACTGGTCGCTGCCTTCAAAGCGCTGAACAGTCCGCTGTATAACCTCAATCAGTCCGTTACCACCTCACACCCCGGCGGCAACATGGTGTTGGTGTCGGGCCCGATTGCTCAGGAGATCGGTATATCCGGCAAACAGGGATGCCAGGGTCCCGGTTACCCGATGAATGCGACAATAGGCCGGGCAGTTAATTTGGTTATTATGAACGTGTGCAGATCCGTACCCGGTATATGCGATCTTGACTGTATCGCATCGCAGGCCGAATTTACGTTTTGCTTTGCCGAGGAGCCGGAGCTTGCACAGTGGAACATGATCAATGAAGACCGTTTCGACAGCAAGACGACAACTGTTTATGTGCTGAAGGCGGAGCCATTACATGACATTATCGACTTTTTAAGCCTTGACGGACATGATTTGCTGGATACCATAACACACTGCTGCACTACCCTGGGGTCAAATAACGCGTACATGCCGGGCCCGTTGATTGTTTGCCTGACGCCGGATCACGGGATGATGCTGAAAAAAAGCGGTTACACCAAGGAGATGATTCAGGAACATATACACACTTACGCTTATCACGAGGTACCCATGGTTCGCAACCGAGGCTTGGTTCCGGTTCGGCCGGCAAGATTCAAAAACAAACACCCGATGCCGGTTACACGAAGCCCGAAAGATGTGGAGGTTGTCGTAATCGGCGGACGAGGAGGACATTCCGGTGTTATTTTACCATGGGCACTACACAGCGAGGGATGCGTAGAGCCGATTGCTCTGCCGGACGGAAAAATTGCAGAAACCATCGAAGAGTTCAAGGTCAACCGCTAAACGTTTTTAACGGCGCAGGCAAAACATGATTTTTAGGCGCAAGCCTGAAAGATACGCGTAAAATAAAAAGTTTCTGTTTGGATGATAAAATGAAAAGAAAGGGAATGTGCTATGAAGAAAATACTATCTTTGCTGCTTGCTGCTCTGATGATCTTCGTGTTTTTCGCCGGTTGCGGTGAAAAAGAGACAGTGAACACAGATCCGACAAGCACGCAGGCAGCCACGGAGAAACCGGACCCGACCGCCGGAGAATTGACGCCGGATCCGGATGATGACTCCCCGTATAACTTTGCAATCGGAAAATATGAAGTAAACGAAAAAGGATTTCCCGTTGCGCCTTATGAGTATGAGTTGCCGATCTCCACAACCGACGAGTCCTTGTCCTACTGGACCTCCACCTATACCCCGCAATATATACCCGAAGAAGGGTATGAAACGCTGCCGCTTTTTGTGGATCTTCAAAACATGACCGGTGTCAATATCGAATATGTGCTTGTACCGGTTGCGACTATGCGCGAGCAGTATACGACACTTCTGGCTGCGGACGATCTGTGCGACATGACCTGTAATGCCGTTTCCTATCAGTCCGGTACTTTTGAAGAGGCCATAGAAGACGGATTCTGGGCAAATATCTACGATTACATGGAATATGCTCCGAACTATATTTACCAGTCGACCTTTGATCCGGCAGACGATCAGACTTATGCGAAGGTTTTCTATCAAGATGATATGATCGTGGCTTTTTATACCATATACACCGAATCCTTTATCAATGGCAATCTTATGGTCAGAGGAGACTGGCTGGACGACGTTGGTTTGAATGCTGACGATGTTGTCACCTTCGATGATATGCACAACATGCTGACGCTCTTTAAGACCAATATCGAAACCGTAACCTTCCCCTGGTTCTTGAATGCAACAATCGATGTACCGGGTGCTTACTATCTGACGGCTTCTGATACGATCCCCGTTGTCAACCCCACCACTCTCCCTCCGGCTTATGTGATTGATGGCGAAGTTAAATTTCCCAATATGAATGAGACAGACAGAGAGTTCGTTACCATGATCAGCCAGTGGTTTAGCGAAGGTTTAATCGATCCCGAATGGAACGGGAATCTCGAACAGATCAACGCGAAAATCTACTCGGGCGCGACCGGAGCCAGATTTATGGCACCCGGCGACGTATTGGGAAACGAACTCAACACAACGAACGATCCCGATGTGGAATGGAGACCTGTTCATAAGCCGCTCAAAAATACCGATCAGACGATACACCTCGGCGGAAGGCCGTCACGTCTTGTTTACGGAAGCGCAACCATAAGCCAAAAATGCGAAAACATTCCTCTGGCTATGACCTGGCTGGATTTCCGTTACAGTGCGACCGGTTCGGTATTGCTCTCCTATGGATCGGAAGGGCAGCTTTTCACCAGAGATGAGAACGGCAAATTCACGGCTACGGAATTTGCACTCAATCACGAAGCAGGCTATAGCTGGGCCCTGACATTGTTTGCCCTCAACGGACTGATTGACTGCGGAATGCAGGATAACAACCGGAAATATGCGTACGAAGGCGGCGAACGGCTCCAGGTTATGCATGAATACTGGGCTGACTTCAAATATGACGGAATTTATGATATGCCGGCCAGGGTGAAGCTTACCACCGACCAATCCGACGAAGTGGGCATATACAGGCCGGATATCGTCACCTACCTTAACGAGAATTACTTCTCCTTCATAGACGGCTCCAAGCCGCTTAGCGAATGGGATTCTTATGTGCAGGGGCTTAAGGATATCGGCATGACCAGAATCATTGAAATTTATCAAGATGCCTACGATACGTATATAGAATCACTGGGCTAACCAATATGTTATCATAATTACGCTCCGGGAAGGCAGCCGATTCGTACAGGATCTTCTGCCTTCCCACATCTAAGCATACAATAGAACACAAGGATAGCCTGTTCCGCGATGGAATAAGCAAAAAAAAAGCAAAAGAAAAGGATTTACCCATATGCTTTATCAAAGACCTGCTTATCCGGGGCCGGATTATGAGGGCACATACAGCCTGCAGCTGTACGGCAATGCAATAAAAGTGCCGAAAATCGATACGCCCATACCGCCGGTCGAAAACTTCAAACGCGCGGCAGCAAGAAACAATCCGTTATGGGTACCCAACTCAATGACGGACATGCAAACACTCATGCTTCAGGATCTGGCCGATGGGCCTCAGATCGGTCCTGATTTCAAAAGAAGAGCGAAAGAAGACTATACATTTACCGATTGGTTTAACGTACTGTGGACATGGGTCCACTCCGCGGGCGGAGCCGTGACCACGCCCGGTATCGTGCTGCTTGACGATATCACAAAATGGGAATCGGTCGTTAAGTTTCCGGAACTGGGTCAATGGGAATGGCGGGAAAAAGCTGATTCTTTCTTAAAAAAGGATTATGACGAGAATAAAGCTTTGCAGATCGACATAGGTCCCGGCTGTATACAAAGGCTCATTTCGCTTCTCGGCGGATATACGGAGGGAATGTTTGCCCTTGCCCTCGAGCCTGAAGCCGTCAAGGATTTTTTCAATCGTTTTGCTGATTTTATGATAGAGCTTGTCGATCATCTGATGGCTTTTTACCCGGTAAACCTTCTGACCATTCATGATGATTGGGGTACGGAGCGCGACACCTTCTTTTCACCGCAGATGATGGAAGATCTGGTTTTTGAACCGACAAAACGAATCATTGAGCATATAAAGGCTAAAAATTGTGCTTTTATGATGCATTCGTGCGGAAATGTCTCTCGTTTTATCCCGTATCTGATTGACATGAAAGCGGACTTTTTGCAGCTTCAGCGCCGTTCCGTCGATGTTCCCGCGATGAAGGCGAAGTATGGGGACAAGATCGGGTTTAACGCCGGAATGGAAATACCGGAATGGGAAAGATCGTATACCAAAGAAGAAATGATTCGTATAATTCACAACACTGTCGAAATATACGGTAAACACGGCGGTTTTTTTAGTTCCGTGTTTGAAATGGACTCCGAAAAACTGTGGGACTACACCTGGGAACTATATGCCTACAGCCGCGAATATTATGACAGGCAGAAAAAAGCGGCGGAGGCATAGTTGAGATTTGCCATTTTGACGAGCATAGGCTAAGATGATTACGAACGGAGGGATTCGATGGTTAACTTAACAGATGACGAAAAACGAATGCTTCAGGGAGAAGATGGGGTTATCCCGCAGGTCTGTATGCAGTATCTGGTGGAAATGTGTCAGGTAGCGGGCGCAGAAAAGCTTGTGGATTTAGATGGAACAGGCGATATGCACACGCCCGGCATCTCTTTGTCGCAGCACTATTCCTTTACCTTTGAAGATCTCAAGGCGCTGGCCGAATCCGGTGCGCAATTTAAAGTACCGACATTCGCCAACAAAGCACCTTTCGGAGAATTGACACCGGTCCATGGATGGCAGCATTGCCATATGCGCAGTTACGGCGGACAGTATCATGACGATCCTGAATTCCATAAAAAAGCCATGCATGAAGAGTATTATACGCTCTACAGAAAAATGGGTATGATGACGACATTCTCTTGTGCAAACTATCTGACCATGTCTTTTTTACCTTCCATCGGACAGCATTGCACTTGGTTTGAGAGCTCCCAGATACCGTATTGCAACGCTACTTTAGGCGCACGCACGAACATCGACGGCAGCTTTGCCACATGCCTTTTGGGAAAGGCGCCATATTACGGCATGCACATTACGGAGAATCGGTACGCAACCGTATTGGTCAAAACCGAAAGACTGATACAAACCGATCTTGAATGGGATGTTTTCGGCTTCGCGGTCGGCGAGGATGTTGGTGTTGACGTGCCGGTCCTTTTAGGAACCGCAAAACCCACGACAACGCAGTTCCAGAAGCTTAATTCAGCGATTCACACAGGCGGGGGCGTGAGTATGTACCATATCCCCGGAAGCACACCTGAAGCACCGTCTCTGGAATGGGCGCTTGGCGGAAAAAAACCGATTCGCGAAACGATTATCGGAGATAAGGAACTGAAGAACGCATACGAAAAGCTAAACTACCATACAAGCGATGTTGTGGATATGGTCTATCTCGGCTGCCCGCACTTGAATGTTGTAGACATGATGCGCCTTGCCCGCAAGCTGGAGGGTAAAAAATGCGCTGTTCCGCTTTGGATAATGACCGCGCCCTGGCTTTATGAAACCGCAAAGAACCTGGGGTATGTGAAAGTCTACGAAGAGGCGGGCGCGCACCTGATGTCGGGAACCTGCCCGGCCGCTATGGGCGGCGTGCCCGAGGGTGTAAAGAATCTCGCGGTAGATACGGCTAAACAAGCTTATTATATTACAGGATGTTATCCCGATGATGACAACAAACTGCAGGTCTGCTACGGCTCAACGGACGACTGCATAGATGCTGCGCTCAGCGGCAGATGGCGCGGTGAATGGAAGTGACCATTCTTATGTCAGCAGGCTGCTTTTTTAAAACAAATGCACCATTTCATCCGCCGTACCGGCGGAGGGACCGGAGGAATAAATAACATGAAAAAGATTCGGATTCACGGGAGAGCTGAATTCGGCGGGTGCGTGGAGGCTGAAGCTTTGGTCTCGCCGATCCCGCTTCAGGGATTTACAAGCGTCAGTCCGATGCGCGGGTATTCGACGGAGAGAAACCATCCGTTGTTTAAGGTGCCTTATACAGGCAAGGTCCTTGTCTATCCCTCGCCGAGAGGATCGGGCGGATTTGCGGCCTTTGGTGTCGGCCCGATGAAACCCGCGGCGTTTATCCATACGAAAAACAGCCCGCTTTCCGTACTGTGCGCAATCGCTGCACATGTGCCGTCAATGACGGATTTTGAAATGGATCCAATGGAATTTATCGAGACCGGCGATATGGTTCTGGTGAATGCCGACGAGGGCTACATAGAAATCACCAAAAAATCCAACGAGGCTTCTACTTCACCAGAAGAGAACGGGTGAAGGCAAAACCGCACGGTTGTTCTTAACTTAATGCCTGCTTAACAATTCAAAAACGCAACAACTGCAATACTTTGACAGCGTTTTTGAATTGTTAAGGTGCAAGGTTTTTTGCTGTTTACAGCAAAAAATCATGCACCATGGATTTGCGGCGTGTATTCGCAAATTCATTTAGGCAGACAATCTATGCATCTGAAACGGCAAAACAGGCTTGTTTATAATGCGTTTCGCAAAACGCATTTGTTCCACAGAACAAACACGTTTGTTCTGTGGACATTATTTTAAAAGGATGGGTCACAGATGATGAATATCAAGCAATCGATCATAGAAACTGCACGAAATGCCGGAATGGATATGTGTAAAATTGCAGGCATTGACCGGTTCGCCACCGCTCAAAGCGGCATGCATCCGACAGATGTGCTGCCCGGCTGCAAATCCGTCATCGTCATTGGCGTCCGGCTTTTGGACGGCATTGTTCAGGCTAATTTTCGGGCTTTTGAAAACGGACGCGGTGATTTAAAAGGCCTTTACGGAACATACGGATATTCAACGCTGCCGAACTTCGAGCTGACTTACGCCTGCTATGCGGTTGCGCAGTTTATCGAAAGGAACACCGGAGAGGCTGCGACGCCCTGCTCCACCGGTCCGATGACAAACGGCGCGCAGATCAGCATCCGCCACGCTGCCGTGGCTGCCGGACTCGGGGAGTTCGGTTGGATGAGCATAGTGCTGACGCCGGAATTCGGGCCGAGAAACAGATTCGGCGTAATTCTGACAACTGCGGAGCTGGAACCCGATCCGATGTACGATGGCAAGAAGTTATGCAATCCGGAATCCTGTGGGATCTGTACAAACGCATGTCCGACCAAAGCGCTCAGCAAATACGGCGAAAAAGAGGCGCGGGTTGTGGAAATGGGCGGGAAAAGATATGAGTACTGCCATATCGATATGATAAAATGCTCCATGGCTCTGATGGCGCTGACCAAGGAACTGGGCGGCAGGGAGGATCTTCTGTCAACCGACGACCCGACACCGAAGGAATTTTTCGAGGCGCAGAAGAAAGCCCGCACAGATGATGTCGGCCTCCAGCATGTCGCGTCCTGGCACTGCGGACGTTGCCTGTCTTATTGCCCGGTCGGAAACTGGGGTGCCAAGTTCAAAGCAACCGGGCTGAGTAAAGGCGTATAAACAGGCAAATCGAGACGATCAGATCATATAAAGCCCCCGGAGCAGACGGTAAGGAAGAGACTGGCTGCCCCGGGGGTAAAAACATGCCGCTGCGGCGAATTATTTGTAACAGAATATTAAGTAGTGCGGAGTGATCAAATTACAGCGAAGCCAATGAATACCGCAAAGAATGATGATCAGTTTCAACTTCAAAGCCGGCGTCCTGTCTCTGACCCCGGATGCGTTTGTGGTTGTGTGTTCCGGATACACGGTCCGGGACTTTGAAAAGGCAATGAAAGAAATAACGGCCGTAATCGGTTGGTGATATCGCAGAGCGGGAAAAGCCGATCCCCGGGAGAACGCAAAGGCGCACCCCGGGGATTTTTCACTTAACCTGTTACCGCTGATACATTCATCTCTGCCGGCAACCGGCAGGATCGAATGAAGGATGAAGCTCTGTTTTTGCCGGCTTAATACCTTCGGATTTTAAAACAAAAGCTGAGTGGGAAGACGCTTAATCTGGTCGGCTTTGATGCCGAAGACCTCTTCGCTGTATTTATCGATCTCTTCGCACATAACCTCATAGGCACCGGGATATACGGAGCCGGGTCCGCCCTGAGTAATGCAGGGAATAAAATACTTGCTTCCGCATCTGTCGCAGGAATTGCGTACGGCTTTCCGGCAATCTTCGCGCGTCCAGCCGTCAAAATCCACTTCCTTATTGTCGATGTCGCCCATGAAGCTGATTTTTCCGCCGTATTTCTTTATGAGTTCGGGGACATTATTCGATTTCATGCAGCCCTGCCAGATATCGATACCCATTTCGATCATATACGGAACCAGATTCGCAGCGTAGCTGTCGGCGTGATGCACCACGAGTTCAACTCCGTGGCTGCGGTAGTAGCCGTAAATTTTCTTGTATGGTTCCAGGAAGAAATCAGCGAACATATTCGGACTCATGAATGAGCTTCTTTCGCCGCCCCAGTCATCATGGTGGAATACGGCGTCGGGATGAAGATTAGAGCAGATGCCCTCGGCAAGCGCCAGCTCCCAATCGGTAAGGTAGGAGATCAGATCATGCATTTCATCGGGGTTTGTAATGAAATAGGTTAGCGCGTTTGTGATTTCGCAAAGATGGTGCGTCTGCTCAAAGAGACCGGGCGCAATGAAGGCGGCTTTGTAAGCCATAGTACCGTCCACTGCGTCATACTGCGCCTTGAAGGCAGCCCATTCATCGTCAGAATATTTCAGTGACGGCGCATGAACATAGTCCCGCCAGCGCTCGATATCCTTGACGACAATTTTGTCCGGCGTATGCACGGGGAAAGCACCGGGTGTCCCTTCCGGAAAGGAGTTTGTTACGCCCCACGCGTTAACAATGTTCCGCTGGCCTTTTTGAAGCAGAGAGTTGGAATTCATAATATAGGGGTTAAACATCAGCATGATGGCTTCGTATTGATTCACGAACCGGTCCGGCTTGCCGCCTTTGATGGTTTCCTGCAAGTTTTGTTTTGGTGTTAACATATTTAACCTCCATTTTATTAATAATTATCTATTATTATATAACAAATTTTCTGATATGACAAATGATATTTTGTATATTATTACAATATAATCGGAAATTGATACTTATATAATGCCTGCTGATCGCAAAACGCATTTGTTCAGTGGACGTTATATACAACGAACGGGTTTTAAGGTATATCTTGACATCGAATAACGAAGCTGTTATAAATCAGAAAAGATTCCCGCAAGGCAGTTTTTAGAAAAGGGAGGCGCAGAATGGACAGTTTTGCACTGGCGGATCGGATTTTTCCGGATATTGATCGTACCATAGAGGATTACCTGAAGAAATACGAAGAAAGAAGCTTGCCCGAACATGCTGTCGTGACCAGATATGCGCCAAGCCCGACGGGTTTTATTCATATGGGCGCGCTGTACGCTTCATTCATCGAACGCATCTTTGCAAAGCAGACCGGAGGCGTATTCTATCTTCGTATAGAAGATACGGATCGGAAACGGACGGTACCAAACGGGATTGAGCTGATCATTGAGGACCTCAAAAAATTCGGCGTTGAGTTTGACGAAGGCCCGATTGACCTGACCGGTGAAAAAGGAGAGTACGGGCCCTATATTCAGACCCGGCGCAAAGAAATTTACCATACATTCGTCAAGCACCTGATACGACAAGGTAAGGCATACCCGTGCTTTTGCGGACAGGAAGAGCTGGAGCTTTCGAGAAAAAAGCAGAAAGCATTAAAGGAGAAGACCGGCTACTGGGGTAAATGGGCAGCATGCCGCCGCCTGGGACCCGGCGAAGCGATGAAAAGGATACAAAACGGGGAGAAATACATTATCCGCCTGAGATCTGAAGGCGGTCCCGGAAAGAAATCCACATATCCGGATTTAGTAAAGGGCAATCTGACCATCACGGAAAACGATCTGGATATTGTCATACTAAAAGCCGACGGTTACCCGACTTATCATTTTGCCCACCTTGTGGACGATACGCTGATGAGAACGACGCATGTGATCAGGGCGGACGAATGGGTTGCATCGCTTCCGATTCATCTGCAGCTGTTTTCCATGTTCGGTTTGACACCGCCGAAATACGCGCATATATCGCCTTTATTAAAAAACGACAACGGTTCGATCCGAAAGCTCAGTAAAAGAAAGGATCCCGAACTTGCGATCAGTTATTATTTCGAAGTCGGTGTACCGGTAGAGGCGGTTCTGCTGTACCTTGCCACAATCGCAAACAGCGGTTTTGAGAACTGGTATAGCAGAAATCCAACAGCACGGATCGAAGAATTCACGTTTTCCTTTTCCGGGATCGGAAAAAGCGGCGCAATCTTTGATTTAAATAAACTCAGGGATATATCAAAAAGCTATATCGGGAAGCTGAAAGCGCAGGAGGTCTACGAAAAGTCTCTGGACTATATAAGAAAATACGATTCGGCGTTTTATACGGTATACGTTAAGGACAGGGCTTATACCGAGCAGGTCTTGAATATCGACCGGGAAAAGGCAAACCCCAGAAAAGACATTGCTGCTTACAGCGAAATCAAAGCACAGATTTGGTATATGTATGACGAGCTGTTCAATACCCCGTGGTCATCCGCAGAAAATATTAACGATGATATAATAAAAGTTTACCTTGACCGGTTTTATGACGACCGGGACACTTCGGAAGAATGGCTGAAAAAAATCAAAGCACTGGCGCCTGAATTCGGGTACGCCTCCGAGGCCAGGCAGTATAAAAAAGAGCCGGAGCGTTATCGGGGGCACATGGGCGATATCTGTGAAATGCTCAGATATCTGCTGACAGCTCAAAACAGATCGCTTGATCTGTATTCCGTTATGCGGCTGCTTAAGAAAGACCGGATCAGAGAAAGATATCAATCATATGTGAAATGGAAAAGCAGCAACTGATACGGCAGGCGGACTGGATTCCGGTACGAGAAAATCATGTAAAGCAGCCGGAAGACGGCTCTTGACGAGCTGCCTCCCGGCTTATGGATAAGAGAGATAAAAAACGAGATATCCTATTCTCAAAAACGCAAAATAGTATAAGGTATTATAAAAGGCTACAGGCAAAGCGGCCACGGTTATGGCCGCTTTGCCTGTAGCCAAAATACTGTTCTTTAAATATATCGGAGAACAGTATTAAAGACAACGGCGCTGCTTTTCTTTCAATACTATTCATGCAGCAGAGTTTTTCGGTGATCAGGCTTCCTCAAAGTCTTCCTTTCCGGCGCCGCACAGCGGGCAAACCCAATCAGAGGGCAGTTCCTCGAACGGGACGCCGCCATTGTCTGCCGGGTCGTAAACATAGCCGCAGAGTAAACAAACATAGGATTTCATCATAATTCCTCCGAAATAATCATATTTTATTCTAAATGCGCAGCGCTTCTTCTTTTGGCACTTTTTCGCTGATCGCCTTCTTCAATGCGGATGCTTTTGTTATGCTGCCGATCATGATTGCACCCGCCAGCTTTCCGTTTGTGTCAAAGAAAAGCTTTTTAAAATCGGATCCGCCCTGACTGCTGACCGCATCTGAGGTACCAATGTCCCCGAGCGACCATATCCTTGTCCCCATCGCATTCATCGTATAAGAGGGGGGTTCGGGCTTGTATACAGCGTCACCCCCGGCAGCGTTTTTACCGGCGACCGGGCCCTGTGCCATCGAAACCGTCCAAAGACCCTGATTGATGCCGTTGAGCTCGGCGCAGTCTCCGCAGGCATACACATCTTCCATTGAGGTTTGCATTTTTTCGTCTACAACAATGGCGCGATTGACGCTGAGTCCGAGCGTCACACCAAGGGACACTTCGGGCTTTATTCCGGCCGCAAAGAGGACAACATTGGCATCCAGTACGGTCCCGCCTTCGAGAAAGACCTGTTTGCCGTCTATATGCTCAAGGTTTCCGTCCAGTACGATTCGGACTCCGGCATCTTCCGCGACTTTTTTAAAGAATGCGCCAGCTTCCGGATCCAATTGCCTGGATAAAAGGTGACCGCCTCTGTCAACAACGGTTACGGGACGGCCTTCGCGGGATAAATGCCACGCTGCCTCAAGACCAAGCAGACCGCCGCCTATGATGACGACCGCACCGGGGAAACGCCTGACCCGATCGGTGTCCTTAAGATACCGCATAGCCAGTACATTTTCGGCATCCGAACCGGGAACCTTCGGGAGATTTCCGTTGGCGCCGGTTGCGATGATCAGCCTGTCATATTCAATGCGTTCGCCTCCCCCGGTTAAAACGAATTTGCCGTCGGCATCAATGGCTGTAACAGTGGCAAAAACGGTTTCTATGGCATTGTCTGTAAACCACTGAGCATTTTTTACTACCAGTTTATCCGGATCAAGGCCTGAGAATACCTCGCAGATTCGCGGCCTGTAATAGGGTAACCGATTTTCCGCGCATATCAGCTTGATATCCGCCGTTTTCGTGATTTCACGAACGCCCTGCGCAGCCGAGAGGCCCGCTATGCCGCCGCCGATGATGACGATTTTCAAGTTATCGCTCATAATTCAACCTCCTCAATGGCATTGTTGCTAGCAATAATCAATCTTATTTTTAATATAGCACGGATATTCTGTTAATGCAATATTTTCTATAAATCACAGCAGTTTATTCACCTTATATAATAAAGAGATGTATTTTACAGGTTACGATGATCCTATGATTTATTAAAGCGAATAGAGCCGGATTTTGTGCTAAAAGGCGTTCCTGTCAAGGTAATCGACTTATTTTGGAAAGGCACTTTTCTGACTTTTTTCGTTAACCGGACTTGCTTATAATTAAATCAGGGGGAAGAACTGTGCGGGTTGTTTACATAGACAGTCTTTTTTTTATTAACCTGATTGTCAACGATTTGTTGCTTTTGGCTGTGAGCAAAATCTGTGCGATCCGGGTTAAAAAGCTCAGGCTTGTCTCCGGAGCGATGCTTGGTGCTGCTTATGCCGTTATAGCCGTTTTCCCGGGTTTTGCTTTCCTGCAGAGCTTTTTAGTCAAACTTGCCGTCGGAATGCTAATCATTTTGTGTGCGTTCGGCGGACAAAAAGGGCTTTTGAGAATCACACTTGTTTTTCTGGCAGCAACGGCAGCATTCGGTGGAGTAGTCATGGCGGTCGCGCTGCTTGGCGGAGAAATCTGGACGGGCGCGGGCATCTATCTGCCAATCAGCTTCAGGGCGCTTGCGCTGTCCTTCGGATTATCCTACGGCCTTCTGGTTCTTGTTTTCCGTTTCATGATGCCACGGCGGGGAAAGGGCGGATTTGTGCAAGTAGACATTGCGCACGGCGGCAAAGAGGTTTCTTTTCTCGCACTAAGAGACACCGGCAACAACGTAAGAGATCCGCTGACCGGTATACCGACGCCGGTCGTCGATATTGATTGCGTGCTCGGCTTGTTTAACAGACAAACTGCTGAGATTTTAGTCAATCCAAACGGCAGGAAGGCGGTTGAGCTTCTGGAGCGTTTATGGGAACTTGATCCGAACATGCGTTTCCGCCTTATTCCATTTAGCACGGTCGGTATTAAAAGCGATATGCTGCTTGCGTTCAAGCCGGATAAAATTGCGTTGGATAAAAAAATGATACGGGGAATGTGGGTGGTAATATCACCCACAAAACTATCGGATAGCGGAATTTATTCTGCTCTGGTTAACGGAGATGCATAAAAAGAGTGATCGTTTGTAGTGCCGCTTCGTGGAGAAATGGAGGTTTTTATGAAGAGCAGCACACGCATTATTGTTTTGATCTACAGGCTGATGAAAAGACTGGGCCTTGCCCCACCCGATTCGCTGATGTATATCGGCGGAAGCGAGACACTGCCGCCGCCACTTGACCGGCGTGAGGAGGCCGAGCTGATTTCGAAGCTTTCATCAGGTGACCATGCAGCCAAGCAGATTTTAATTGAACGCAATCTTCGCCTTGTGGTCTATATTGCCAGACGGTTCGAAAACACGGGTATCAATATAGAAGATCTGATCTCCATCGGTACGATCGGCCTGATAAAATCCGTCAATACCTATGACGCGGGAAAAAACATCAAACTCGCCACCTACGCTTCAAGATGTATCGAAAATGAAATCCTGATGCACCTTCGGAAAACGAATAATCAAAAGCATGAGATTTCTTTTGATGAGCCGCTCAATACGGACTGGGACGGCAACGAGCTTCTGCTTTCCGAGATATTGGGAACAGAATCGGATATGATCATGAGGCCGCTGGAGGACGATGTTGACAGAGCTCTTCTGGTTGATGCGATGGCTAAGCTGTCGGAACGCGAGCAAAGGATTATAGTGATGCGCTTCGGCCTCAACGGCGCTGAGGAACGCACACAGAAAGAGGTTGCGGACTATATGGGTATTTCTCAGTCATATATTTCGCGTCTGGAAAAGCGCATTATCATCAGATTAAAGCGTGAAATTCTGAAACATATCTGAGTAATCGACAAGCCCGAATATGTAGATTGCGGCGGGGACAATGTACAAAGGATGAGAAAATGACAGCAAAACAGCTATTAACCCGTTTATTTTTGGCAAGTATACCGTTTTACTTTCATTGGGCCGCATGGTATTATTAAATAGATAATAATCAATAAAGAAAATCAAACGGTTGCACTTTAAACCGGTTTGCTTATCGTTGGGGAATGAGGGGTTATATGAAGAAAGTCAAGGTAAAGAATCAATCCAAGTGTTATTCTTGTTTTCAATGCATGGTCACCTGCTCCGAAACATTTTACAAGGTGTACGATGAAGATAAGTCCTGCATCCGCATCGACAATAAAAAGGACGGCAGCTTATGGGTTAAAGCTTGCCCGCAGTGCGGAAAATGCGCGAACGCCTGTGAGTACGGTGCTATCAAGCAAAATGCAAAAGGCGTTTATATGATCGACAAAAAGCTCTGCGTCGGGTGCGGAAAATGCGTTGAGGCCTGTCCGTTCGGGCTGATGGTCAAAGATCCGGAAAAGTCAGCCCCGTCCAAGTGCATTGCCTGTGGAAAATGCGTCAATGTCTGTCCTATGGACGTTCTGGAGTTAGTAGAAAGCTGAACCGGAATACATAGCATTATTACTGAGACCGGGTGTTATCTGGCATATTGCGGATAACACCCGGTCTTTGCGTGCATGAGCATTTCAGCGTATTCACGCATAATGTATAGCAACGGAAGAAATCGAATGGCCGCCAAATATGGCGGCGGCCATTTGCAAGCGCGATATTTGTATCGCGTTTAGATCATCGATTTTTCCTGACTATTTGTGCCGCCGCTTCGCGGCAGAATGGAGATTTATATGGATACAGAGCAAAGCTATCTGGACGGCATCAGGATTGCGCAGGGATCGGAAAGATGCGCCGAAGCTTTCAGAGAAGCCTTCGAGAAAAACGGATTTTCCGCAACAGCGCTTATCAACGACAGGCGTTTTTCGTTTCCCTGTCTGTTTGTATTGGCGCCGCAGATCAAAGAGCTGCGGCTGTACCCAAGGCTGAATTCCAGAAATCTGACCGCGCTGAAAATAATGGGTCAATTTCTGGAACGATGGAAAACAGGCAGCGAGGATTATTTATCGGTCAAAAGAAACCGGGTATATACTGTACTAAAATGGATGCTGGAAACGGGATATCAAGAGGACGGTATGAACGAAGATTATGAGCAGATTATGGAATCAGCGGCGGCTGTGCTGCTCAATATATATAAAGATGACAGCATTTTACCGATCATCATCGACATGATATTCAAACGCGGGATTAAGGGCCATTATATACATGATTTGGTATGGTCGGTTTTTAAGCTGGAAGACCCCCGTGTTCTCAAACTGATTGCGCAAAGGCTGCGTTCTCCGGAGGACAGAGAAGCGGAACTGGCACGATATCTTTTAAACCTTGATATTGACTTTGACATGACAGTATCAAAGACAATGGGTATGCGGGAAGAGCCTTTTGAGACCGGCATTATTGCCGTAACAGCGGGCGAAATGCATACCGATGTAAACGACAAGGAAAGGCAATATGATTCATATATCAAATGGCTCGAGGAAAACGATCCCTTTTTGTATTTTACCGAGGACAGTTTTCAATATGCAAGCAAACCCGTGTTCAGCGCCATTGACTACGAAAGGAAATATTTGCACAAAAAAAACGGTACATATGTAAAGCAGCCAATCTTACCCTCTGATTCTACGGAAAATGCGGCACTGTCAGCGTTTAGGCCTTTGAGCGAGAGAGAAAAATCACTGCTATCGGAATACTCGTTTCGAAAGTATGCAAGAGATCCTGCTCAGTGGGAACAGTGGATTAGAACACCAATCGCAGAGCAGCTGATGGATGCGCGGAATGATCCGGGTGATACGATATGATTTATATATCCGGAAACCAGCCGGACATTTTAGATTTACTAAAAGAATACCCGCTGAACAGCGTGGAGAGCCTGGTGCTGAAAAAGATGAGCGACAGCGAAATGCATTACCGTTACGACAACCTCAAGCAGCTGAGATTTGAACTGAAGATGAGGCAAGAAATAGTGAACGCGGCACATGCTCTTAACAAAAGCGGGATGGGCTTTGATGTGTTCCATAAATCAAAATGCAATGAAGACTATTGGTTCAGGACAGATAACGGCGGATTTCGTTTAAAAAGCGGCATCAAAGGCAGTGATGCGATTAACGATATCTATCAGAACGGCAGAAAGTACAAGACGGAATGTGCGACCGCGATGGTCATTGTCATATACAAAGCGCTGCTTAATGTTTTTGGCGAGGCGCTGTTTAACAAAGCTTTCTCAACGATTTATCTGATGAACTGGCACGCGCTTGATCCCGTTATTCGTGAATTCGGTTCCCCGCGGGAAGCAGGGGATATTTTGCCGGGCGACCGGGCATATTTCAAAAATCCCGATGTCGATCCGAAAACGCCGGAACTGCAGGGCGAAAACGTGATTGTTTTGCCGGGCAATCTGTATTACGGGCATGGAATCGGTATCACGAATGGTAAACGAATCATACGCGTACTAAATAGTAACCGCAGAAAAGACGCGACCCGGACGGCTTACTTAATGTCGACCGTATCGCGGCTCAATTTCAAAAGGCTTTCAGAGTTATACTATAGCAATCTGTCTCAAATAACCTCTTTACAATCCGGAACACATATTTATCCCTACCGCGCCTAAATATTACCATAATATGGATTAATAAATATTTCGGATAGAATTTGCTTAAAAAACCGCTGTATTTCAGCGGTTTTTTGCTTCTTCGGGTTTTTTCGGCAAATTAAGCTTGCCTTGTGGTCTGTATTAAACGAATCCCTCACGGAAATACTGACTTTATGAATCGAATGCGGTTAACCGTGTTCGGGGGTCAAAAACGTCCCGGGGAGGTTTGCGTTATATGCAAGGCAAGGTCGAGCTGAGCGGCGTAAATACTTCAAAGCTCAAAGTATTGAAAAATGACGAGATTAACGCTCTGTTAAAAAAGTGTAAAGAGGGAGACCTGAAAGCAAGGGAGGAACTGATATCCGGAAATCTTCGACTTGTGCTTTCGGTGATTCAGAAGTTTATCGGCAGAGGTGAAAACGCGGACGACTTGTTTCAGGTAGGCTGTATCGGGTTAATTAAAGCGATTGATAATTTTGATTTATCCCAAAATGTCAAATTCTCGACTTATGGCGTACCGATGATCATCGGTGAAATCCGCAGATATCTGCGTGACAACAGCACGATACGCGTTTCGCGTTCGATGCGGGACACAGCATATCGGATTCTTCAAGTTAAAGAAAGGCTTACAAACGAAAAACAAAGAGAACCGACAGTGGAGGAAATTGCTAAGGAGCTTGATTTGAAGCGGGAAGACGTCGTGTTTGCCATCGATGCGATTATGGAACCGGTTTCTCTGTACGAGCCGGTTTATACCGACGGCGGGGATGCGATATGCGTAATGGATCAGGTTGGCGATACGAAAAACAACGATGAAAGCTGGCTTGAACAAATTGCCTTGTCCGATGCGATTGCGAGGCTGGGGCAAAGAGAGAAGCATATTTTAGCTCTCCGCTTTTATGAAGGAAAAACCCAAATGGAAGTCTCCAATGAGGTTGGGATTTCGCAGGCGCAGGTGTCGAGACTGGAAAAAAGCGCGATTAATCAGATCAAAAGGAATATATGACAAATATTAACCGATGCCTTATTGGCTGACAAAACTCCCGCAGCTTTAATATGATGGCTGCGGGAGTGGTAATATATAACAAATGTTGAAGCTGAAAGCATGTCTGGTGTAACAGCGCGATGAGATATCGCATTGCCGTTATCATTGGGGTGTCATGAAAAGAACGGATTATGCTAAATAGTACATAAATATGAGGCGGAGAAGGCAGGAACCATTTTGAACGGGATATTAAGATAAGAAAAATGCTGAACGAAGGTATAGGAAACTAAAGGTCCTTGACCTGAGCTGTGGAACAGATAAAAACCCGAAGAAACAAAAAGAGTAGTATGGTGATTTCGCTATCGAATGGTTCGGCGCTGATTCTTCCATGGAATAAATTCCATGGATATGTTGAAATAGAAAGACAAGGGGAAGCGCCTTCGGTACGGCGTCTTTTGGGCTCAGCCCGCATTGCAGAAAATACTGAGTGCGCTTTAAACCGCGATTACCGCAACCTGACGGCTTTCTTTTCCTGTCAGGCATAGGTACAGGCATTCCCGGAATATATATCAATCGGGTATATCTGACGAAAAAGCCCGATTATTTTTCCGGGAGGTACGCCATGAAGTGCAGAATAGCTGATTTAAGATGCAAGGAAGTCATAAATATCTGCGACGGAAGCCGGCTTGGTTTTGTGGATGATGTCGTGGTCGAAGTTGTCGACGGGCGGATACTGGCCATCGTGGTGCCCGGTCCCTGTCGTTTTCTGGGTCTCTTCGGCCGGGAAGATGATTATGTAATCGGTTGGGATTGCATTATCAGAATAGGTGATGATATAATTCTCGTGGATGTAAAAGAGCATAAGCGTGAAAAAAGAAATAAACGGTTTTGGATTTGATTGCCGGGCTGTTGGCTTTACCGGGATTAATCAATCGATTATTCGGTAAATGCGGTTCGGGTTTCGATAGAGGACTGTATTTATTGGCTAACCGGGGGACTTCCCCGGTTATTTGTCGTTTATCGTGATAAAATCCTTGCAAACAGGCGAAGGTTGTGCTAAAATACTTCAGCATTACGAAAATTACACACGTCGGCTGATTTTCGCGCCTTGTGCCGTAAAAGGTGAACGCGAAGCATGAGGCTGGTGGAGGTAAAAACAAGAATGGAGGAACATTATTTATGGCAATCGTATCTATGAAACAGCTTCTGGAGGCGGGCGTTCACTTTGGACACCAGACCAGAAGATGGAATCCCAAAATGGCACCTTATATTTATATGGAGCGCAACGGAATTTATATCATTGATCTTCAAAAGACGGTAAAAAAGATCGAGGAAGCGTATAATTTCATCCGCAGCGTTTCGGAAGATGGCGGAAATGTCCTTTTCGTCGGGACAAAGAAGCAGGCGCAGGATTCGGTTAAGGAAGAAGCGGAAAGAGTCGGCATGTTCTATGTCAATGCCAGATGGCTTGGCGGAATGCTTACGAATTTTAAGACAATGCGCACAAGAATCGACAGGCTCATGCAGCTTCAGAAAATGCAGGACGACGGTACCTTCGATATGCTTCCGAAGAAGGAAGTCATCAAATTGACCAATGAAATAACGAAGCTGGAGAAATACCTGGGCGGCGTAAAAGATATGAAGAAACTGCCCGGTGCCCTTTTCATCATCGATCCGAGAAAAGAACGCAATGCGATTGCCGAAGCCAGAAAGCTCAGAATACCTATCGTAGCGATCGTGGATACGAACTGCGATCCGGACGAGGTTGATTATATCATTCCCGGTAATGACGATGCTATCAGAGCAATCAGGCTCATTGCAGCGACAATGGCCAACGCTGTACAGGAAGGCCGCCAGGGCTCCGACAGCGAGGAGATCGCTGCGGACCCGCAGATAAATGATGATATCGATACGGAAAACGGCGCGGCGATCGGGGAAACACCGGCAGAAAAATCCGACGGTGAAGACCTCGGCTGAGCAGGAAATAAGCTGCGAATAATCCGATTAACAATACGAAGAAAGGATTGCATAGAGATGGCATTTACAGCAAGCGATGTGAAGAATCTCAGAGAGATGACAGGCGTCGGAATGATGGATTGTAAAAAGGCTTTGACAGAAGCTGACGGAGATATAGATAAGGCGGTTGAGTACCTGCGTGAAAAGGGTTTGGCAACCGCACAGAAAAAGGCCGGAAGAATCGCCGCGGAAGGCGTTTGCCGCGCTTACGTGAGCGAAACCGGAGAAGCGGCCGTCGTTGAGGTCAATATCGAGACCGATTTTGCGGCCAAAAACGAGGATTTCCAGAGATTTGCCGAAGGCGTTGCCGAGGCGGTTGCAATGAACAACCCAGCGGATGTGGACGCATTGATGGCGATGACCTATCCGGGAAGCAAAATGACAGTTACCGAAATGCAGCAGGATAAGATCCTCGTGATCGGTGAGAACATCAAGGTCCGCAGGTTTACCCGTTATTCCGGCGGTGTCAGCGTTCCCTATATTCATATGGGCGGCAAGATCGGTGTTCTTGTAAACATGGATGTATCGGACAACATCAAGGACAACCCCATAGTTCAAGAGTTGGGTAAGGACCTTGCCATGCAGATTGCGGCAATGCGACCGCTGTATCTGGATAAATCCATCGTTTCCGAAGCTGTAATCGATAAGGAACGCGAGATTCAACTGGCCAAGGCAATTGAAGAAAACAAGGCCAAGAATCTTCCTGATGACAAAGCCCGCCAGGTGGCGGAAAAAATGGTCATAGGGCGCATAAACAAATTCTACGAGGAAATGTGCCTGATGCAGCAGGCCTATGTAAAGGAAAGTAAAATAACCGTGGAAAAGCATGTGGCGGAAATAGCAAAGGAACTCGGCGGTACGATCAAGGTTGCGGCTTTTGCCCGCTTTGAAACCGGTGAGGGCATTGAAAAGAAATCAGATAATTTTGCTGACGAAGTGGCTGGCATGGTTAAATAAGATAAGACTTAAAAGGGCCTGATTAACATTGTTACGTGTTAATCAGGCCCTTTTAGTAAAACATGCACAGTGTGTAGCCGGTCGGTTAAGGGTCGGTGCATGTAAAGGAAAAATGATCAGCACGACTGCCTTACCGTAACTATTGCTTGTAATATGGCCCAAATATGCTATAATAATGCCTGCTGAACAATTCAAAAACGCAACAACTGCAATACTTTGACAGCGTTTTTGAATTGGTCAGGTGCAAGGTTTTTTGCTGTTTACAGCAAAAAATCATGCACAATGGATTCGCGGCGTGTATCCGCAAATCCATTCAGGCAGACAATCAATGCATCTGAAACAGCAAAACAGGCTTGTTTTGCTGTCAAAAGAGCAGTTCTTGCTCTTTAACAAATGCGTTTCGCAAAACGCATTTGTTCAGTGGACATTATAATAATCGGCAGCCGATTCGTTTAACCGTACCGGAACAGATGAATAAAAGTGCTGCCCCGGCGCGCAAAATCGGACAGGTTTGCCCAACAGCGCCCGGATCTTTTAAAATCGATGGGTGCATGAGACTTCTGTTTATGCAGCTTAGCCATTGGGAACATGATACCGGAATCTGAATAGGTTGGATTGGAGAGGAAACCCGGAATGATGAATTTTCAAAAGCACTTTTAAAATAACATAAAATGTATTAGAATGTTAGTGCATATCAAACGGAGGTTCATAAATGGAAAAGCGGGAACCAAAATACAAGCGCGTTCTGTTGAAGGTCAGCGGCGAAGCGCTGACGGGGTCCGGTAAGTCGGGCCTTGACTTCACCGTTATCAAAAGCGTCTGCCTTACATTGAAAAGATGCGTTGAAGCCGGTATACAAATCGGCGTTGTTGTCGGGGGTGGAAACTTCTGGCGCGGAGTCAAAGACGGCGAGGGAATGGTTGAACGGGTCAGAGCAGATCATATGGGAATGATGGCGACAGTCATCAATTGCCTTGCGATTGCTGACGTGCTGGAACAGATGGATGTACCCGTCAGAGTCCAGACAGCCATTGAGATGCGCGCTGTTGCCGAACCGTATATTCGATCAAGGGCAATAAGGCATCTGGAAAAGGGGAGAATCGTCATTTTCGGATGCGGTACCGGAAGTCCGTTCTTCTCTACCGATACCGCTGCGGTCCTCAGGGCGGCTGAAATCCGCGCGGATGCGATTTTACTGGCAAAAAATGTGGATGGCGTATATGATTCCGATCCGAACATATTTCCCGATGCCAAGAAGTTTGAGATGATCACCTATAACGATGTGCTGACCAAAAGGCTCGGCGTCATGGACTCAACCGCAACTTCTCTTTCAATGGACAATCAAATACCGCTGATTCTATTTGGACTGGATGATCCTGAGAATATTATAAAAGTAATTATGGGCGATAAGGTCGGAACCACAGTATTTTGATTTTGCGTTAGGAGGCAGTTTAATGAATATGGACGACTACAAAGAATATTCCATAAAAATGGACAAAACAATTGAGGTTATGCAAACCGAATTTACATCAGTCAGAGCGGGCAGAGCCAATGCCGCGGTGCTTGATCAAATCAAGGTCGATTATTATGGCGTTCCGACACCGATTCACCAAATCGCAACCATATCGACACCGGATCCCAGAACACTGGTCATTCAGCCTTGGGATACAGCCAGCCTTAAATTGATTGAGCGTGCGGTTCAGGCAAGCGATCTTGGCATTAACCCGCAAAATGACGGCAGAATCATCCGTCTGGTATTTCCGCAGCTTACCGAGGAAAGGCGTAAGGAGCTTGCAAAGCAGGTGCATAAATACGGAGAGGACAGCAAGATTGCTGTGCGCAATATCCGCAGAGATGCAATGGATAAATTCAAAGCACTTCGAAAAAAGTCGGAAATAACCGAGGATGATCTGAAGAACGTCGAAAAGGACATGCAGAAGATTACCGATGAACACATTAAAAAGATTGACGATCTTGTCGGAACAAAGGAGAAAGAGCTCTACGAGATATAGCGTTCAAGTTTTTGCATCCAAAAAGAACGCCAGTCGCATGTGGCTTGACCGGTATGGGCATATTAGGCATATGGAAAAATAAAATACGGCACAGCAAGGCGGGGAAAGCTGAGAAAAGAAGGCTCCCCCGCCATATTGCAATTGTAATGGACGGTAACCGAAGATGGGCAAAAAAGCGGGGCGTTCCAAGCTCGGTAGGTTATTCTTTCGGTGCCGAGAACTTCAGAAAGATTGCGACTTATTGTAAAAACATCGGCATTGAGTTCCTGACTGTGTACGCATTTTCAACAGAAAACTGGAAACGCGGCGAGGAAGAGGTTTCCTCAATCATGGCTCTGCTGGAAAAGTACCTTAATGAAGCTATCGAGAAAATGGAAAAAGAGAGAATAAGACTGAATATTCTGGGCAATACTGAGGTACTCTCGCCTAAAATTCGTGAGCTCGTGGAGAAAACAAGAAATATTTCTCAGGGCCTTCAAGGATTTCAAGTCAATTTATGCCTGAACTACGGCGGAAGAGATGAGATTCTGCGCGCGGCTTATAAATATGCATTGGACTGTAAGGCCGGGAAAATAAATAAACCTTCGCAAGAGGAATTTTCGAATTTTCTGTATACAGCCGGAATACCGGATCCGGATCTGGTGATCAGACCAAGCGGCGAGATACGGATCTCAAATTTTCTTCTCTGGCAATCCGCTTATTCGGAGTTTTATTTTACACAGACATTGTGGCCTGATTTTGACGAACACGAACTGGAGCTGGCCATCGAAGCTTACGGTATAAGAGAAAGAAGGTTTGGCGGAGCATGACGAGAGGGCGGGAAACCTGATCCTCTGAGTGTTCCGGCTATTCATCGCAAATGACTAAGGTATAGGAGGGCGGCCAAATGGCATCCAACAAGATACAACGAATAAACGAAGATATACAGAGAACGCTTTATACTCTTCTGCGCAATGTAAAGGATCCGCGCGTTAAACAAGGCTTGCTTAGCGTGACCGCCGTCGATACGACAGCTGATCTGAGGTATGCAAAGGTGTATATCAGCATTTTTGGCGATGTTGAAGAGAAGGAAATTAAAAAAGGCTTGAAATCCGCTTCGGGCTACCTCAGGCGGGAATTGGGACAAAGCATAAAACTCAGGTATACTCCTGAGTTGATCTTTGAGATAGACAAATCCATAGCTCACGGAGCGCATATTTCAAAGCTGTTAAATGAGCTGGATATCGCTGAAGAGGAGAAAACAGATGCTTG
This sequence comes from Clostridiales bacterium, assembly GCA_012523085.1. Classification (GTDB taxonomy): domain Bacteria; phylum Bacillota; class Clostridia; order Oscillospirales; family Oscillospiraceae; genus JAAYOP01. The sequence goes on from JAAYJC010000138.1 coordinate 55,920, forward strand.
ATTTAGCACAGACGGCAGATTATCTGCGGCAAAGGGATCGATTTCTTGTCCTTTCACATCAAAGACCGGACGGGGACGCGCTGGGAAGCGCGGCCGGACTTTGCAGCGGTCTTCGTGAGCTGGGTAAAACCGCTTATATGCTTAATAACCCGCAAACAACGGCGAGGTACATACCGTATGTCGAACAGTTCATCGCGCCCGAAGGCTTTAAACCCGACTGTATCGTATGCGTAGATATGGCTGATGAAGACATCATACAAGTCAACGCAAGGGAGCTTAAAGGCAAGGCCGATTTATCTATAGATCATCATAAGTCCAATAGCCTTTACGCAAAGAATAATTTTATCGTCAGTGAACGCGCTTCCTGCGGCGAGGTCATCTATCTGATTTTGATGGAGCTTTGCGGGCACATCAGCCCGGAAACGGCAAAGCTGTTATATATTGCCGCATCAACGGATACAGGGTGCTTTCGTTATAAGAATACGACAGCCGACACCTTAAAAACCGCTGCTGCTTTAGTTGATGCCGGAGCGCCCAATGGAATCATCAACAAAACTATTTTCATGACGCAGAGAAAAAGCAGGCTATTGCTGGAGAGTTATATCATCAGCAGTCTTTCGTTTTATAAAGACGGCGAGATCGTTATCGCGTCTATAGACAGGGCCATGCTGGGAAAAGCGGGCGCGGACGAGGATGATCTTGAGGATATTGCCGTTGTTGCAGGTCAGATAGAGGGCGTCGAGACCAGTATTACGATTAGGGAACTGGACGATGACCTGTGTAAAGTCTCAGTGCGTACCGTGCATTATGCCAATGCGGATGCAATCTGCAAACAGCACGGCGGCGGGGGGCATGGAATGGCAGCCGGTTGTATGCTGGAATGCGATATTAAAGAAGCGGAAAGGCTGATGCTGGAAGCGACAGAAAAGGTCTGGAAAACACAATGAAGGGAATTGTGATCATCAACAAACCCTCCGGTTGGACCTCGCATGATGTCGTTGCCAAAATGAGAAGCATTCTGCGCGTAAAAAGAATAGGCCATGGCGGCACTCTCGATCCGATGGCAACGGGAGTGTTGCCATTGTTTGTCGGCCGTGCTACGCGGGCAGTGCAGTTTATTGTAAATGCGGACAAGGAATATATCGCGGGTTTAAGGTTGGGTATCGAAACCGATACACAGGATATTACGGGCAGGATTGTAAGGCAGTCCGCGGCGGATGTCGAAGAAGAAGAGCTGATCGGTGTGTTAGACCGGATGAAAGGCGTTCGCGAGCAAATTCCGCCCATGTATTCGGCTGTCAAGGTTAACGGTAAAAAACTCTATGAGTATGCAAGAGCCGGCCTGGAAGCGAAAAGAGCGCCGCGGATAATCGAAATAAAGGAAATCGAGCTTTTGAATAAACGCGGAGGCGATTATTTTCTGCGTATTGTCTGTACCAAAGGTACTTATATAAGAACGCTTTGTCATGAGATCGGCCTTGAACTCGGCTGCGGAGGAACCCTATCGACGCTTATAAGAACCAGAGCCGGGATCTATACGCTCAAAACGGCCTGCATGATTGAACAGATAGCCGAAGCCGCTAAATCGGGTACTGTGGAGCGGTTTTTAAGGCCGGTCGACTCGGTTTTCGCCGAACATGAGGCTATTTCGGTCACCGGTGAGCCGGAAAAAAAGTTAAGAAACGGAGCGGTATTTGATTTTCACGGAACCGCACCCGGACGGTACAGGGTATATGGCGAAGATGGCGAGTTTCTTGCACTGGGCGAGGTGACGCCGGACGGTATGTTGAAAACCGTTAAAAGTTTTTTTGAGATATGAACGGCAGATAAGGGATGTTGGGAGGATAACGAATTGGATAGGGAGAAAAAAGTAATCGCTTTGGGTTTTTTCGATGGTGTGCATAAAGGTCATGCCTCGCTGCTCAAAAAAACAACGGAGGTCGCAAAAAGATACGGTGCGGTTCCGTCCGTGATTACTTTCGATGAACACCCGGGCTCTCTGGTAGAGGGGCACAAGATGGAACTGATTACATCACCCGAGGACAGGGCGGAAGTAATCAGAAGATATTTCAGCATCAACGAAATTATTGTCGTTCATTTTGACGACATCATGATGCACATGCATTGGGAGGACTTCATAAATTGGCTGGTCGGGGATTTTTCAGCAATCCACTTCGTTGCGGGACATGATTTCCGTTTCGGCTATAAAGGCCGGGGGAACCCTGAGAATCTTACTGCCAAATGCGCCGAACTCGGTATCGGATGCGACATCATGCCGAAGGTTACGCTGGATGGCATTACGATAAGCTCAACATATATTCGCACTTTGCTGAAGGAAGGAAAAATTGAAAAAGCGAATGCGTTTTTAGGTCATCCGCATTCGCTTTCAGGTACCGTGCACTTCGGGTATAAACTCGGCAGAAATATAGGCGCGCCGACAATCAACATGAATTTTCCGGATAATGTGCTTATTCCCGCACACGGGGTATATGCTGTGAGTCTGCATATCGAAGAGGAACCGGAGACGCATTATGCGGTCACGAATATCGGCGTCCGACCGACTGTCAGCGGCGAGGGGTCGGTAACGGTCGAGAGCTTTATTATGAATTTCAAACGCAATGTATACGGCAAACACGTCCGGTTGGAATTTCACAAAATGCTCAGACCCGAAATGAAGTTTGACTCCGTCGAGGAATTAAAGCGACAGATTCAGATGGATGTTCGGGCAGTCAAAGATTATTTCGGGCTTTAAAGGTTATGTCTTGTCATTTCGCTGCATGTGCGGAATCGTTATACGGATTATCGGCTTCTGATCAGCCTGAGTGCGCGTTGCTGTTTGGTCAGAAGGGTGGGCTGAAGCCCGAAATGTTCCATCAACTGTGTGCTGAAATTCATTAGGGCGGCCATATTGCCATAAAGCAGCTCAAGGCCCAGTTCATACAGCGGTTCGCTTTTGTTTTCGCAGATCAACCGGCCATCGTCGAGTGATAATTCGAGACGCACCCTGTCGGGCAGGTATAGCGTTGTATATTTCCTTACATACTCTGATTGAAAACAAACGGAGAGCTTTTTGTCACCGACGATTTGGAGAATCTCCTCGGGCGCCGTCCTTTCGATGAGGTCGGAAATGATTGTTTCGGTGCTGTTGAACAGGCACAGCCACTGATGCCCATTAAAAAGGCCGGGAAACTCGACATTGTCGATCCTGCCGAATTTCAGCGCGGCGACGCTGACGTTATCGGTTCTGCGTACTCTTAGAATATAGCCGTGTTTCTCCAGCACCCAGTCAGGTGTATCATAATACTCTGAATACGTTTCACGTATTATCGGATCATCTTTGATATACCTTGAAAGAAATTCATCTTTCGTTATTTTGTCTAAAATAAATTTATCCGGAAGCATAAGCTTCACTTCTATTTCAGAAGACATTTTTCACCCTCCTTGCCTATATAGAGCATTTTATACCAGACCGAACCGGTTGGCAATAAATAATTCATGTTGCTCCACGGTTAGACCAAATATTACCAAGCCTTCTGTTATAATCCAATCAATCGATGCGAAAGAAACTTTCCGGGAGGGAAAAAACGTTGATTGGAAACAAAGTATGGGCAAATGTCGATAGGCTGACGGGCGGAATTCCGGGTAAGTTCCAAAAAGGGCTAAGCAGTGCATTTCAAAATCAATCGTTTATTCATGCTATTGAATATGCTGTAAGACTCATATTGGGGATATTGCTTTCATCGGCGCAAATATTGCGTGAATACGCACCCTTTGGCATCGGATTTGTGGCGGCTTCCGGCACCGGTGTCGGCGGTCTGTTTGCCATAGCCGGTGCTATGCTGGGTTCCGTACTCGCAGACGGGTTTGTGTGGGCGACCAAATATGTTGCGATATCCGTGCTTGTCTTTGCAGCAGCCTTTGTTTTCAAAGATACGAAAATGTATAACAAAAACTGGTTCATGCCGCTTATTGGAGGGATAATGACAGCATGCACAGGATTTGTTTACGTTGCCGATTCAAGCTGGGGGCTTTCAGCTACGGCATTTTATATCATGGAGACAGTGCTTGCCGCATCAAGCGCGTACTTTTACTTAATGATATTATCACCGCATAATGTCAGCGAAAGCGACCCGCTTCGCCGCCGCGTCAGTGTGTTGATACTTTTGGCAACAATACTGATTTCTCTTTCAAGACTTAATATATTCGGTATCATCTCCATCGGGCGATTTCTTGCTGTGATCGCTGTTATGACAGCGGCATATAAAGGCGGCATGGCATGGGGCAGCGTTGCGGGCATTGCTTTCGGTATATCGATGGACTGCGCAGCGGGTTCCCCTCCGTTTTTTACCGCCTGCTTTTCCCTCGCAGGACTAATATCGGGAATCTGTTTCAAAAGCAGCAGATTGCTGTTTATTTTATCCTATATCCTGACCAACGCAGTCGCTTCTCTTTGGAATTGGGAAAGCGTTTTTCGGGAATCCGTTCTTTATGAAACATTCATCGCATCCGTTGTGTTCATGCTTTTACCGGGGTCAGCTTTGCTTGGCTGGAAAGAAAGTTTCATCAGGCAAGACGCATATGAAGGCCCGATAAAAGCTAAGGCATATGTCAAAGTGAAAACTGAACGGGCGGCGAGAGCGTTTCGGGACATCTATGACATTTTAAAACAAAATCTCGATGGAGACAGAAACGACGGTGATATCGCAACTGTTTTTGATATGGCTGCCGAAGTTACCTGCCGGAAATGCCGGATGACAAGTATCTGCTGGAACCGCGAATACATAAATACATTCAACGCAATGAACGACGTTTCGCAGACAATGATGAAAAGAGGCTCGCTTTGGGAGGAGGACTTTCCGTCTCATTTCAGAGACAGGTGTCTTGACATCAAAGGGTTTACCGAAGCAGTGAATACGCAGCTGAGAGCGCTCATGCAAAGAAGGCAGTTCAAAAACAGGCTCCGCGAGAATCAGAATGTTTTGTACGCTCAATATATGGATATGTCCTTCGTGCTCAAAAGCATGGCAGAAGAATTGGATATAACATCCGCAAAAGAAAAGGATACGGAAAAACGGCTGAAGCTATATCTTCGTGGAATAGAAACCGATATTTCCGGAGGTGTGTTTTGCGATAAGAATGGTCGATTGCATATCGAACTGGAAGGACAGGGCGTTCTTGAACTAAAAAAGAACGATGCGTATCTGGACAAGCTGTCCGCTGTCGTCGGAAAAAGGCTCTGTGAACCGGAAAAGGTAAGAAAAGGTATACTGGTGCTTTTGGAAGCGGAACCGCTTGCCGCATCTGTCGGTATCGCCTCGATGAGAAGAAGGAACGAGCATGTAAACGGAGATAACGGCACATACTTTAAAACAGACGAGGGCATACTGTGCGTTATTTTGTCAGACGGTATGGGGAGCGGTATTGAGGCGGCGAGAGACAGCGCGGCCGCAGTAAAAATCCTCGAAAGATTCCTGAAAGCGGGTGTACAGGCAGAAACCGCTCTGAGGATTTTAAGCTCGGTTATGCTCCTGAGGGGTGAAGAGGACATTGCCTGTGCAACGGTGGATCTGATGTGCATCAATTTGTTTACAGGCGATACGCAGATGTTCAAATATGGCGCGTCGCCGTCCTATGTGAAAAAAGGAAAGTCGGTACGCAGAGTAAAAGGTGAAAGCCTGGCTGCCGGACTGGGTAACGCCGGGGCGTACGCGCCGGACTGTACAAAAGTCAGGCTGGAGGCGGGAAGTCTGGCGGTTATTGCAAGTGACGGTGTCGCAAACGGGCAGGATGATACATGGATCGCCGATAACATTGAAGGGTATGAAGGAAGAAACGCAAAGGAATTGGCTCGAAGCATACTTGACAAGGCTGTCGAGAAATACGGTTGCGAGGACGATATGACTGTTTTAAGTATTGCGGTGGAAAACAGGAATTAATACAGCTCGTCAGCTGAATTGAAAAACATTGTTATAGCTATGAGCGCAAAGCGCCGACAGCTCCGAACGCTTGACGTCAACGACCTTTTTAATCATTATGCTTATTCTCAACGGATCTGTATGAATATTCCAAAACTAAAACGGTTAAAATTTCATCAAATGGTTTTGGAGCGTGTGACATGATTAAAGGCGTATCAAGGCGTGTGATTATCGTTAATTCACCGGATCCTCAATTGTTCGAGAAGGCGATTTTCATTTTGAGGGACGGCGCTTTATTAAGAAAGAACACCACACAGGATGATATCCTTCGAGAAGCGCAGAAAATAGCCAACTGTTATGTCAAAAACAACATCGCAAGAAAAAAGTTCAGCATGCCGGCTCCGGCCTACGCGGCGGCGGGCGCAGTCGCAACCGGAATTGCATGGCTCTGTTTGCGGTTTATCGTGTAGAGAATAAACTCTGGATTTGACACAGGCTCATCTGGAAAAGGATCTAATATATGGACATGAATTCGCAAGACGATTTTTGTCTTGCGGTTTTTTTTCGCGTTATGAAGAGTTCACATATGTGAACAACGATGAAATAAAAGGTTGTATAATATACCTTATTGTTATACTATTATATCAAATAGTCGATTATGTACCGATTATACTGAGGGGAAACGGCTAATGGGTATTTTAATAAAAACAATCAAAGCGGTATTACCGCAGAAGGACGATATTTTTACAATAGGGGAGCATTCGGTTTATATTCAAGACGACTGCATAGCCGGGATTGACAATAAACCGGAAGGTTTTGAAGCAGATACGATTATTGACGGCTCGGGAAAGTTATTAATCCCCGGTCTGATAAACGCGCACACCCATGCCTATATGACGATTTTCCGAAATTACGCCGATGATCTTGACTTTTCCGATTGGCTGTTTCAAAATATCATGCCGCTGGAGGATAAACTGATTGCCGGGGATACCTATTGGGGCACGCTGTTGAGCTATATGGAGATGCTGAAAACCGGAACAACCTGCTCGCTTGATATGTATATGTTTCCTGACGAGGCAGCGCGTGCACAACAGGAGACCGGTATAAGAGCTGTCATGACCAGGGGTCTTTCCGGCTCGAAAGACAGCGCTTCGGGGGGAGAAAGGCGCCTGAACGAAGCAATAGCGGAAATTAAAAAATGGAAAGACAGACCAAACCTTACGTTTATGCTTGGACCGCATTCACCGTATACCTGCGACGCCGGGTATCTCCGGGAAGTTGCTGACCTATCCAAAGAACTGGGCGTCGGGCTGAGTATCCATGTGTCTGAAAGCAAAGACGAAATTGAGCAGATTAAAGAAGAATACGGATGCAGCCCTGTCGAACATCTATATAAACTGGACGTACTCGGAGAAAGTACGGTAGCAGCGCATTGCGTGCATTTATCCCGGAAGGATATAGAAATACTGGCGGTGACCAAAACCAATGTCGCGACAAACCCGGTCAGTAACCTTAAGCTCGGAAACGGCATAGCACCGATTCCGGAGCTGTTGCGCAGCGGTGTCAACGTCTGTCTGGGAACGGACAGCGCGGCGAGCAATAATGCTTTGAATATGTTCAGAGACTTAAGCTTTCTTGCACTTTTGCATAAAGGCGTAACTGGGGATGCGAAGATGATCAGCGCCGCGCAGGGATTGAAAATAGCGACTGTGAATGGAGCAAAGGCACTCGGCCTTGCCGGCGTTACAGGCGTGATCAAAGAGGGAATGAAGGCTGATCTTGTGATTATTGACATGCAAAAAACCTGGCTGAAGCCAAGTAATAATGAGCTTGCTGCGCTTGTTTACTCGTCAACGGGTACGGAGGTCGATACCGTTCTGGTAAACGGAAAGATATTGCTTCAAAACGGCGCATGTACCACAATCGACGAGGAACGGGTTTATTATGAGGTCGAGAAAATATGCAAGCGAATCGGAATGAGAGGATAATGATGTACAGAGTTAACGATATATCCATTGCCGGGGCGGGAGAGAAAAAAATTGAATGGGCAAGACGGAATATGCCCCTTCTTCGCGGTATCGAAACTGATTTTATCCGCACAAAGCCTTTTGCGGGACTGAAGATCGCATTGTCTGTGCACATTGAAGCGAAAACCGCCTGCTTATGCAGACTGCTGACTGCGGGTGGCGCGGAGCTATATGCCACCGGCTGCAATCCTCTGTCCACTCAAGATGATGTGGCGGCTGCGTTGGCTGCGGGCGGCATCAGCGTGTTTGCGCGTCATGGTGTCGATGAGCGGGAATATCTCAGAGATCTGGAGTCGGTACTCAGGCCAGGCCCGAATATCGTGATTGATGACGGGGGGGATCTTGCCGGTATGCTGCATCAAAAGATGCCGGAATTGATTGACGGTATTCTGGGCGGTTGCGAAGAGACAACTACCGGCATTACGCGCCTTCGCTCCATGGAACGAGACGGTATTTTAAGGTATCCTGTCATTATGGTCAACAACGCAAGATGTAAGTATTTGTTCGACAACCGTTACGGAACCGGTCAGTCTGTTTGGGACGGCATCAACCGAACCACCAATTTGGTCGTTGCGGGTAAAAACGTTGTGATCGCCGGCTATGGCTGGTGCGGAAAAGGCGTGGCTATGAGGGCCAAGGGGCTTGGTGCAAACGTCGTAGTAACCGAGGTGGACCCGGTTAAGGCACTGGAAGCGGTGATGGACGGATTTCGCGTTATGCCGATGGAAAAGGCGGCGGAGATCGGCGATTTGTTCATTACGGTCACAGGCTGCAAAAATGTTATATGTGAAAGCGCTTTCAAAAAAATGAAGAACGGGGCCATACTCAGCAATGCAGGCCACTTCAATGTAGAAGTGGATGTCGATGCTTTGGAGGAAATAGCCGTGAGAAAGGAAGAGCAGAGACCGAATATCATGGGTTATCTGCTGGATAACGGCAACTGGATCTACCTGCTTGCCGAAGGCAGGCTTGTTAATCTTGCTTCAGGAGACGGTCATCCGGTCGAGATCATGGATATGAGCTTTGCCATTCAGGCGTTGAGCGCCGAAAGTCTTGCGAAAAAGACGGGAAGACTTACCCCGAAGCTTTATCCGGTCCCGGAGGAAATCGATTTGGATGTAGCGCGTCGCAAGTTGGATATCCTCGGTGCTGAGATCGATACACTCAGTGATGAGCAGAAACACTATCTCGATAATTGGCTGCTATAATAAGGCCTTACACCGGCAGGGTTAATATAGTAAGTAGGGGTGAAAGATATGGATGAGGTGAAAGACCGGAAAAACATCGCATTGATATTTCGGATCAATAATGCGCTGACAAAGCAGAAAAACAAGAAGATGGCAAGGTATGATTTAACCTCAATTCAAGCGGATGTACTGATCTATATTCTGCTCAATGCGGACAAAGGCGAAATCAATCAGCTGGATATTCAGGCTGTATTCAAGCTGACAAACCCGACTGTTTCCGGCATAATAGACAGGTTGGCGGAAAAGAATTTTATCAAGCGCGCGAAAAGCGTTAAAGATGCCCGTTTCAGACGTTTGCTGCCCATGCCAAAGGGAGAGGCACTTCTGGATGTCCTCCTGAAAAGTGCACATAATGCGGAAGAAGAGTTTCTGGTTGATATGACAAACGAAGAAAAAGATGAGTTCGAGCGGCTTTTAAACATAGCGCTGAAAACAGTGGAAAGCGATTAATACCGCAATCTGAGGTGTGCAGCCGTTTGGCGCCTTATGTCTTGAAATAGTAAAGCGAACATGGTATATTTTAGGCAAACATGTTCAATCTCAACAGATGGAGGTATACCCGATTATGGATTTAAAACCTCATATCCGGACCGTTCCCGACTGGC
>JAAYJC010000139.1 GCA_012523085.1 Clostridiales bacterium
TAATTCTACCACATAATGGACGGGATTTCCTTGCTTTTATGCCCTTTTTCTTCAGTTTTTTCGTGTTTTCCTTTCCTGTTATGCCTTGTCGCTTGCCTTGCCTTTTGTTTTGCGGAAACTCAAGCTACAACGAACATTGACAAAATAATACAGGTGAGGTAACATAAGATTGCATGGAGGTGATCGGATGTTATCGTAAGCAGTACAGTATGACTCTGAAATGATACAGAGAATGCAGATTGAGAACATTACAGCGGAAGAAATCACTGGCACGTTAGAGGAATATCTGACAAATTACAACGGATGCCTAGCAAACAGTGCACAACGGAAGTATTTTGCGGCTTTTGAAAAGGATTACTGAGTAACCTCGATCGCAAAACTATAGAACCGATCGCCTTATCGTTTTTAAGCGAGACGGAAGTACGAGGCTTCCAGTATTATTTTAAGCGGGCTGTATGGAACGACGATGCACTACGCGAGAAGTATCAAAACCTGATGTCGGAAGCTATTTCAGCACCAGGTGGAATGATTTGTGTAGACGGAAGCGATTTTGTCAAAAAGGGTAAGGATTCTGTCGGCGTCTATCGACAGCACTGCGGCAGACTGGGCAAAACCGAGAATTGCCAGGCTGGTGTATTCACAGGGTATACGTCAGAAAAGGGCTATGGACTGGTGGACAGTCGGCTTTATCTTCCCGAGATTTGGTTTTCCGAAGAATATCGGAACAGATTTCAAAAGAGCCAGATTCCTAATGAGATAACATTTAAAACAAAAAACGAGAATGCGCTGGAAATGGTACGAAGTGTTTGTGAAAGAGGGGCATTGGAGATAGAATGGGTCGGATGCGATTCGGCTTTTGGGTGTGATCACAAGTTCCTCGCCGGCTTACCCAGCGGACTAAAGTATTTTGCCGCAACAAAAGCAAATGAGCTCGTGTTTCTATCGCGGCCAGACATGGCGGTTCCGGAAACCCCCGTTGGGAAGAATGGCCGCAGATTCAAGCATCCGAGGCCGTCGTTTCCGCCAGTTAAGGTCAAAGAGATTGCGGAGGATTCAAATATCCCTTGGCAAACAGCTTGCCTTGGTCAAGGAACGAAAGGACCGGTTTATGCCGACACTAAATGCCTTCGTTGCGTTTCCTGCGTGACGCTTACCGATCACGGCAATTATGTAACGCCTGAAACGGAGTTGTGGCTGTACATCCGTAGGTACGTCGACGGCAGCATCAAATATTTCATCAGCAACGCCCCTGAAGAGACGCCTCGGGACACGCTCGACCGTCTTGCTACCATGCGGTGGTCCATTGAGCAGTGTTTTGCAGAATGTAAAGGCTATCTAGGTATGACTCACTATGAAACAAGGACATATCAGGGCTGGCATCGCCATATGTTCATGGTAATGGTCGCTCATCTGTTCACCATTATGCTGCGGCAGGCTTTTAAAAAAACTCCATTTTTCTATGCCTATTGTGAAATACATGGCGTCGATCGCCTTAATAGATTCTGTTGACTTCCATAAATCGCGACAAATCATTCTCTACCACCTAAAAACTAATCTTTCTTCTTATCAATCCTTTTGCCGATCTAAGCTTAAACTATATTGTTCGTTGTAGTGATAAATAATTTTACAGGAGGATCATATGAAAAAGGCAATATCGGTTTTTTTGTGCCTTGTCTTCGCGGTATCGCTTCATTCCTGTGGAAAAACGAATACACAAAAAGACGCTGGTTATTTTGTCTATAAGGTGTCGAAGCAAACGGTGCTGCCGTTTACGCATATCCTCTCATCCGCTTATTCCGACGATACGTTATATATACTCGGGAATAAGGAAGGCGAAGAAACGTCGCTTATGATATGTCCGGACGAGGATGAAACCGCGTTGATACCTGTGGACGGCAGCGCGTATTCCATCGCAGCGGGAAATGGCGCGTTGTGGCTGGCTATAGAAATGGAAGAAAGCGGTTTGACCGGTCTCATACAGTACGATATGAAAGGCATCGAAACAGATATAATAATCGATAAGCTGCCAAAGCTCATTGATCTTGCTTTTGACGGATCGGGTCATCTTCTTACCGCGACAAAGGAGGATATCCGCGAATATGATGATTCTGGCGAACTGCATGGCATAATCCATACCGGTGATTTTCCGGTCGGCGACCTCCTGTGCCTGCAGGACGGCGGTGTGATAGCCCGCGCAAACAGACGTAAAGCGGAAGGCGATATGTCGATGCTCGTGGATATTGAAAACGGCAAGCTTGCTAAAACATCGAAAAATATCGGGAATTATTCGGAACGTTATACGGATACCTATTCCGGGTTTGGCGGTGATTATGATTTATTTATATTGCAATCCAATTCATATAATAATGTGGAATCGGGCGTGCTGGTTTGCGGATTGAATATTGAAAACGGCAATACGACGCCTGTTTTCGATCTGGCCGGAACAAATGCGAAAGGAACGATATGCGCGCTATATAAGGCGGACGGCCAGTTCATCCTCCTCGCGGAAACGGACGACGGCCAGGCGTCCTTGCTGCGCATGGAAAAAACGAAAGACAGAAAAACCGTGCTTACGATCGGACGCATGGAAAATAATATTTATGTAAGTCAGGCAATTATTGATTTCAACAGCATATCCGGAAAATATTATGCTATCAGCAAAGGATACTACGGAGAAGACCCGGAAACACAACTGAACCTTGAAATAGCAAGCGGGAAGCAGCCTGATATTATCAGTTTATTAAACGCTTCTTATGAAGTTTACGCAAGTAAGGCCGCTTTTGTCGATATGTACGCTTTTATGGATGATGACCCGGATCGAATATCCCGAGAGGATCTCTTGCCGTCTGTGTTGCGTTCGCTGGAGTGGCCGGACGGCGCGCTGTATCGGATTTGCCCGACCTTTGCGATTTCCTCCTGCTGCGTGCTCAAAGAAATTGTCGGGGATACGGATTCATGGAATCTTGACGACATGTACAGAATATGCCGCGAATATCCTGATATTACGCTGAGGGGAAACCAAGGAGGAAATCTCCTGATCGATTACTTAATAAGCGATGTGATATCGTACTTTTGCGATATCGAAAAAAACGATTTTCGTTTTAATGATGAGGAATTTATTGATTTTTTAATGTTTCTAAAAGAAATGAACGACCGGGCTGAGAAGTTCAGCTGGGATGACAATGACTTCGTGGAAAAACGCGTTTTACTGGAGCCGCTGACGATCCTTACGATGGATGATTGGAAAACGATCGTTCAGGGGAATTATTATGATCTGTCGGATGTGCGTATAACAGGTTTTCCTTCGCAGACAGGAACGGGCTGCCATATTAATATACCGATAAGCTTTTCCATATTCAAGGGAACAGGCAACGAGAACGCCGCATGGGAATTCATTGAAATTTTATTAAGCGAAGAGTATCAAAGTCAAACGGCCTTTCTGCCTGTTTTGACTACAGAGATGGACGAACGTATTACGGAAGCTATGGAAACAAGCCCGGAACACGAGGAAACAGTCTATGCAGATCAGGCGGGAGCGGCCGCCGGTACAAATATGGAAACATATACGATCCTTGTCCCGGAACGAACCGGATTGACCAAAGAAGAGGCCGACGCCTTTCGTGTTTTATTGGATAAGTCCGATACAGTTAACCAAGACACACATCTGAACACCTATCTGCGATTTATCTCCGATGAAACCAAAGCTTTTTTTGCGGGAGACAAAAGCGCGGAAGATACCGCTGAAATCATACAGAATAAAATGGAAATATATTTTTCAGAGCATAAATAAAATGAAAACCGTAGATTTTGTTACTAATGAAATTTATTATTCACCATTATTTTCGTGGTCCTGGCGCTGATTATTCTCAAATGGAAGAAAGTCGGACTCGCCGTCCATATCCTCACCGGCGCTTTCTGCGTCTGGTTCTTTTCGGGAGCCAGTTTCAGTGTCCTGGGCCTTCTGATCGTCATCCCTTTCGCGGCATTGGGACTTATCTATTATTACGGGAATCCGGAGCCCTTGAAATGGGCGAGACGGCTGATCATATTCGTGCCGCTTATCATCGTCCTTGCGATATCGATCCCCCAGGGGATCCGGGTTTCCCAGCGTATAGACGACGGCGATTTTGGAACAAGAATCGTCGAGGGAAACGACGTCACGCTGGCCTGGGCGCCGAGAGGCCCCGGCTGGCCGGACCGCGGCGTATCATGGGAAGAGGCGCAGGAGATCTGCAAATATCTGTCCGAAGACGGCTTAACGGTCATGGAAACGGAGCAGAATATCTGGCGCCTGCCGACGGTCGACGAGGCGGTCCGTTCCATGCTGCTGCACGGGGAGAATTCCGGCGGCGTCCGGAACGCGAGCGAAGAAAAAGCCACATATGAAAAAACGCCTGACAAGGAGTCTCCGCTATGGGACGTAAATTCAAAGATCATTTATTATTGGACGAACGACACCTCAATTCAAGATGTGAAGCAAGCTTACATTATCGTTTATGACAGCGGTATATATGATAAAAGAAAGATAGATCATCCCAGTTATCAGAGCTTCCGGGCTGTCAAAGATGTCGGAACTTGAGAGCCGGACTTGATAACAAAAATAACGGCACGAGATGGGGAAAACAAGATGGTAAGAAAGCGCATCATATGTTTGATCGGTTTAATCCTTATTGTCTCAACGCCGCTCTACCGCGCAAACAATGTGCAAACCAGTAAAAGCGCAGACAATAACGAGAAAGAATCAAATGAGCCGATGACTGATGGAGGCTTATGATACTGATTTGTTGTACCATTCATCTTCTCGTGATAAGATGAACGATAGGAATCCCTGCTTCCTTGAGAACGGTATTAATGAGCATCTCAAATATTACTCTGAATAATCTTGCTGTTCGTTATAGTGATGATGTAGTAGCTACTTTAGGAATAGTCGGACGTGTGAATATGCTGCCTATTCTTTTGCTAATTGGCTTGACTCAGGGAGTGCAACCTCTTCTGGGACATAATTTTGCTTCAGGGAATATAGGTATAATGAAATCTGTGATGAAATTTACCGGAGGTTTGGCAGCATGGAACGACTTTCGCTTCAGTGTATTTTCTCACAGCAAGAAATATAGTAAGGATTTTTATTGATGATAATAATGTGATAATGCTTTGGGGAGCAATTTATTAAGGGCGTCTCTAAAAATTTACCCCAAAACGCAAAAAAATGGTAAAATAGGAACATGAAACAAATAAACTTTTTTGATGAAGATAATAGGCTGAAAAGGCTAAGCGAAATAGGCGACCCGCTGGAAAAGGTATCAAAAGCGGTGGACTGGGAAATGATCCGTCCTATCTTGAACAAAGTGTTCAAAAAGTAAAAGCGCGGTAAGGGAGGCCGCCCATCATGGGATTATGTTCTGATGTTCAAGATATTACTGCTTCAAGCGTGGTATGCGATATCGGATGACAAAGCGGAATATATGATAAACGACAGGTTAAGCTTCCAACGGTTTCTGGGACTTACACTTGGAGACAACGTACCTGACGCAAAAACATATTAAGCAAGAGCGGAGCAGATGGACGGTGGCAGCAAATACCCAAGAGCCGCTGGAGAAGCTGCCCTTTTTGTGGTGGAAGAGGCACAGTGGATTGAAGGTGGAGATGAATCACTTTTACGCCTGGGGCGTAGGATTATTTGATGAAGCATATACAGGCGGAGCTCCATTGAGCGCCCGTTCATAGTGGCGCTGGACAATGATCTGGATGTGAAGATGTTTTTCAAGATTCCCGACCGTTTTATGATCGAGACGCCCATCGGCACCTACAATCCCGATTGGGCGGTGTATCTGACCAAAAACGGCGAGGAAAAGCTCTACTTTATTCTTGAGACAAAGGGCAGTACCAGCTTTATGTATTTAAGAACGAAGGAACAGCTCAAAATTCACTGCGGCAAGCAGCATTTCAAGGCGCTGGAGAACGGCGTGGAGTTGCGGGTGGCGACAAACTGGAAACAGGTAAAAGCGGTATTATAGTGTATGATGCCATTGCGAAATTTTCTGTTTCGTGTTAAAATTAACATGCTAATTCGTGTGGTGGAATGTCTGTATCAAACAAGCAAGCCCACCGAAAAGCCCATCAAGCGCAACCTATGATAGCCACGATTGATAGATTTTTGATAGCAGAAAGTCAGATACCCCATAGGATTGGGATAACTGGTATCAAACAAAACCAAATGGAATCAAATAGCTTAAACTAAAAAGTTTAGAAACAGAATTCATTTGGCGAGTGGGAGTAAAAAAATATGACAGACGGCAAAGCGTTGAAAGATAAAGGTATTTATTAAAGGTATGCTTTGCAAAAAATCAGTAGGTCGTTTTGAGCGTATTCAGGAGCTGAAAGCGGCAATCAGAGCATCTGAAACGGCCAGGCTTGTTTTAAATGCGTTTCGCAAACGCAATTGTTCAGTGGACATTATTTAAGGCGGAATAAAAGCCCGGAACTGATGCTCCGGGCTTTGGCGTCTAAATGTATTTGGAAATTATCAATAGTAACGTAAAAAAACAATATCTCCTATCATGGTTTGCTGGTGATTTGCCGGCTTCTTTACGACTCTGAAGCCAAGGTTACATCACCCTCGGTCTTCTTGGCGTAATATGTGGGATTCATTGAGATTGAGAAATGGAAAATCGGCCGGTGCAGCTCTAAAATTGAAAGTGGAAGATGTTTGATTCCGCCCGGTAGAAAAATGATGCTGCTCTTGGTAAGTCGATGCAACTCGCCACCGATGCCAACTTCAATTTCTCCGCCCAGATCGTAGGGATTCTCAGGGTCGGACCCGATAAAACCAATCATTTCGTCATAATCGTGAATGTGCTCATCATGCGCATAAAGCGGCCTGACGTCTGAGGCTTTCAAGTACCATGTCGTGTTCATCTGGAACGCTCCCGGCACATTATTGCTGTCCATCCATAAAAGACGCTGTGCATACGTCTTATAAAACTCGACAAACTTTGGAGGTAGATTGGGTGTTTTAAGCTCTTGAACTATGTATTTGCCGAATTCTCCATCCGTGTTATAAACGATATCTGCCATTTTGAATTCACTCCTATAGAATCTTTTTCTCTGTTTTTTCGCAATCTTAATTTAATAATCTTGCATAAGCTAATATTACCATAAAATTTTCAAATATGCAGTAACAATTTTGAATTTAGCGCAGCATATAGAAAGAAACAGGCCATTGAGGGCACTAACCCTTAAGGGCCTGTTAGCTTTTCTTGCCTTATATTCCTTGCTCTTACAGTAATTACCGATGATAGGATATCCGTACGCTGTCCGCTCAGTTAAATTCCTTTTCCGAGTCGAAGGCGTTGAGCGTCCGGAAGGAGATGCGTCCGCTCTCACAGCCCTGCTGGAGGAAGCGGAAGAACTCGCCCTGCTCCACAGCCTGCAGCTCCGGCTTGTCTCCGAAGAACATGACCTTACGGTTATCGGCGGTGTATGGTTCCCATTTTTCCATGGGCGTTCCATCCGCGTCGTCTCCGTTGGGATTCCCGCTTCGGGCGAAGTTCGTCCAGTAGTTGCACATCTGCCGCGCGAGGTCGTAATGCTTTCCGGTAAAGGGCCGCCAGCATTTAGCCAGAGTCTCGAAGGCAAACCACAGGTCGGAGGAGTGGAAAGCGCCGGGGTCGTCCCAGCCTGGGATATCAGGGTCGAAGCGGTAAAAATACATGGTGTGCTTCGGATTGCGGGTGTTCAGGTCCAGCCAGAGCATGTTTCCCATCTCGAAGTTGTTGTAGGTGGCGTTTTTCTTCATGTCGGCCAACGACTTTGCACCTTTGCGGGCGATGGCCAGGTATTCGTCCGCGCAGTAGGGGAACTTCCGGCGGACATAAGCTTCCAGCGCCTCCTCGGAGTCCACGTTGGGGCTGAATAGAAATTCGTCCCCGGTATTGCCAATCATAAGATCCGCGTCGTTCTCCTCGCCACGGCCGATGATGTTAGCCGGTGTGTCGGGTAGGAAGGCATCGCCGATGACACTGCCCCACGAGAAGGTACCGGAGGCGACGGCGGTATCCCACAGGATCTGCGCGTCCACACGCCTTGCCTCCTCCAGCGTTTTCACTCCCAGCGCTTCGAAGAGCCGCTCGCCCTGCTTCTCCGCTTCCGCGAGATGCAGGCTAAGGCTGGAGGGTGGCAGCAGGCCGCCACCGGAATGAATAATAGCACGCCGGAACAGGCCTCTGTTCTGCGGCGAGCTGAGCTGGATCTCGCAGCTGCCGCCGCCGGCAGATTGGCCGAAGATGGTGATGTTATCCGGGTCGCCGCCGAAGGCGGCAATGTTGCGTTTGACCCACCGGATGCCCGCCTGCTGGTCCAGATGCCCGAAGTTCGTGGGGGCGTCCGGCGCCTCAGCAGTGAGCGCGGGATGGGCGAGAAAGCCGAATACATTCACACGGTAGTTGATGCTGACGAGGATCACACCGCGTCTCGCAATGCGCTCTCCGTCCA
>JAAYJC010000140.1 GCA_012523085.1 Clostridiales bacterium
CACATGCGGAACTGCCAGTTCTGCTTTTCTATTTCATCCGCGTCAAAACTGGGGGGGGTAAATTCCGTAGAGCTTAATAGTACATTCCCGGGCTGATAAGCCATACCGTCGGCGGTCTCGGATGCCCATACGCCGCCTTCGGGTCTCCAGTCAAGAACACCGACGATTTCGGTATCTTGATTGGCCTTTATCACACTTTCGGGTATGGTATGCGTGAAGGTAAAATACGGCTTTTGATTCATGTCTTTCTTAATCTGCCCCGCCAGATTTTGTGGGGCTTCCAGACTCGTTGGTATCTGACTGTCTGCCCCTTTGCCGATAGCAGCGATATCGGACCATAGCGACACGACATCCTTATAGCCATAGGCGCCGGTCGCCCCGTCATAGGCATCATATTCGCAGATATAGCGATAACGGAAATAGTATGTATTATTCGTTAAATCCCATCCGTCAAGTCCGATAAACTCCGGGTACAACCAGGAATCGAACGAATTATGCTCATCATGGATTATGCTTCCGGGATAAAGTACAATGGACCCGATAGATATATCGGGGTATTTCTCTTCATAATAATCCGCGATATCCGGTTCGCGAAAATGACCCGGCGTTCTGTCGAAGAACCAGGCGCCGTTATTGATCTTGATATCCAGCTCAATGGCAATATAATAAGGCTCGTACAAGTTTACGATACTCTCGGGCTGAGTCAGGCGCAATAACAGCTCTTCTTCATGATTTTGGCCCCTGCGGACAGTTAAGCTAACCGGTTTTTCCAGATCCGGTATGGGATATCCTTCCATATCGGTCAATGCCATTGCGGGGATTGACAGTGCGGAGAATACGATAACAAGCGCAAGCGTGATGGTCAACAACGTTTTTTTCATATAAATCCTCCATTCTACCGCAAAACGGCAAAATATAAACGAAAAATCGATTTGCGGCAAACCGATCTTTCCCATTTCGAGCTCGTCATTTAAATCGACTTCCGAAATAAAGCAAGCAATCTATCATTTAGTATATACAAACATATCCAAATGTCAACCAAGATCATCCCTGATCACCCAGCTTATAATCAGTAATAAGATTAAGACGGCTGTTAAGGCCGGTTTTTTTGAAGATGTTGCCGACATGGAACTTCACCGTACTCTCGGTGATATGCAAAGCGTTGGCAATCTCCAGATTGGACATACCCTGAATGATGAAGCTGAAAATCTCCCGCTCTCTGGCCGATAGGCCGAAGCGGCTCACATACGCAGTCAGCCGGTGCTTTTCCGCAGCCTCAGGACTAATGGCGGGGATGTACAGTTTTTGATACAGCAAAAAGAAAAGCGCAATGACCAGAATAAACGCTGCGCCGGAGAGTATAACGAGCGGCATACCGGAAAATACACCCGCGCCGAGCGTGCCCGCAGCCTCCCCGAGGCGGCCTGTCAGCAGTCCGAACACGGCAAAGACGGGCATTTTAGATTTTCCCGCAATATCCGAGAAAACAAGGATGCGGTATACCGACCAGAAGCCCAAAAACAGATAAGCCAGCATCCACATGACGGTTTCACCCGCGACGCTGCTGCCGAGCGCCAAAGCGGCGAAAGGAAAGGCCAGCGCAGCCAGGCAGCATATCGCCCCCCACCTGCGGCTTTTATCACTGATCAATCCCGCTATAATAAGACCCACACCATAAAACACACGGGTAAACTCTATGTAAATGCTCCCCGCCGCTCCCTTAAGCGGGAAGGAAAAGCCAAGGGTGTTTTCCATCGACAGCAAAAACAGCACCACCGCGGCAAGCCACATAGTCTTCCGGCTGAATCCGGCGCGCAGACAGCTCCCCGCTTCCTGCTGCGGTGGAGCGGAAAGCCGCTGCACAAGCAAAAGCGATACCGCTGCCAGCACGGCTACAGCTATGAAACTGCAGCCGTGCCACAAAAAGCGTCCCCCCAGCGGCAAGGATATCAGCCAGGTGCCAATGCTGCCAAAGGCGTAAGCACCGCCGAATATAAGCCCCCGGCGCTGTTGCGGAATGTCCGTTGCAAGCCTTGTGAGATAACAGCCGGATAAAATCCCAATCGCAATGTTAAGAAACGTACCGGCGGCGATAATAACCGCCAAAGAGGATAAATACAAAGAAGCCGCCGTGCTGGCCAAGGCAATGACGGTAGCATATATCGGCAGCTGCCGCCCGCCCGCAAGGGCGCCGCGCTTATGAAACAGCAGTCCGACAGCCCCTATTCCGGCCGCCTGGCAGACATAGTAGACCCCGCAGACCAGCAAATTTACCGTCCCGCCGTCCAGAAACCCGAACAACCGAAAAGCCTGAATGAAATAGGCCGTGCCTGTCCACAAAAAGCCCAGGCCGATCAGAGCGGAGAAATAGATAGTCTTATTTGTTATCCGTGCAATAATGTTCTTTTTCATACTTATCGACCGCCAATAGACGGCTCCCACATTTTTGTTACTATTTTACCATACATTAGGGTTATTTTAAAGAAAATAATCGAAAAACAGAATTAAAACTAATCTTTCATTATGTTTAAAGGCCATAAACACAAAGGCTCCCTAGCCGCCTGAAGTCCGATATCATGCTTTAAACGGTACGCGCAGAAGATAGCGACTACAGTGTTTCCCGTACTGAGTTCGGAACAGATACGGAAACCTACCAAATGCATTCTATCCTTTGATTAAAAAGCCGTGGACACAAAGCGCCACGGCCGTACCCCTTTCGATATCCCTAACACTATATCTATATTAAACAGGCGCCTGAACGGTCGATATCCGTTCCGGCGCCTGTTTTTTATCGTGTTAGTTGAAGAGCAGCATTGTTTTATCGGTCAGGCTATACGCCTGGCGCCCCAAAAACGGTTTGCATAGTTTGAGGCGGAAAGGCTGGAAATTTTGACAACATCACCGGTTTGCGGCGCGTGGATGAACTGGCCGTCACCGATATAAATACCGCAGTGGGCGATATACCGGCTGTTTCTTTCGGTAAAAATGATCACATCACCCGGCTGCAGCGCCGTTTGCGGTGCCGAATCACCATTATAAGAAAGGCCTGTCGCGGTCCGGTTTACCCGGTAGCCGAAATGGGTATAGCAATAATAAACCAGACCCGAGCAGTCAAACCCGTTCGGGGAGGTACCGCCGTACACATAAGGCACACCGAGAAACGACATGGCGTAATCTACAATGTCCTGTCCCGAACCCGTGGCTTCGGAATCGCCGAACCATGTGCCCGTGTTTGCCGCGAGCGCGGCGGCCGCGGCCTGTTCTGCCTTTATGCGTTCCTGCTCCTTGAGCTTTTCCTGCATATCGCTTATCTGCCCGTCAAGCGATGCCTGAAGCGTACGCACGGATTCAAGCTGCTTTTGATACTCCGCCGAATCGGCCTTCAGGCTGACAAGGATTTCCTGAACCTCACTCTGCTGCGCAAAAAGCTCCGCCTGTTTTTCCTGATAGGAAAGGAAGACCCTCTCCTGCTCGGCCATTTCGGTTTCCAGATCCGATTTTGCCTGTGTAACAGCTTCTTTAATGTCCCTGATGCTTTCCACCAAATCGTTGTCGTATTGGGCGATCTCGCTTACCGCGTCAATTCTTGTTAGGAAGTCTTCAAAACTTTTTGCCTGAAAGATGACGGCTATGTATGAGATGGTACCGTTCTCCTCCATCGCGCGCACACGCTTTTTGAACTTCTCCATCTGTTCTTCTTCCTGCCGGTATGCCGCGTTCAGTTCGTTTTCTTTTTCCGCGATTGAGGTTATGTACAGCGCAATCTGCTGTGACAGATTCTCAAGCTCTTCATTTGTGATATCAAGCCTTGCACTGAGCACACTGAGCTTTTCCGTTTCGGCGTTCACTTCATTGTTCAGCGCGTCTGCCTGCCGCTGTATTTCGCTTCTCTGGTGCTCAAGCTTCTCCTGCTGCTGCTTAAGCGCATTGAGCTCTGATTGGCTAACCGCTTTTGTCGGGGTAAAAAGTGAAAAACACAGGCTGAATAAACAGGTAATCGCAAGCAAAACCGAAATGATCGATCTTTTTCTTATGGCGGAAACCAAGAACAATTTTTTCACCAGATTTCTGCAAATAGTTACAATAATTATAACCTTGAAGACCGAAATATTCAATATGCATTATGCCAAACTTTCGCCGCCCTCTGAACAAATCCTTTCAATTGGTATAGCCGAAGAAATAACAAAAACCATAAACTTCTTTGCCAAATGCCTAAAATCAGTGTAAAATGTAAAAAAAGACAGAAAGCCTTTACCCATAACCGCGCGGTGTCCGTAAAAGGGAGGTTCGGTTTGAAAAATAACAGTGTTATTTCAGTCTCCGCAGATGCGTCCCGGATTTACCCCGGTATGGCCGCAAACGAAATAGAAAAGCGGATAAGACCTGTGTTTGAGGGCTTTTCGGAAACATTCGGCCGAAAGAAGCCGCGGCTGTTCAGCGCGCCGGGAAGAGTGGAACTTAGCGGAAACCATATAGACCATCAGGGCGGCCGCGTGCTGGCCGCGGCAATCGCACTGGACGATCTGGCGGCAGCTGAGCCTAATGGTGATAATGTCATACGTGTTTATTCAAAAACGCATCCGCCGTCCGTCGTCTCGCCGGACGATCTTTCACCGAAGGAAAGCGAAATAGGAAAATCCTCCGCTCTGGTTCGGGGCATAGCGGAATATTTTGTAAAGCACGGTTATAAAATCGGAGGGTTTAACGCGTTTGTCTCAGGCATGGTGCCAGTCGGCTCCGGGCTGTCTAGTTCGGCAGCATTCGAAACTGTGATCGCCGCTCTGTTAAACGGTTTGTTTTGCGGCGGAGAAATTTCTCCCGTTTTTATGGCAAAAGCGGGACAATATGCCGAAAATCATCATTATAAAAAGCCCTGCGGGCTGATGGACCAGCTGGTTTCAGCGATGGGCGGCATTGTGGAAATGGATTTTAGAGACCAAATCCCCGAAACAAATCGGCTATCTATTCGCTTTGAAGATTTCGGCTACGCGCTTTCTATCATAGACGCCGGCTCAAAGCATCATGACCTGAAAAACGAATACGCGGCTATACCTGAAGATATGCAAAAAGCGGCCGGACGTTTCGGTAAAACCAGACTCAGGGATATTGACCCTGATGTGTTTTATGAAAATCTGCCACTGCTCACAGGCGAAATTCCCGACCGCGCGCTGCTGCGCGCCATGCACTTTTTTAATGAAAATGAACGTGTCGCCCAAGTATCTGGCGCACTGCGGCGCGGGGATTTCAACCGCTTTCTTAATCTTATCAGCGAAAGCGGACGCTCGAGCTGGATGTTGCTCCAAAACATATACCCACCGGGTGCCGTCGAAGATCAGGCTTGTGCGCTCGCGCTTGCTTGGTGTGAACGGCTGCTTGATCGAAAAGGAGCCTGCCGTATTCACGGCGGCGGTTTTGGCGGGACGATACTGGCATTTGTTCCGTCAGGCGAAAAATACGCGTTTTCACAGGGCATGGAAAAGCTTACCGGCCCGGGAAGCTGCCGCTTTTATCCCATCAGAAAGGCCGGCGCCGTAGAGCTGATTGACTGGAGGTAAATTCTTTCATACAAGTAGTCAGGACCGGAAGCATCCCGAACAATCTGAACCGGCAAAATGAACGAGCTGCGAGAAAAAGGACAGCATACGCTATCCAAGCATATGCTGTTCTTTTGTGTCGGCATTGACCTATTTTTCGACACATAGCATTTCTGCGGAAATGCTTTCGCTTCGCGAAATATGTGTCTTCAAAGGGGGACCAGTCCCCCTTTGATATCCCCCTGCTCTCCGAGGGGGCTAAGTTACGAAATG
>JAAYJC010000141.1 GCA_012523085.1 Clostridiales bacterium
CCGTCCCCGCGGTTTACGCGGTTTTATCTTACAGCCTCCAGAATCGGTTCAATATATGACTTATTGGTCCAATCACACTTTTGATTTCCGGCTTCCATAAGCGCTTTTTCCCATATTTCATAATCTTCCGGTTTTTTCTTCGCAACAGTCTTTTGCAGCAACTTACAAAGATTCCTATCGGCAAAACTCATACGTTCCATATCCCAGGCACCCCTGCAATAGAAACACGGCAGACCGGCCAAAGAATCTTTCAAGTTGTGAGCAACGATTTGCTGAAATGCAGTTTCATCATAAGGTGATGCACCGCAGCAGAAGATGATTAGTTTTTTCTCCTGAAGCTGACTGATATTTTTCCTAAGAAAAGAAAACCCCGCTATACCTGATGCATAGATTCCTCCTCCAAGAATAACTGTGTCATACTGCTTTACATCTTCGATTTTTGCCTTTTTTGTTTCGATGCAATCGAATCCGGTTTCCTCGGCAAGCCAGTCAGCATAGCGCTTTGTCGAGCCGTATTTTGACGAATAAATAATGATTCCCTTCATTTTATCTCCTTTCATCAATGCTTCTCAGGTTTTTCTCCATCATGCTTATTACCTTGATAGTTTCTAAAAGTGATTCCCGAGGGATTCTTTCGAAGAGATCATTGATTATCTCCCTGTTTATTTCCTCGTTAGAACTGCAGAAATCCTCGCATGTCTATGTAATGCTGATCCGCTGCTTACGTCTATCGCAAACGTCATCCTCAATATGAACAAATCCCTTCTTCTCCAGCTTCAGGAGAATTTGATTCACGTTCTGGTGCGAGCTGCCCATTACCTCAGACAGCTGATTAATTGTCGGATTGCCACCGCACAGTTTGATGCAGATGATAGCAAAATACTGCTTCCAGGAAATAACTTTGTAAAATGAATCCACACTGGCCGGATGTCTGTTTTCAAACGCGCTATGTTGCCTTAACAGGAACTGACCTGGATCCATGTTTTTAAAGCTTCTAAACTGGTTCCCGTTAATTGTTATAATTCTTAGTCTCCTCCAAATCAGTAATATATTACTGATTTTGTCTAGTGCTGTTTTGCATATGAAACTATTCCGCAAGTTCTGTATCAATTGCCGTGGTGTCACAAAGGACATTTTGAGCAAGACGGCAATCTTCAATCAGCCCATCGCGGTCATGCATCATGTGGTTGAACGCTGTTAAAAACCTTGCTTTTATCTCTTCCTCGGTGATATGCGGCGTCTGGCATCCTTTTTCGGGGCTGCCGAGCCGTTTGTATTTTTCATTACACTGCCAGACCTCTTTGTAACTACCCCAGACCTTGGTATTAGTTATCCTGCCATTAACGCAAGTTAAGTTGTGACATTTAAGATTCCGATACCTGCAGATACAATTTTCATCGACAGGCGTTATGAAAGATACAAAGCATACAGGGAATCCCCCCGCCGACCTCATCACTTTCGTTGTCATTGGTATCGTTTCTGCCCGGTACGGCAAGAAGACGACCCGTTCAAACCGATGCTATACTCGCTTTCAATGTGTATATGCTTCATAGCCATCGGTCTGATTATCGCATACATCGGGTAAGGCGTGTTCCAAATTGTGCAAGCGAGTTTAAGGTCTTAACTGAAAAAAATAGCCGGTCGCGGTTTTTCCTGCGGCCGGTTATTTTTTCTATTCTGTTTATTGACCGATATAGGGATTATAGGCTTCGTATATCAACTGCGCCCAGATGTGACAGTTACTATAGAGTACGCCCTGTTTTTCCGCTCTTTTTCCGTAGCCCATGATCGGAGAAGCATGATAGTGTTTTTTGAGATCTGACTCCCTTGAAGCCGCGCAGAATTCGGCCATGTTCTTAAATCCGTCGGGATCGAATCTGTCCCACATGAACAGAAGCTCGATAGAGGCGAAATGACCGTACTCCATCGGTATGATCTGATAATTCTCAGGCGCGTTGAAAATTTTGCCCGTGTTGGTGAAATCGTGGATAAATTCGCCGATCGACTCGCCGACGTCGCACATATGCTGAACGGACTCCGCACCGGTCTTGATGGGAAGCCAGCTTCCGCCGAGACGCAGAACGCTCTGCAGACGAGAGACGATCATAAAGTAATCCATGTGATCCTCCCACCACTGCTCATACTCACGCGGTATACGGGTGCCGTGCGTTTCGTTGATTATATCGAAGAGTATCTTCTCCTCATATTCGCGCTCTCTGACTGAATGAGCTGCAAGATGTACAACAAGCGGCATCGACATGACTTCCTTGTAGGTGTCCCACTTCTCCCAGAACTCGTTCGCGGAATTCGTCATCATAAGAGTAAGCGGAAGATAGAAATATTTCTGTACTGTCGCACCGATCTCGTTCTCGCCGAGTGCAATAATCGCATCGCAGACGTCCTGAATGTTCTCATAGTTGAAAACATAGACGCGACTGCAGTCGCTGTCCATTATCATTTTGTGGTGCGGAGTTATGCCCTCGCGGCGTATCTCCGCAGGCCCCTTGCACATGTCGAGCGCGATGGCGCATTTCGTGACGATGCCGACTTTTCCGGAGTTTCCGCTGTATCCTCTTACAACGCCGCGCAGACTCGGACCCGGGCTTTCGGGGCAGAACCAGCCGGAATCAGTCTGGAGCGAGCCTGTACGCAGGATCTCGCCCTCGGGCGTAACAAGCTCAACGCCAAGGAGATAACGGCTCGGGCGCGATGTGCCGTACTGCACATGGTTATCGCCGCCTGTGCAGGAATATGTAACCAGCGGAGAGCCGCCGGGGCCGACTGCCGCTGCGGCATAGCTCAGGCCGCGTTTACGAACCTCGGGATAGAGCTGCACATGGCGAACGCCGGGCTCAATAAGCGCATATCGATCCTTATCGTTTATCTCGACGATGCGGTTCATGCGTTTCAGGTGGATTATGATCGTATCCTCTCCGGTTGCATATGCCGAAGGGATGCAGCCCGTCACGACAGCTACATATTTTATGCCGCAGCGATTGCAGATACGGACGATCTCAGCGACCTCCTCGGTGCTGCCGGGAAGCACGATCGCCTCCGGACTTGGATGGGCAAACGGAATCTCCGGAGTTTTTGCACGGTTGCCTGCAAGAACGTACTCCTCCCGGCTTATGTTTCGCTCGCCGACTACTGCGGCAAGCTCCTGATATACCTGTTCGGAAAAACTCACTTCTGTCCCTCCTCCGAAAGTCTGTCTGCAATAAGCTCAGTCAGATCCTTATAATCAAGCCGATACTCATCATCGGCATCCAGTGCCTCGCGGCAGAACGGACAGCACGATACGATCGTATCGGCTCCGACGGATGCAGCCTCGCGTCTGCGTTCTTCCGCCGTAAACGCCGAAAACTCAGGATCGACGTCCGATGCATTCGCGCCGCAGCACCACGCCTCCTCATAGCTGCGCGGCATTTCCTTAATGGTTACACCCGGGATAGCGCGAAGAAGCTCACGCGGCTGCTCATATACGCCATTTTCGCCTCTGCGCCACTGCTTATCGGGAACGTGGAGACCGTACGAGCGTATCTCGCCTTCCCACGGCACATATTCCTCAGACAGCCGGCCGAGCATACAGGGATCGTGATAAGTCGCGATCATCGGCTCGCCGTCCTCGCGGAAAGTGAGCTTTCCCTGTTTCACAAGCTCCGCTGCGACCTGCGTAATGTGCAGAGTTTTAAACTCCGGCTGAACAAAACGCGGATAACCGGAGAGGAATGCACCGAAGCACTCAGCGCAGGCGGTGATAACGGTCTTGATCCCGAGAGACGCAAAAAGCTCATTGTTTCTTCTGACGAGCGCATCCGCCGCCTTATAATCGCCCATTCGCCACATCGAAGCTCCGCAGCACCACTCATCCTCGCGCAGAATGCGGAATTTTACGCCG
Source organism: Clostridiales bacterium (assembly GCA_012523085.1). Taxonomy (GTDB): domain Bacteria; phylum Bacillota; class Clostridia; order Oscillospirales; family Oscillospiraceae; genus JAAYOP01. The sequence goes on from JAAYJC010000141.1 coordinate 3,899, forward strand.
CCCGCTTTAAGGATACGAATAGCGGCAAGCAGAGTTTCGGGATGACGGTAGACGCTGCATCCGGCGAAAAGCACTGTATCCGCGTCGGGATCGTCTTCAAAATCTTCGGGCAGGAATGAAAAGCGGTCTTTGTGCGGAAGTCCGTAGATATTGTGCTCCTTCTGTACGTTTTCCGCTGTTTTTCTGCGGCTTTCAGGCAAAAAGCCTGCCTCTACCGAGCTGCGACGAAGCTCGTAAATGGTGTCAAGCACCTCCATATCGCGGACGTTCTTGCAGTTAATATCGCACGCGCCGCATGCCGTACAGGTCTGCAGCATTTTGGCAAGGTCATCGCTGTGGGAAATCGTACTTTGCATAACCTCTCCGGCGATATTCAGCATTCCCTGTCCGGAATATGCGTCAAAATGGAAGTAGGCATTTATCGGACAGACAGACGCGAAATCCCAACCGCTCATTCTTGCGGGGAGGAGCCACTTGCACTGTCCGCAGTGGTTGCATGATTCAATGGTGTACTTTAATGCTTTCAAATCAGCCATGGTGTTAACTCCCTCCCTTAAAAGCAAAGCTTGCCCGGATTGAGAATTCCGTCCGGATCGAAAATGGTTTTAAGCCGCTTCATCGCATCGACCGAAAGAGGTTCGTTGTAAACAAGCTCTGTAAGGCGGCCGTACGGGCGATCAAAATATGCCCCTTTGTCCGCGAGCTTCTTTGCGAGCTCAAAGAGCACCGCCTCATATTTTTCGGTTTCACCCGGCTTGTCTTCAAATCTCAGATTGCACTCGATGCGGAACGCTCTGCCCTGCACCTGAGGTTGAACGATAATTCCCGCATCGGGAAGCTCGCTCTCAATAAGCGCGATAAGCTCCGATGCTTTGCTCGGTGCGGCAAGCAGGAGAAGCTCCTGCTCTGCTCCGAGACGCAGCTTCCATGATTTCTCTCTGCGGTCGCAGTCCGTAAGCATTCTTTCAATTCGCTCCTCAAGTCCGGGAAGTAGCGAACATGACGTCTCAGCATTTAATCCGACTTCGCTGCAGGCGTCTCTTACATAACCATCGTAAATATCAACGCGCTCCTCGGGATAGCGATCATATCCGCAAACACGGCAGAGCATAATCCACGGTGATACGCCGCGCAGAGTCTGCTCCTCAGCCTCATTGTCGCCGAAAGCGGCAGCGAAATCCTCGCGGTTCATAATGATGCACTCGTCCGGAATGCGTTTGCGCAAAAGCGTATTAGCCAGATCGGTAAGCGTCTCGGCATTTTCAGCGGCGATAAAGAACAGGCGGCTTGCAGATGGCAAAACCTCGGCTTTAAGCGTTGCCCACGTCACAAATCCGATAGTTCCCTGTGCGCCGGAAAGAAAACGGAGATAGTCTATTGAGCCCGGTCCCCAGGGCAGGATCTTATCGGCTTTTGACGCCTCATATGAGCCGGGGCCTGCGGCGGAACCGGTACGGAACATATCGCCCGTACCGAAAACGGTCTCAACCGTCAGCAGCGGATCCGGATAATCGTACTGATACTTCGGAATGAGCACCGCTTCACGCTCAAGCGCGCTTGCGGCAGCGGACTTACCGGCGCGGGCAAGAAACGGCAGATTAAGACGCAACCCCTGCTCTGCGAGCAGCGGTATCAGCGCACCAAATGTAACGCCTGCCTCAACACGAGCATAACGGCTGCGGCGGTCGATCTTCATTACTCGATTCATGCGGGAAAAACAGACGGTCTCGGCATTGGGATTCACCGAAGCGCCGTGAAAATGAGACGGCTCAGAGCTTAGCGGCACAAGTCCCCGTCCAGCCTCCCGTGCGTTTCTTATAATCTCCTGTACCTGTTCCGTGTTTTCAGGAAAAAGCATTGCAAATCATACCCTTTTACACAAAATTTCTGATTTTATACTACTATACTCTGGTTAAAAAAGCAATATGGCAAACTGCGCTCGCGAAACCCGCCATCAACTCATTAAATCGTTGATGGCGGGTTTGTTTAGTGGTAAAATAGTGTCGCAGAATATGGATATTGTTCGAACCTGCTGTCATTACGGACGCGACCCGCAATCCTAAATGAGAGGTGTTCTTATTGAAAAACATAATCATTGCAGGCCCGGGCAGAAACGGCAAAACAGCATTAGCGAGAAAAATAAACGAAGAGCTGGATTACTTTGTCATTAATCTTGACAAACTTATGACCGTTTTTGACAAGGCATATCCGCAGCTGGATGTAAGAATTGCATGGGATTATGATAAAGCCACAGCCAATGTAGCACCGTTCCTCGGTCATTTTCTTGGTATATTTACTTCAAACCATGGCATGGCAAATGATTTAAACCTGCAAAAGCACGTCGTAAAAGGAAATAGGTTTGTATTGGAAGGCGGGCATTTTGACTTCGAAAAGATAATGCCTATTTTGAAAATGTATGGGATAGAAGCGTTAAAAGACCATTTTATACTGGTTGGGTTAGTGCAAAACAAAAAAACAGCCGATGACTTTTTCAACGATATAAGGAAATACGATACGGATGATGAGTGGACATATAGCTTCAACGATAATGAACTAAGAGAACTAATCAACCGGGATCTCATTCCATCCAATCAATTTATGACGGATTATTTAATGAAATTCGGCTTTACAATTTATGATACGTCTACAGAACGAGAGCGGGTTTTTGATAAAATCGTAGAAGATATTAAATCGACATCATTATAAATACGGCGGAACATTAGTGGATATAATTAATGAATCCGCTCAAATCAATGACTACCATCGGCTCGCATTTGACAATATTCCGTGAGGCGTGCAAATTGCAGAATTCATGGCATAGCCAAGGAAGAAATCATAGGTAAAAATGCTGCAGACCTTTATCCTGATACCGAATCTGAATGGTTTATTAAATATGCTCTTGCGCTGCATGTATTCGGTATCTTATAATACAGATAGATTTTACATATATAGGAGTGGTTAGATGTCAAAGAGGATCGTAATAATCGGCGCAGCGGGTCGTGATTTTCACAATTTTAACACAGTTTACAAAAACGACCCCAGCTTTACCGTCGTAGCATTCACCGCAGCCCAAATTCCCGACATAGCCGGGCGCAGGTATCCGGCAGACCTGGCCGGCGCCTTATATCCAAACGGTATTCCCATTGTCGAGCAAAGCGGGCTTGCCGAGCTGATAAAAAGTGAAAACATTGATGAATGCGTTTTTTCATACAGCGACATTCATTATCATGACCTCATGAACCTCGGCGCTCTTGTAAACGCCGCCGGCGCCGGCTTTACCCTTTTGAGCCCCAGAGCAACCATGATTAAAAGCTGCAAGCCTGTCATTGCCGTCTGCGCAGTGCGGACAGGCTGCGGGAAAAGCCAAACCTCCCGCAAAATTGCCGAGATTCTCATCGAAAATGGCCTGAAGGTCGTCGCCGTGCGCCATCCCATGCCCTACGGTAACCTGAGCGATCAAAAGGTTCAGCGCTTTGCTGCCATAGACGATCTGAAAAAACATGCCTGCACCATTGAAGAAATGGAGGAGTATGAACCCCATATCGTTCGCGGCAACGTTATTTATGCCGGTGTCGATTATGAGGCCATTCTCCGCGCCGCCGAAAACGACCCGGCGGGCTGTGACGTCATACTCTGGGACGGCGGCAACAACGACGTTTCTTTTTATACGCCTGATCTGTTGTTCACGGTTGCAGACCCCCTTCGCCCCGGCCACGAAGTTTCATACTACCCCGGCGAGGTGGCGCTGAGAACGGCTGACGTTGTGGTGATCAACAAAATCGACAGCGCCGATTATAAAAATATCAATATGGTTCGTGAAAACACAAGAAATGTGAATCCGAATGCGATTATCATTGACGCGGCAAGCACGATTTCTGTTGACGACATATCCGCCATACGCGGCAAGCGTGTTCTTGTGGTGGAGGACGGGCCGACACTGACCCACGGTGAAATGAAAATTGGCGCCGGTGTGGTTGCGGCGCAGCGGTTCGGCGCGGCCGAGATGGTGGATCCTCGCCCTTATGCTGTGGGCAAACTCAAGAAAACCTTTGAAACCTACCCCGAAATAGGCAAGCTGCTGCCGGCAATGGGATATGGCGACGAGCAGATAAAGGACCTTGCGGCAACCATTAACACTTGTCAATGCGACAGCGTTATCATTGCAACGCCAATCGATTTGAAGCGCATCATCGATATTAATAAACCGTGTGCAAAGGTGGAGTATCAGCTTCAGGAAATCGGAAAGCCGGATCTGAAGATGGTGTTGGAAGGTTTTATCAAAGATATCAAGTCATAATTCAGCCCTTACAACCGCCTGAATACGATCAGCCGCCACCCGTTACATCAGGATTGCGGCTGATTTCGTTCGTTTTGCAGGTTTTAGCCGATTCTTTTAAAGGTCGGGCTTAACCGCCCATTTTTCATACGGGACATCTTCGGTGGTTAATATCATATTGTCCCCCTGCTTTTTTACGATAATCCATTTAAGCCAGTTTTTGTTATCGGTTTCGGGATAATCCTCACGGAGGAACCAGCCTCGGGATTCCTTGCGTAACAGTGCCGCTTTGAATAGCATTTCAGCGGATAGCACAGCCGCTTCAGCCTCATGACAGTTAAGCAGTTCATGGAAGTCATCTGCCTGAAGCTTGGGCACCAGTCCTTTGGCAATATCGATGTAGCGAAGTGCGATTTCCATGCGGTATTTATTCATGTAAACGGACTGCTCCATAGGCCCCACAGCCTTCTGCACATAGCGTACAACATCCTTTGCCTTGACGCCCTTTTCTCTGGACAGGGGCGCATATAGTCTTTCCGCCAAAGCATCAAGCTGTTTATCGTCAATGGCAAGGAGCTCTGCCTTTTTGGCTGTTTCAGCAGCACTTTCAGAACACATGATGCCTGCAAATACAGCGTTAAGTATACCGGAGCCGCGGTTGCGTCCCGGAGGAGCCGGAACAGCGCCGGGAGCCGCCGAACCGCAATAACTGACATCGCCGACTGCATAAAGGCCGGGAATTGTCGTCATCATGCTATGATCTGTCTTAACAGGGGACTGTTCGCCGATGAGCATCGGGCAGACTTCCATGTCAGTATCCACTTTATCGGCGGCTTCGCTGTTCAGCTGCCAGAATTTCTGACCGTAGGGTCTGTCCCACATGCCGGAAAGACCGCCGCCGCTGGGGCGCTCTATCTTTAAGGTGATGGGCCCCATGTTGCTGCTCATCTGACGGTACCACTCTTCAATAGCGGTGCTGCTTATATCCGGCTCGGGGCCTGTTCGGAAGTTTTTGGTCACATGCACATCCATCTTGTTATACATGGCATTTTCGCCGTATACAACTTCCTCGTGACTGCGCACCTTCACAAGCTGAGCGAAGTTGCCGAACTCGGCATTGCGCATCTCCGCACCGGCTCTGTAAGCTGCGGCTATTCCGTCTCCGCGTCCGCTGCTCCACATAGGCCCTATGCGGAAGTTCTGGCTGCCGGTAGCAAGGACGACTGCCCCGGCATTGAAGGTATAAAACTTTCCGTTAAGAAGGCTGAAACCAACAGCGCCGGCTATCTTCCCGTCAGAAGTTAAAAGGTCGGTGATTGAAATTTTGTCCAGAATTTTGACGCCCATTTTTTCGGCAGTCTGACGCATTTTAAGCGTAATGTCGAGATCGACGCCAATAATCGCTGTCATCGGACCGGTGGGTATAACAGCATAGCTCCCATCCTCACGCTTTGGAATCTTTGCGCCCCACTCGACGAGCTTGTCAAACATATGGTTATTCATTGAAACATAGGTTGCCATCAAATCCTGATCGCCTAAAAAGCAGCCGATAGTATTGACATGATAAGCCACAAAGTCCTCGGGCTTAATGCGTTTCAGGTCAAAATACTGCAGTACGCCGCCGCCCTTATTGGCTTTTCCCGAATAACCTGTTGTCTGTTTTTCGACAATTAAAACATTCAGCTCAGGATACTTTTCTTTTATGGAAACAGCTGCGGTTAAACCGCCTATTCCGCCGCCTATTACTAAAACATCAGCGCTGTGGTTTTCACGGCCGTATTTTAATTCCAATTTTTAATCCCCCCGTTTATAAGTAGCGATCAAAGGTCTGCAGAAGCTTTTCACTGCTGTAGTCTGGGATAACTGTTATGCAGTCTTTTTTGCAGACAGACGCACAGTAAAAGCAGTGCTCACAATCTTCAACATATTTGAAAACAGGTTTCCTTTCTTTATCATCCCAACGGATAACATCTACAAAGCAGGCCTTATAACAAAGCTTGCAGCCTACACATTTTGCGGCGTCAAACAGGATTTTGTGATTGGTATCTATCATGCTTCTAACCTCACTTTAAAAATTATCCCGCTCTTCGGGAAATATTCTCGGTAGAAGAGCTGCCAGGTTTGTAAATTCCTTTATATTGTGCAGATTGAGAGCTCTCAGGGGGAACTCAGGCATTTTTACTCCGTCCGGTATGGTCTTAATAAGCCTGCCTTTATTAAATGCCCAGCCCATCCAAAACCTTGTGCGCAACTCTGAGCCGCCTTCGATATCCCTTAAGAAGTGACACATAACCGCATTGGCGCAAACGATGGTTGAACAGGCGGGTGTTCCGATCTTTGATACGTCAAAGCCCATGTCGGCAGGATTCTTAAAGTTTATTACAATGTTCTCGGGGCCGTTGCCTACATCCTCATATACCAGATGAGTTGTGTCCCAATATTTTTCCTTATAGCTTAGGAGCGGGTTTCTTCCCTTTTCTTTTTGCATGGATACCGCACGGTAGTGATCCTCTCTGTCCCAAATGGTGTAACGAAGGTCGTCAAGCCCATGCCAGGCGAACCACCAGTCAAACATCTCCCCTGTTACACCCGGCATCTTTACAAGGTTGGAGATATAACCCGTACCGTCCGGCATGACACAGTAACCGATTTCTTCTTCAAAATAGCCGGGCTCAAAAAGTCTGTTCCGCTCCTGTATGGGCAGCGCTTTTGAAGGATCAATGGGACCTCTGAGAACCTTCTCGTAATGCTCGGGAGGTGCGTCAACCATATCTTCCAGATAATACTTGAAATAGGATTTCTTCTTGTCCTCTTCCGTGACAGGAACTAATTTTTGCGACATATGTAAAGCCATCCTTTCCGAAAACTAAGCCTATCATGCTGTGTATGACCGAATATTATCATTATATTAATGTATTATTTCCAGTATGTAAAGTCAATTATTTCATGGGTTCATGACAAAATGAAACAAGGTATGCGGGGAATGCCCTGTTTTTATGGAGGATAGCAAAATGGCAGCGTACAGATGGCTGTACGCTGCCGAATTTCATATATGCTTTAAGGGTCTGCATAGAGCCGAGAACGCTGCCTTACAACCCCCGTTCGGCATCGTATTTTTCACGGCTGTAGCAATACAGCTCCATGATGCCGGTCCATACCAGCTCGGGATCATGGGTCATAACGGATCCGAAGAGTCCGCCGCCGGCAGCGTATGTATCCACATAATCATGTACCGCTTTTATGACATCTTCCTTTGTGTTGCCTTCGGGTACGGCGTACAGATCGAAGCCGATTTTATCCCCCCACTTCTTCTTAAACGCGGGAATATCGTTGGCTCTTGCTTGGATCTGCAGAAAATCGACGCCAAGCTTAATCATATAGGGTACAAATCTTTCAATATGTCCGCAGCTGTGCAGTTCAATGCAAATATCCTTTGATTTGATATGGTCAAACAGCTTCTTTGTTGGGTCGAAAACGATATCTTCCATCATCTTCTCGCCGAAGAACGTATCGCGCTCGGTACCCCAGTCATCGTGGTAAGTAATCATATCAATCGGCAGGTATTGGCAAAGCTTATCAACCACTTTAATTTCAAAATCCACAAAGGCAAAAAGAAAATCTCTGACCGCTTCGGGTTCCATGGCGAGTGCGATCATAGCCTCGGTGTATCCGCCCATCAGCGCAACCAGACGCTCTGTGCATCCAAGGCCAATGTTGACATGCAGAATCTTCTCTTTGTCGAAGGTCTCCATGAATTTCTTGCAGCGTGTTTCTATATCATAATCGTCCAGATTCGGGAACTTAACGCCGGTTTCCCAATTGACGATATCGTCTAAATATTGCGTTCCTACCTTGAGCATAGGGCCGCCCGCTTCCGGAACAAAGGTCCAATCGACACCAAACCAGTCCTGCCAGTCGTACCTGTCTTTTCTGGACCAATCGGCCTCGCCCGCTCCTGTCAGATTGGCGATCATCTCTGAGGTTATGTCTGTCATGCTGTTGGGCACCCAGATCGGATTTTGGTGCTTATAGGCGCGTTTGAAGTTTTCCCTGATGGAGATTGGTCGATCCGGCACGGGCACTTTTATCGATCCGGAGCCAAACATCATTTTGTAATCCGTGGTCTTAACGCCGGGAGCCAGATACTCATGTCTTGCGTATTTCATAAAATCTCCTCTTTTCAAATTGTTAAGTTAATTGTTCATTAGAATCGTCACAAAAAACGTCAGAGATGAGATTGATCTCTGCTTTGCCCGATTAAAGAGCGCGGCTATACCGAGTTTCCGTCTCAATCTGCCAACAACAGTATACACCATTCATATAAAATTTCCAACCCCAAGAAGCGAATTCACATGCATTATTTGAACGCGTTCAAGACAGCGGGACTTTGGTATGTGTGCGGCGCGCTGCGCCGGTAGAGCGCGTCAGCTTAACGGACGTCCAACCTTTCATGTTTTCCTATGTTAATTAATGTCTGCTGAACAATTCAGAAACGCAACAACTGTTATACTTTGACAGCGTTTTTTGAATTGTTCAGGTGCAAAGTTCTTTGCTGTTTACAGCAAAAAACCTTGCACCATGGATTTGCGGCGTGTATCCGCAAATCCATGCAGGCAGACAATCAATGCATCTGAAACGGCAAAACAGGCTTGTTTTGCCGTCAAAAAGAGCAGTTTTTGCTCTTTTTGCAAATGCGATTCGCAAAACGCATTTGTTCAGTGGACATTAATTATACCAGGCGGGTCCTTTTTCAAGAACCCGCCTGATGATTTGGCTTCGCGTTTATGTATTTCTTGCAGCCACCTTGGCTATGTAGGCGTCATAGGCTTCCTGATAGATCGCTTCGGCTTCCAGAAGCCCGATTTCGATCAGCCCGTTCACATAGGCGTCCCACTCGCTCATGGGTTTTTCGCCGTTCACAAAAAGAAGAATGTTCTCCATCATATAGGTACTTATGTCCTGATAGGATGCAAACCTTTGCGATTGCTCGGTGGTTAGCTGGATACCCTGAGGCCATTCATATGCGCCGTCATATGGGATATCATAGAAGTATTCGATATCCTGCAGCGTTATGTCTCCACCCGGATACATATAGTTGGAATCGACGAGATGGTGAATGTGTTCAGACAGGAAGTTTGCCGCGAATGTACTTTTCAGGAA
>JAAYJC010000142.1 GCA_012523085.1 Clostridiales bacterium
GACAGAAAATGAAAGCGTCAAAGAACCGGAGAGCCGAAATGTTAACACCGGAAGATTCCCTGTAGTTGATTTTGTTAACAAGAATCAACCGCGAATCCATTGAAGTAAAATTGTCAACTTGTATAATAATAGTGGAGGTGACAAGTTTGAAAGAAATCAATATTGCACGGACGATTGTAAATAAGCGCAGGGAGAAAGGACTGACCCAAGATGACCTTGCAAGCTACATCGGCGTATCCAAGGCTTCCGTTTCCAAATGGGAGACGGAGCAAAGCTATCCCGACATCACTTTTCTGCCACAGCTTGCGGCCTTTTTCAATATCAGCATTGATGAGCTCATGGGCTACGAGCCACAAATGGGCAAAGATGATATCCGTAAATTGTATCTGAGATTATCCGCCGATTTTACAGTTAAACCGTTTGATGACGTGCTGGGGCATTGCCGTGAGATTGCTAAAAAGTATTTCTCCTGCTTTCCCTTACTGTTTCAAATGGGCGCGCTGCTTGTAAACAACAGCATGGAATCGGGTGACATGGATAAAACCTTCTCTGTGATTGCGGAAGCCAAAGAGCTGTTTATCCGGGTGAAGAAAGAAAGTGAAGATGCGGAGCTTAAGCAACTCGCATTGAATATGGAAGCATTCTGCGCCTTGACGCTGGGCAATCCAAATGAGGTTATAGAACTGCTTGAGGGAACAAGCAGGAAGATAATTTCCACGGAAACGCTACTTGCGCCAGCTTACCAAATGATCGGCAAACCCAGAGAAGCAAAATCGGTATTGCAAGTCGGCATCTACCAGCATATGCTTTCTCTTTTTGGCACCTTCCCCGATTATCTCATGCTTTGTATAGACGAGCCGAAACAGTTTGATGAAACATACAGGCGGGTGCTTGCCGTCGCTGAGGCTTTTGACTTAAAAAATCTTCACCCGTCGATACTCGTGAAGCTCCACATCTTCGCTGCGCAGGGATATACGATGCTCGGAAATACAGACAGAGCCTTGGAAATCCTTGAAAAATACGCGGAGCTTGTCACAGGAGATATTTATCCGTTGCAATTAAAAGGAGACGATTACTTCAATCTGATAGATAAGTGGTTTGATGAGCTTGATTTAGGAACCGCCCTGCCCCGGGATGAAAAAATCATTCGCCAGAGCATGTCCGACGGGGTAGTGAACAATCCTGTATTTACACCGTTGGCCGATGAGTTTCGCTTTCAACGTGTTGCGGAAAAGCTGAAGAATAACTGTTAGGGAGGATTACATCATGGATTTAGCTATGTTGAAAGAGTATTTGCCGTTTCTCATTCCGCTGGTTATCGCGCAGCTTGCACTTGGCATTACCGCCCTTGTTCATGTGCTGCGGTATCCCCATTACCGTTTCGGGAATAAAGTAATGTGGGCCATTATCGTCATGCTCGTGCAGTTTATCGGGCCGGCCGCTTACTTCGCCTTTGGCAGGGGTAATGAATAATGGGCATTTTAGAGGTTAATCAGCTTTTCAAGCGTTTTGGAAACCATGAAGTGCTGAGTGGGTTTGACATGGATGTCCCGGAGCATTCCATATTCGGTTTTGTCGGGCAGAATGGCGCGGGTAAAACAACGACGATGAAAATTGTTCTCGGATTATTGAAGCCGGACAGCGGACGTGTAACCGTGTGCGGGGAAAAGGTCACGTATGGCGAAACAAAAACCAACCGCAACATAGGCTTTCTTCCCGATGTTCCAGAGTTCTATGGATATATGCGGCCAATGGAATATTTGAAGCTATGCGGTGAAATAACCGGCCTTACAAAAGCAAAAACCAAATCGAAGAGCGAGGAACTACTCTCTCTCGTGGGGCTGAAAGACGAAAAAAAGAAAATCAGCGGATTTTCCAGAGGGATGAAGCAGCGTCTCGGTATCGCACAGGCGTTGCTGAACGAACCAAAGCTTCTCATATGCGATGAACCAACCTCGGCCCTCGATCCAATCGGCAGAAAGGAAATACTCGACATCCTGCTTGCGGTGAAAGGAAAGACAACCGTTGTGTTTTCTACTCATATCTTATCAGATGTGGAAAGGGTATGCGACCGCATTGCGGTATTGCACAAAGGCAAACTTGCGCTGCACGGCACGCTTTCAGAAATAAAGGAACGGCACAGGCATAACGGGTTGGTCCTTGAATTCGGTAGTGCGGAGGAAGCGTCCTTATTTGAGAACACGGAAGAGCTAAAACAGCCGTCAATAAGTCTGTCGCGCGATGGAAACACTGTGACGGCGCTTCTTACCAATCACGATATGGGCGGACATTTTCTGCTGGGCGTGTTATCGCAAAAGCGGATTGTTCCATTGAAGTTCGCGGTTATGGAACCAACTCTGGAAAGTCTGTTTATGGAGGTGGTGCAATGAGAAACTACTCAGCTTTTCTAAAAAAAGAGGTTCTTGAATACACAAAAACCTATAAGCTGCTCATTATGCTGATGGTCTTCGCGGTTTTCGGAATCACAAATCCCCTCATGGCAAAACTGCTGCCTGAAATACTTAGAAAACTTATGACGGATGGCAACATCATGACATTGCCGGAGGCGACCGCCTACGACGCTTGGACGCAGTTTTTCAAAAACGCAACACAAATGGGACTGATCGTGATGGTGATTCTATTCAGTGGCGTTTTGTCCTCTGAGCTGTCGAAGGGGACGCTTATCAATATGCTGACAAAAGGATTGTCTCGAACAGCGGTCATCCTTTCAAAATACACCTGTATGGTTCTGGTTTGGACGATCAGTATTGCGCTATGCTTCGCACTGACTTATGGTTACACGGTATATCTTTTCCCGGCGGGCGAAACAGCAAATCTGATATTTTCCACCTTTTGCCTATGGCTGTTCGGTGTGTTCTTGCTGGTGGTGTTATTGCTTTCAGCAACCTTAACAAAAAGCAATTATGGATGCTTGCTTATCACAGGCGCGGCAGCAGTCGTCTGTATGCTCGTGAATATCATACCGGCGGCGCATAGGTATAATCCAATTTCGTTGGCAACTGATAATTTAGGACTTATATCGAACTCCATAGCAGTATCCTCGCTCTACTGTACTATCTTGATATCCTGCCTGCTTTCATTGCTTTTTGTGTTCTTATCTGTATTGATATTCAGAAAGAAGCAACTATAAATTAGGAATCAATAGCGCAGAGGAATCTTACTGAATTTTGTTATAATCTGCGCAAACAGGGGTTATTAAGTATCCCGGAGGAGACACTTAATAACCCCTGTTTTTTCTGTTCGTTCGGTTTAGCTATTCCAATAAATCACTAATGAATTTTGTAAGATCTCCGACTGTTTTAATGTCATTGGCCATATCATCCGTTATCAAAAGACCAAACTCTTCTTCGAGGCTCATCATCAGCTCTACAATGTCCAGTGAATCGGCACCCAAATCAGCAGCGATATCCGTTTTTTCGTTAATCATGTCTTTTTCGATGCCAAATTGCGCAGACAGAACTTCCTTAATCTTATCAAGTACCATCATTTCGCTCCCCTTACTTTTCCGTAATGAATTATTGAAAGACTATCTCATGTCTTTTTTCTCGATTTTTCCTCGACAATGCGGCGGTTCTTTCCGTAAGCTACAACGATTCTGCGGTTTGGTTCTACTCCGGTTGAAAATGTTGTTACACCTTCATATTCCTGAAGAGCTGTATGGATGACATGACGTTCGTAAGAATTCATCGGTTCCAGTGTCATGTTCTTTCTGTATTTCAGCACCTTGCCCGCAACCTTCTCAGCGAGGCGCTGCAAGGAATCTTCTCTTTTGCTCCTGTATGATTCGGCATCGATGCTGATATGAACCCGCGAGTCTCCCCCCCGGTTAACCACGGAATTGGTAATGTGCTGGATAGCGTCCAGAGTCTCTCCACGGCGCCCGATGAGTATGCCTAGCTTTTCGCCGATCAGATCCACATTGATGCGGTCGTTCTCAGCCATTTCCACTTTGGGGACAGCGTCGGATCCCATTTTTTTCAAAAGTCCTATCAGAAATTTCTCGGTTAGCTCAACAGTCGATTCCTTGTATTCATAGCTGACTCTGACTTTTGCCGGTGAAGAACCGATTCCCAAAAATCCCGACCTCGACCGTTCAATAATCTCTACGGAGACCTCGTCTCTTTCCTTGCCTAATTGGGAAAGCGCGGAAGAAATCGCCTCTTCTTCAGTTTTTCCCACTGCTTCAATAGATTTAACCATAAGGCACTCTCCTTAATCCGATTTAAATCCTCAAATTACCCAAAGGTAGAATTACCTTTGGGTAATTTTTACCTGTCGGTAATTTCCGAATCCTTTATTTCATCCGCCAAAGAGCTGTCCTTTGCTTCCATATCATGAGGTTCAAGCAATGCTTCCTTGTTTTCCGGTGCTTCATCCAGTATATCATTGCTGTCCGTCTCACCGGTTGACGTATTTACGCCAAAGCGGTCAGGCTTATAATTTCGGCCTCTGGCATACAGTCTGTCTCCGACCTGTGACGTGTTTTCCTTTTCCGGTTTCTTTTTTGCCTTGCCATGAATGGCTTGCCACTCCGCTGCCTTCTGTTCGTCTTTTTTTCTTTCCAGGTTCTGAATCTTTCTTTTGCTTGTGTTGGGATTGGCATTCGTTGCGTTTTCTAAGCGAAGGCGCTCTGTCTCAAGTCTTTTTTTCTCGCGTTCTTCCTCTAAAAGTCTGTTCTTTTCATCCTTTACAGCCTTCTCAGCGGCAAGCTGCTTGCCGTACTTTTTTGTCAGCCACATATCCTGTATTGTAGAAAACACGCTGCTGGCTATCCAGTAGATACCCAGACCGGCAGGCATAATAAAACCGATCCAAAGCGACATGATCGGCATAAGCAGGAGCATCCCCTTCATTCCTCCTGATTCAGGTGCCGTTCCTGTTCCCTTTTGACTGATCTTTGAGGCCAGAAACGACAATGCCGCCGAAACGATCGGAATCAGAAAAAGACCGAGAGCCGGCCATACAACAGCGGGCGACCAGTCATCGATATGCAAGAAAAACGTTGCGTTCGGTTTTTCTGCCAGATTCAAGCCCAAAAAAGAAAAATTAATATCGCTTACTTTGTTCAGAATATCCTGGTGATTTGTGGCCAGTTCCGTGCTGATTGCTTCGAAATTTTCATGCAGCTTCTGCGCGTAAAATATCTGATCATATGCGCCCCTACCGGCATCCACAGCCAATGAAAGCTTCTCTGTGAGGATGTTTTTAACGGTTGTCCACTGGTCGGCACTGAGGCTCATCATTTTTGTAAAAGGCTGCCTGATTACGCTGTAGAGTGCGATCAATATCGGAAACGGGATCAATGTCCACAAGCATCCGCCAAGCGGCTTGATCTTCTCTTCTCTATATAGCTTGGCAACTTCCTCATTATATTTTTGCTTGTTGCCCTCGTACTTTTTCTCCAGCTCTTTTATTCTTGGCGTAAACTGAGCCGAACGCATCATGCTCTTTTTGCTTTTCATACCGAATGGCAGTAAAATAACCTTGACAACAAGAGCAAAAAGGATAATCGCCAGACCATAGTTGCTGACCATTTTGTACAAAAACATCAGCAGCCAAGAAAAAGGGGTTGTAATTATATCCATCTAATCCTCCGTGAAATACTTGAACCGAAACGCGGCATGTTAAGGCACGGGATCATAGCCACCCTTATGAAAAGGATGACATTTCAGTATCCTTCGAACTGTGAGCCAGGTACCCTTCAATGCACCATGTTTTTCTAATGCCTCTAAGGCATAAGCCGAGCACGTCGGAATAAACCGGCATGTCGGCTGCTTGAGCGGAGAAATGCATCTTCTGTAAAACCCGATGATATTCATCAATGCTTTTTTTAACATTCTTTTTTCAGTCCCGGCTGCTTAACCAAGCCAAGCTTCGCAGCCACCTGTAGAAAATCGGATCTAATCTCTTTGAAATCGGCTTCTCCGGCCCTTACCCTGGAAACCAACACCAGATCCCAGCCTTTTGAAAACATATCCTCGCTAATCCTGTAAATCTCCTTCAAGCGGCGGCGAACACGATTTCGAATCACGGCATTACCGACCTTGCTTCCTACTGTTATGCCAAGTCTGTTGGCATTATATCCGTTTTTAAGACAGTACAACACCACGTGAGAAGATGCCACGCTTTTGCCTCTGGTATAGACTCTTTTAAACTCGTGATTCTTTTTTAGGCTTGTTGTAAATTTCACATTTGTACCGGCCCTTACCAAGTAAGTCTCGCGCGGCCCTTGGCTCTGCGGCGGGCAAGGACCTTGCGGCCGCTTCTTGTGGCCATTCTCTTACGGAACCCATGCTCTCTGGAACGCTGGCGCTTTTTGGGCTGAAATGTTCTAAGCATTAAGACACCTCCTGAAAATATACTCAACGGCGTATTTACGCCGCAGTCTTCTACAAAAGCCAGAAAAAATATAAAGCAAAAAATGTTGCTTCGCCGGTGATTAACTACCGAAGCAATATTTTACCCTATATCAATGAGCTATGTCAACTGCTTTTCTGTCATTGCCCTTAAAAATGTGTAATAATCCCACTTACTATGCTTAAATGCGCAAGCCTGATTTTCTAACTCTTGCGAGCGCTTTACCGAGCAGCGGAGAAATAATGACGGCGATTAAAGTATTGATACTCATGTAAGATATATTGTAAATAAACGAGAATATCCAAACGGATGAGGTGGACCACCATAAAACCTCTGAGAGTCCGGAGATGGCATATATGGTAATTCCGCTGATAAAATGAACCACGAAACGAAGGAAACCACCCAGCAGAGTTCCCCAGACATATCCGTTTTTTTTGTTTATAAATAAGCCGGCCAACCCCACAACACCGTAAGCTAAAGAATAATCCATGATGATAGATGTCCACGTAATCGCAAAACCATTGGCCAGAAAAAACTTGAGTGTACCGGTAATGACTCCGGCTGCAACGCCCCAAATTGCGCCTGCGCGATACACGGCAAAGATGATGATCGGGATCATGACCAGCTCAACGGATCCGCCGTTCGGAAGAAAACTAAGCTCAATGTAACTGAGCACCAATGCAAGCGCTACGCATATGGCACCCTCGCACAGTGTTATTATCTTCTCTCGGTTTTTCATTTTCTCTCCTCCTGTAGAAAATTATCCTGAACGGAGCAAAGAAAATCCGCGCTGCAGGATGATGCAGCACGGCGTTTGAAGTTCTTCTTTTGCTTCCTACGCCGGCATTATCCGGATCAGGTTCACGGGTCCGGGGCTGCAATTTGCCCCATCTCAGCCGGAAACGCTTCCAGCACCCCTTATTGAAAATATGGTATATCAAAAAATAATGAAAGTCAATTACTTTTCTTCGGGTATTTTCACGAAAAATAATATCTATCCATACTACATTTTGTTCTTTATCAGTCTGATGTCCTTTCCGTCAAACACCAGATTCATGTATTCTCCTTCCAACCTTGACGCAATCTGCGCGGAATACCTCCGCCTAATATCTCTTATGCTGAGATTCGAGCTTATTATGGTCTGTTTTCCCGACGTAAGCCTTGTATTGATTAAATCATATAAAGCGCTTACTGTAAACGCGGTTGTCATCTCCGTTCCGAGATCGTCCAGTATTAAAAGGTCGCATTGGTAATATCTGATAATTTCTCCATGCAGTTCTTCAAGATCCTGACTTTTCGAAAACTTGCTCTCCTCAAGCTTAATGAAAACAGATGATGCTGTATCATATACAACAGAGAATTCTTTTTCGGAAACCTCTTTTGCAATGCATGTCGATAAAAACGTTTTTCCCAAGCCGGGGTTCCCCGTGAAAAACAGATTTGGACTGTTTTTGTTGAATTTTAACGCATATTGCAGACATGCTTCATAGATATTCTCCATTCTTTCCCTTGCCGATATCTTGCTGTCGGGTTCGGGAATATTGCTGTAATACGCCAGATTGAATGCATCAAAAGTCTCGACACCGAGTTTTAAGGTAGCGGACAGTTCCTTGCGCTGTTCTTCTTTGTAGAGCCTCATCAGGCACTCGCATGGCTTTGAGCCGATATACCCGCGATCACTGCATATATCGCATAATGGTTTTTCATCAATGCAATCTATTGAATATCCCGCTTCGACCATCAGTTCCGCCCTTTCGGCCTGAAGCGCCAGATTTTGAATGCCGACTTTTCGTACGGCCTCTTCGGGGTCGGCTCCGCCGTCCAGCGCAGCTGAGGCCGCATCTACCAAAGCCAGTGATAGCTTTGCGTCTATTTGTGCGATACGCGGTATTTTCCGATAAACCTCTTCGCGAAGCCTTAACATATCCGCTGCATGTTTTTTGTTGCGTTTTGACAGCCGTTCGATCGCTCTTCCCAGTATTTTTCCGTCCAGCGACATAGTACAATCCCTCCGCGCACATATCAGCTCTGCTTCATCTTTTCAAGAAACCGTGAAATTTGCTCCATTTCCTTTTTTTCATCTTTTTTCTCTTCTTTTATGATAATTTTCCGGTTCTTATTTGATTTAACGTCTCCCGCCAGAATATCGGCCGGCGAGCGCAAGCCTTTATTATGCCAATTTTTTATAATTGAGTTCATATAAGCCCAAGAAAGCTCTCCGGTGTTAACGACAGTACGGTCATATGCAATCGCAAGCGCTTCCGGTTCAAACCCCATCTCGAGCCAGGAAAAGATATACTTTTCTTCTGTCGGAGACAGCCCGCGGTTTTTGATTCGGAGCATAGACTTCACCTCATTGCTGCGCGAGTCCATTTCATTTTGTTTTCTGATGTATTCTTCGGCTGCATCAAGGGTAAAAATTTCTTTTCTGACCCAAGTATAGGCTTCTTTTTCAATCATGCGCGCACTGGGTTTTCTGCCTGCTCCATGCTTATTGGCATATTGCTCCGTACAGTAACTGACCAAAAGGGCGATCACCTCAGCCGGCATACCCAGATAGTCATAGATACCGAAGAAAATAATCAAATCGCCTCCGGATAACACCTTTCCGAGCCTATGTTGAATTTCCTTGACCAGCGGGCCGAAGGCAGAACCGCTGTTTACCGACATTTCTATGTCCTCCGCCGTATACTCCGGCGGAACATCCTCTCTTTCGGTTATCTCAATCGGCTCACTGGCGACCAATCCCAGGTTTTTCAGTTCCGACAGCGCTGAATAAACAGCGTCTCCAAGCTTGAGCTTTGCACCGGCTTCGCCCAATGATAATTCTCCGCCGTTTTTTAATATGTATAAATAAAGAAGTGCGGCAGCCGGATTCGCGCTTTTGATCAGCTTGTCCGCCGTTTCACCGCTAATCGTTATAGATTCGGGCGGAGGCAAAACATATTTTTTCTCTTTCAAAATCTTTCGTCTCCTTTGTGATGCTTTGCAGCTACGGTAGGATTTATTCATGAATCAAGACAACAAGGCCTATTGATTTCCGTTTGTTAAAACAACCGTTTCTTTTTACCGGCTGCAATCATGGACAGTATAGCAAATAAACCTACTTGCCGCAACGCGCACAGGACAGAAACCGAAAAAATATCAGGATTGAAAAATAGATTGTTTCAAATCCATTATTAATGTGATATACTAAATATTCGCAGGAATCTCTGTAAATTTGCTTTTTTATTGTAATATGCCGGTTTATCCTTACATTTCTCACGGCATTTCACCATACAATAAACTTGGGAAAGGGCGGTATGAAATGTTGGAACTTTCAGCTCCGGCCGGGTCTCCGGAGGCTGTCAGAGCTGCTGTTCAGAACGGCGCCGACGCCGTTATACTCGGTTTTGAAGCATTCTATTCCGCAAAGAGCTTCGGCTTTTTCCGTGATAACGAATTTTCTGCCGCAGCGGAGTACTGCCGCATCCGCGGCGTTAAAACTTACATAGCGATTGATACTTTAATCACCGACGATATGCTCGAGGATGCAATAAAGCTGGCGGACAGTGCTGTTTTACATGGCGCTGATGCCATCATTGTCAATGACATCGGTCTGTTGAAAACGCTTAAATCCGTTTTTCCCGACTTCTCATTTTACGCAGGCGTCAAAATGGGTATACATAACCTAAAGGGTATTTTGCATGCTGCTTCTTTTGGCGCTTCCAGAGTTATTTTGCCAAAGGAAATGAAGCGGGACGAAATTCTTAGTATATGTATTCGTTCCCCCATTGATATTGAAGTATATTGTCACGGGCCTTTGTGCATATCCTATTCCGGACAGTGTTATATGAGTGCATTTACCGGTCACAGGAGCTGCAATCTTATGTTCTGCGATTATCCCTGCAAGGCAAGCTTTGGCTTGGGTGCAAAAGCAGATTCCAACCCGCTGAATCTCAAGGAGCTTTCGCTGGGTATGCATCTATCCGAGCTTGATAAATGCGGCGTCCGCGGCGTACAAATCGAAGCTTCATCCAGACGCCCCGAGTACATCGCTATGGTTACGGATATATTCAGCCGTTCAATCAAAAACAAAAA
This sequence comes from Clostridiales bacterium, assembly GCA_012523085.1. Lineage (GTDB taxonomy): Bacteria > Bacillota > Clostridia > Oscillospirales > Oscillospiraceae > JAAYOP01. The sequence goes on from JAAYJC010000142.1 coordinate 10,459, forward strand.
GCCGCCCAACGATCATGACATGAAGCTTCTGGTTGAATCCTTTCCGACTCCCGGATTTACCGACGGATACTTTACCGGAAATAAGGGCGCCCATATGTTCGGTAAAACGAGGTATGAAAGCAAGAAGCATTCTACTGTACTGGAATCGGTTAAAGCCTTTTACATGGGCGAGGAAAGACAGCGCGTTCCGGTAAACTTTTACGGTCTGATCCAAAAAGGACAACCGGCTAAAATTGCCGTACAGGACGACAGAAACAATACGATAAAAATATCCGGTCCGGTACCGGATGAGCGCGGAGACAGAGAGCTTTCATCGGTTTCGCTGCAAACACAGCTGTATAAGACCACAGGCACGCCTTATTACTGCACCGGCGTAAAGAGCCTTGTTGACAAGGGTCTCTATATGGCTACCGCAGAAATCAGTAAAATGCGCAATGAGCTTTTACACGAATTGAGCCTGACCCGGCGTGCGATCCCCGCGCAAAGAAAAGAAACGTTCCATCCCGGTCTAAAGTATATAAACCGTGAAAAAGAGCCCGAATTAACGGTTTCCGTTATGCGGTCAGATCAGCTTTCACCTGAGCTTGCCGGTATAAAACCCCAGATAATCTATGTACCGCTGGAGGAACTGACTGTGGCCCCTGCCAGAATAACATCGTTCTGGGAAAACGGAAAAACCATTATATGTGCTGTCCTTCCTCCAATCATTCATGACGATGAGGAGCAGAGTGTTTCCGATAATCTGAAAAAACTAAAGGATATCCATGTTGAGGAGGTCCTTGTCAACAGTATCGGCCATATCGAAACGGCAAAGAAACTCGGTTTCCGTATCAGAGGGAACTACGGCTTGAATGCGACAAACGCCCAGACATTGAAAGCCTTGAAGGAAATGGGTTTGGAATCGGCTACAGCCTCATTTGAACTCAAAATCTCGGAGATACGTGAGCTGTCGAAGTGTATTGACACAGAAATGATCGTCTATGGACGAATTCCGATGATGGTTACAGAGAATTGCATCGTCAAAAGCGCTACCGGCGTCTGCAGCTGCGACAATACATCCGGTATCAGGGACAAGCGCGGCTCCGTCTATCCCATAGCAAAAACCTGGAGATGCCGCAACACGGTCTACAGTTCGAAAAAGATATATCTTGCCGATAAGCAGAAGGATATCAACCGACTCGGTCTTTGGGCAGTAAGGTTGATGTTTACGACAGAAAATGCCAGAGAGTGTGTACAGGTAGCGCAAAGATACTATAAATCGGCCAGCTATGAGCCTGTCTCCCGGACTAGAGGCCTTTACTATTGAAGAACTCTTTATACATAGACCGTATCAATCGAATGAATGGACAAAGAAATGATAAAACGACTGATTCTCGCATCCCGGTCACCCAGAAGGCGCGAGCTTCTTAACATGTTTAGTATCGGTTGTTTGGAAATCATACCCGCAGATATAAAAGAAGAATATTTTCCCACGCTTCCCGTCGGCGAAGCGGCAGCTCAGATTGCCTTATCAAAGGCTGTTTCAGTCGCCGAAAAGGTCGGCAATCGGGATATTATTCTGGCTGCGGATACTTTGGTATCCCTTGACAACCACATTTTAGGGAAACCCGTGGATGCTTCTGACGCAGCACGGATGCTCAATATGCTGTCGCAAAGAACCCACATGGTTTGCACGGGTATTGCGCTCATCCATAACGGGCGGCAGTTGTGCCGATACGAAACGACTTTTGTAACATTCAAGCAACTCACCGAAGCAGAGATATGCGCATATATTGCTTCGGGTGAACCGGTGGACAAAGCAGGTGCATATGGTGCGCAGGGATTGGCTTCCCTTTTCATCAGGCGCATAGAGGGAGACTTTTTCAATGTCGTCGGATTGCCGCTTTGTTTGCTCGGTTCAATGCTGAGTGAAATGGGTTTTTCCCTGTTTTAATTATAAAAGGATCGATTATGAAGGATTTTTTTAAGAACAAGGGTATCAAGGTTGCAGTCGCTTTGGCTGCCGTATTGATTGTTATACTCATGTCAACCTTTCTCTCGGCTGGCAGGTCGAATCTTTTTGCGAATATCTTCCGGACGGTCACATCGCCTTTTGAATCCGGTTTAAGCAGTGTCGCCGATTATCTGGAGGGCGTTTACGATTATATGTACGGTTTCGACAAGCTCAAGGCCGAGAACGAGGAATTAAAAGCCAAAATTGCTGATATGGAAAAAGCAGTTCGACAGGCGAAAATTTCAAACGATGAAAACGACCGTCTGCGGGAATTGGTAAACCTTCAGGTCAAAAGGCCGCATCTGGTATTTGAAGACGCTTTGGTCATTTCCTGGAATTCCTCCAACTGGTCTTCTACATTTGTCATAAATAAAGGTTCAAGCTCGGGCGTTGAACTATACGATAGTGTTATCACCGAATCGGAAGCTCTCGTCGGTCAGATAATCGAGGTTGGCGCTACGACTTCTGTCGTGCGTACGGTCGTCGACGCGGAAACAAGCATCGGAGCGCTGATTGACAGAACAGGTATCTCCGGTGTTGCGAGCGGCGAATTCACACTGATGGGCGAAAACCGGTTGAAGCTTTCGTTTCTGCCATCGGGTTCAGATCTGATTAACGGAGACACCGTATTGACCTCCGGAAAAGGCGAGGTTTTCCCGCAGGATCTGGTAATCGGTACAATTGTTTCAACACAGAAGGAAGAATCCGGCCTGAATTGGTACGGCATCATTTCTCCCGCAGCCGAGCTTTCGAAGCTCACCCAGGTTTTTGTGATAAAGGAATATAAGCTTTCAGAGGAATAACCGATGACATATACAAGACACAAAATTAAAAGAGTGTTGCTGCATATTATTCTTCTCCTTGTGCTGTACATACTCCAGACTTCCGTGTTTACGCGATTGCGGTTGTTTGGTGTATATCCGATGCTTTTGCCGCTGGCTGTTGTCGGAATCGGGCTGTTCGAAGAAGGACTTTGGGGTGGAATATGGGGTATCGCAGCGGGCGTGCTCTGTGACATATCAATGGCGGACTCGTTTCTTTTGTTCACTGTGACACTCACTGTCATAGGCTTTTTTACCGGCTTTTTTTCCGAGTTCATTATTGCGCGCGGCTTTCCGTCATTTTTTGTTCTGTCCGTCATTTCTTTGATACTAATTGCGCTTTTACAGATGTTTAAGTATCTGGTCTTTTACAAGGTCGACTTTATGCTTTTGAGCAAAGTTGCGCTGTATCAGACTCTTTATTCTGCCATCTTTATCATTCCCGTATATTATCCTGTCCGCAGGGTTACCCGCAGAACCCGGGCTTAGAGGAAAGGAACAGGCTATGCAAAAAATACTCAAGCCTTTTCGCATTGCGTTTATGATTGTCATTCCGATATTTCTATCTGCCGCTTGCCTGATAGCACTGTATGACCTTCAGATTTTAAACGGCGCAGCTTATTTCGAGGAATCTCAAAACAGCATTATTACAAATGAAACGGTCGCCGCTTCCAGGGGCAGCATTTTAGATCGATACGGCCGTCTGCTCGTTTCCAACCGGATCAGCTACAATGTTGAGATCAACCGTTCAGATCTCGTACAATCAGAAGACCCAAACGGGATTCTGCTCAACCTTGTACGGCACGCCGAGGACCTTGGCATCGGCTATATGGACACAGCTCCTATTAGCTTTACTTTTCCATTCACCTTTTCACCGGAAATGACATCGTCGCAAGCAAATCTCCTTAATGATTATATTGCACATTTCAAGCTCGATCCCGGTATTACCGCAGAGGAGTTGATGGCATACTTCAAGCAGCACTACGCGATACCCGACATATTCTCTGACGAGGATTTAAGGATCGCTGCCGGTATACGTTATGAGCTGGAACTCCAGGAGCTTTTTAATCTTCAACCTTATTATTTTGCATCTGATATCAGCATCGATTTCATTTCTGTTATCGAAGAGGGAAAATACCCCGGCGTTTCAATCGCTGCCGTACCGGTCAGGGAATACCATACCGATTATGCCGCTCATATACTGGGCAGAATCGGGCCGATATACAAAGATGAATATGAGCATTATAAAGCCCTTGGTTATCCGATTAACGCATTGGTCGGTAAAGATGGTCTGGAAGCCGTATTTGAGCCGTATCTCCGCGGTGTGGACGGCGAACGCGCGACGACAACGAATTCAAACGGCATTGTTACAAATGTATTGTATACCAAAGATCCGAAGCCGGGAAACAATGTTGTTTTAACGCTCGACATTGAATGCCAGCAGGTCGCGGAAGACGCTCTGAAAAGCACAATTGATTCGATAAACGCCGGAAGACAGGAAAATCAAGAGCTTGCTAAAGGGGGCGCGGTTGTTGTTTTGGATATTAATAACTGGGACGTCCTCGCGTCCGCTTCATATCCAACATACCAGCTTGCATCCTTTTCAAAAGACTATTCGGATCTTCTGTTAAATCCGATGGATCCCCTGTTCAACAGGGCAATCCAGGGTACGTATTCACCCGGTTCAACGTTTAAAATGGTCACCGCAATTGCGGCTCTGAATGAGAAAATTATAACAACAGAAACAAAGATTCACGACGACGGCATTTATACCGAATACAAAGGTGAACATCCCCGCTGTTGGATTTTTCCGGGTTCTCACGGTACGATAAATGTTATAAAGGCACTGGAGGTTTCCTGCAACTATTTCTTTTATTTTATCGGCGATAGAACGGGTATAGACAATATCTCTAAATACGCTTCTCAATTCGGCCTTGGGCAAAGCACCGGCATCGAACTTGATGAGTATTTGGGAACGCTTGCAACGAGGGAATACAAAGAAGAAAACTTTCATGAAAGCTGGTACGGCGGCAATACACTGCAAGCCGCAATCGGACAATCCTATAACCTTTTTACCCCAATGCAGATCGCTTCCTACTGCGCGACAATCGCAAACGACGGCAAACGGTATTCGGCGCACTTTTTAAGATCCATCATGTCGCATGACAGTTCCGAAACGGTTTATACCTATGCTCCCGAACTCCTCAGTACCGTTCAGGCGGAGCCCGAGTATTTTTCCGCTATTAAACTAGGTATGCTGAATGTTTCCAAGTACGGAACCTCATCATCGGCCTTCAGCTCTTACGCTGTTGAAGTTGCATCGAAAACAGGCACCGTTCAGCTCGGCGATGATGTGGAAAACAATGCGATTTTCATCGCCTACGCCCCCTACGATGACCCGCAGATCGCTGTCGCGGTTGTTGTTGAGAGCGGAGGAGCCGGTTCTGCCGTGACGCAGATTGCCAAAAGTGTTTTTGACTATTATTTCTCTTCAAAAAACGCGGGCAATAATCAGGCAGCCGAGAATCAGCTTTTGCCATGAACCGATAAGAAACGTCTGACATCAGACAGCCGCACGGAGGAAGTTTTGACAATTTAATGCACAAACATAAAAACAGTATTGAAATATTCATCTATTTTGTATATGATGCTGTATATAAGTCGAAAGGCATGTAGGAATGGGAAAAGCGTATGTAATCACATCGGGAAAAGGCGGAACGGGAAAAACCACAACAGCGGCAGCCTTGTCGGGCTGTTTAGCCTTAATGGGATACAAAACACTGTGCCTGGATGCGGATATGGGTTTGAAGAATCTTGACCTCTGCCTTGGGCTTTCCGATACGGCAATCATGGATTTTTGCGATGTTCTGAACGGAAGGGCAAAGCTGTCCGAATCTGTCGTTTCTCATCCGAAGATCGGCAATCTTTTTTTCCTGACCGCACCGGTTTCAATCGCCCCCGAATCGGTTGACTCTGAGGCAATGCAAGACCTTGTCGGGCAGATCAAAAACGAGTATGATTATCTGATCATCGATTCTCCTGCCGGAATCGGGAGCGGTTTTAAGCTTGCCGCCTGTGGGGCAGACAATGCGCTTGTGGTTGCGACTACCGACTGTACAAGCTACAGAGATGCGTCCCGTATTGTAATCGAGCTTACCGCAATGGGCATAAAAGATATCCGCCTGATTGTCAATCGCGTACGACCCTCCCTCCTTTCACGCATGAAATCGACAATCGATGATGCGGTAGACGCTACCGGTGCGCAGCTCATCGGCATTATTCCGGAGGATAAGGCAGTTATTCTGGCAGCTAATTCTGGTATTCCCCTTCTTCTGTATGAAGACAGGGGCGCTGCTAAGGCATATATGCGTACAGCACAAAGGCTTGTGGGCAAAAAAGTTGCGATAAGACGAATAAGGAATTACGTATAGGCCCGAATAACAGCCGGTAAGAGGTTATTTTCAAGACAAGCTTTTCACGCAGCTATTTGTGCCGCCGCTTCGCGGCGGAATGGGGGTTAATATGAACATTGCTCTTTTGGCTCATGACAACAAAAAGGAACTGATGGTTCAGTTTTGTATCGCCTATTGCGGTATATTTTCAGGCCATTCGATTTGCGCGACCAATACGACAGGCCGTCTGGTTACAGAAGCGACAGGCCTTCCGGTAACGCTGTATCTTTCCCGCAGTCAGGGCGGCAGCCAGCAGATCGGCGCTCGGATCGCATATAATGAAATTGATCTTGTTTTATTCTTCTGCGATCCCGCCCATCCTGAGTATTCCGACGAAATCAACCAGATTGCGAGGCTATGCGACCAGTACTCCATTCCGTTTGCCTCAAATGTCGCCACGGCGGAGGTGCTTGTCCGCGGGCTGCAGCGCGGTGATCTGGCATGGCGCGATATTGTCAACCCAAAGAAATAAGCCGAAACCGGCGTTTACGCGAACGGCGGCTGTTGCCGCCGTTTCATCATATAATAATGGGAGAAGAAGCATGGCTAAATACAGTGCGCCGAGAGGAACAAAGGATATTACACCGGACGAGATGCATAAATGGCACCACATTGAAGGCGTTGCCCGTAAAACGGCGCAGGATTATGGTTTTCGCGAGATACGTTTTCCGACTTTTGAACATACCGAGCTTTTTGTGCGCGGAATCGGAGATACCACCGATGTCGTTTCAAAAGAAATGTACACCTTTCTTGATAAGGGAAACCGCTCGATTACATTGAGGCCCGAGGGTACGGCCTCCGTTGTGCGCAGCTATATCGAAAATTCGCTGTACGCTTCCGGTCTGCCTGTAAAAGCATATTATATAACTTCGATTTTTCGGTACGAAAAACCGCAAGCCGGACGGTACAGGGAGCACCATCAGTTCGGCGTGGAATGTTTCGGAGCCGCAGGTCCGGAAGCCGACAGCGAGATCATCTCGCTTGCGCGGGAATACCTTGCCCGTCTCGGCATAAACGATGTGAGGCTGGAAATCAACTCGATCGGGTGTCCCGAATGCAGACCGGATTATCATAGCGCGCTCCGGGCGCACTTTAAAGACCGCGCGGATAAGCTGTGCGAAACCTGTTTAGACAGGTTGGAGCGAAATCCGTCGAGAATTTTGGACTGTAAGAGCGACATCTGCAAGGCCTTAGCTAAAGACGCGCCTTCCGGCCTTGACTTTTTGTGCGGGGATTGCGGAAGCCACTTCACGAAGGTCAAAGAATATCTTGACGCGATGAACATTGATTATGTTATCAATCCTCGGATTGTCAGAGGCTTGGACTATTATACAAAAACCGTATTTGAATTTATTTCGAACCGGCTGGGCGCACAGGATACCGTTATCGGAGGCGGAAGGTACGACGGGTTCGTATCGGCACTGGGCGGGCAGCCCACACCCGGCCTCGGATTCGGAAGCGGCATCGAACGCATGCTTCTGGTTATGGAGGCGGAGCAAATCGAAATCCCGAAACCTGAAACCGCCTCGGTTTTTGTTGCTTCTCAGAATGAAAACGCCGACAAAACAGTGCAGACTTTGGTCTACGACCTCCGGAAGCTCGGCGTATTTGCGGAACGGGATATCACCGGACGCAGCTTAAAGGCGCAAATGAAGTATGCCGATAAAATAGGCGCTCGGTATACGATTGTCATCGGTGAGGATGAGCTTATATCTAACAGCATCAAAGTCAAGGACATGGCCACAGGCGAAAAACATACCGGCACACTCGATGCCGGGGCGATAAAAGCATTGTTAAAATTACACTAAGGAAAATAATCATATAGGGGTGATTATTGCCCGAATATGATCTGCACATAGAGAGGACTGGAATAAACGGTATGGAAAACATGAAGGATTTTAAGCGGTCATGTTATTGCGCTGAGCCGCGTTTAAAAGACAGACACAAGGAGCTTTCGCTCTGCGGCTGGGTTCAGCGCGTCAGGGATATGGGCAGTCTTGTTTTCATTGATCTGCGCGACAGAACAGGCATCATTCAACTGGCCTTTGATGAGAATACACCGAAGGATGTTTTTGAAAAGGCTGTTTTGGCAAAGCCGGAATACGTCCTTGCCGCCAAAGGCCGGGTACGTGAAAGGGTATCGAAGAACAAGGACATTCCGACCGGAGATATTGAGATTGAGGTTTCTGAACTGCGGATACTCGCCGTTTCAGACACACCCCCTTTTGAAATTACCGAAAATTGCACGACCAACGAGTTGATACGTCTTAAACACCGTTATCTTGACCTGAGGCGGCCGAACCTGCAGGCGAACATCATGCTTCGGCACAAAATCACGAAGCTGACGCGCGATTATTTTGATGAAAACGGCTTTATCGAAATCGAAACGCCAATTATGATCAAATCAACTCCCGAGGGTGCGCGTGATTACCTTGTACCAAGCAGAATCCAAAAAGGTAAGTTCTACGCCCTTCCCCAGTCCCCGCAGTTATATAAGCAGTTGTCAATGGTGGCAGGCTTTGATCGGTATATGCAGATTGCCCGTTGTTTTCGCGACGAGGACCTTCGGGCCGACCGGCAGCCCGAGTTTACACAGATAGACCTTGAGATGTCATTTGTGGATATGGATGATGTTCTTGATATTGTGGAAGGTTATATGGCCCGCCTGTTCGGAGAAATCATGGGGAAAGAAATCACGTTGCCCCTCCCGCGGATGAGCTACAAGGAAGCGATGGAGCGGTTTGGTTCCGACAAACCCGATACACGATACGGTATGGAGATTTTCGATCTCAGCGATCTTACCGGGCAAAGCGCATTCGGCGTATTTCGCACCGCACTCGACGAGGGTGGAAGCGTCAGGGGAATCTGCGCAAAAAACGCGGCTTCGGCGCTGACGAGAAAGGAAATCGACAAGCTGATCGATTATATTAAAGGCATCGGCGGCAAGGGCATCGCCTGGATCAAAATAACCGGTGAAGATATCACATCAAGCTTTAAAAAGTACATGACGCAGGAGGAAACGGATGCGATTATCTCCCGGGCAGGCGCACATGAAGGCGATGTCATCTTAATCATATCGGACGCAGACGATGGAAGCGTTCTTTCACAGCTGGGCAGCCTGCGCATCGAGCTTTCACATAAGCTGGACCTCGTCCCAAAAGGCATCTACAATCTTCTTTGGATCGTGGAGTTTCCGTTTTTTGAATATGATAAGGAAACTAAAACATATAATGCGATGCACCATCCGTTTACCGCTCCAATGGACGAATGCCTTGACTATCTGGAAACCGATAAGGCCAAGGTACGCGCAAAAGCCTACGACCTGGTACTCAACGGCGTCGAGCTGTCCAGCGGTTCAATCCGAATAACGGATCCCGAGCTGCAAAGCAGAATATTTAAGCTGTTGGGGTTAAGCGAGGAGGAAGCGGCGCGCAAGTTCGGTTACCTGCTGGAAGCTTTCAAATACGGGCCTCCGCCCCACGGAGGAATGGGCATCGGACTTGACCGCCTGGTCATGCAGCTTTTGGAATGCGAGAGCCTGCGTGAGGTCGTCGCCTTTCCGAAAGTGCAAAACGCCTCCGAGCCGATGACCAATTGTCCCGACATCGTAGACGTTTCTCAGCTTGACGAGCTGGGGCTGATGATAAAGCAATAGCGGGATAGCTTACCACAGTCAGCCCATTGACAGCGTAACCGATTTAACGCTATGGCCTCCGGCCCAACCTCCCGTTTTTTTCAAAACAACCTTAGCGGTGCATAAATACGCTGACAGGACATAAACCGTACAGCAAACGGCGACAGAGCCGTCCGGCTCCCGGACAGCCGTTCCGGCCGATACGGTTATGTCCTGTTTTTTTTCCGGTATAAAGATGATGTTGTCTCCCAGCACTGTAACGTTGTCGTCTGCCGCCACGGGATCGAACGCCGTAAAGGAGCCTTCGGCAAACATGCCGGAATACAGGCTTTGCATATCGGCCTGCGTTATCATAACGGCTGTCTCGGACTTCAGCATGCAAAGGCTTTCGGGTATAAAGCCCCGGCATATCGCATTATAAAGCGCAAGTGATGAAAAACGGATATCGGGTTCATCGCTAAACCCGTATGCCTTATGGTTGAGTATCGCACCGATTACGCAGGAGAGCATGTTTTCCAACACCTCTACGTCCGAAACGGTGATTTCAAGCAACCGGCAGAGCATGAAGCGGCCGCTTAAATCTCCGCAGGCTTGTTTCGCGCGCATGATCATTTCGACGGCATCAAGGCGGGAGATCAAATCCTTCGGCTTTAGCAAACTGCCTGACGGCTGCAAAACGGCAAGCGTATATAGTTCGGATACAGCCTGTGCGTACTGCGGCGACGTATCGATTCCGTCAGGAAATATCGAAAGATTTCCGGCTCCATCAGATTTCTCATACCCCTCATTCATAAGCACAGCGAATAAAATATATGCTGCTTCTTCCCGTGTAAGGTAGTTCCCGCTGTTTTCACCGCTGTCGGCTCTGCCTGTCAGATAAAAAACAAAATCTCTGCGGCTGATCGCCTCGAACGGCGCTTCGGGAACAGTGGACCGCAAATCGTCGAATTCTTCGTCCTTCCTCTCGTGTTCTGTTGAATTGTGTGTATCTGCCGTTAAATTGTCTCTTTGCCCGACGCTGTGCGCTCCGGAAATGATTTGCCTTACCGGCGTCGATTGTCCGTCGCTTCGGTTCGTCAGCCCCGCGCTGCCGGTGACGATGACCAAAACCGATAAAATCATAGCCACGGCTTTTTCAAGTTTTTTCATCTGTTTTGCCCTCCGGATAAGGCCGTCCGAAAAGCCCGCATCGGGAAGTCTCAACCGCCGCTGATCAGACAATACTCAAATAAAAAACATAATATGTTGATCGGCAGTGATCTTTTCTTCTGTCTTTTGCCCGGCGGCCTATGTAAGGTTATCCGGGTCAGAGATGCGAGCTTTTCGCGCTGTCCATGCCTCAGCTTATGTTTTGACCGGGCTTCGGCGGTTAACGTTATTATAGGTTGTACAGTATGTGAAAAATGTCACATTTGCACAGCGGCTGCGCTTTTTTGTTGGTTACCGCGAGAGCTCCCGGTTTGAGCTGAGGGCCGTTCTTTTTGCACAACGGATAAACGCGTTTCCCGAAAACGAAGAAGGAATGCCCTTTCGAGGCATTCCTTCTTCGTTTTCGGGAGGTTATCTGCAGTTTTTTAGCCGAGGATTTTTTTCAGGTCTTCGTCCGGTGTGGATACAGGAGATATGGCATAGTTTTCGACCAGTACGTTCAGCACATTCGGGGATATGAAGGCCGGCAGCGTCGGTCCGAGATAGATGTTTTTTATGCCAAGAGCAAGCAGCGAAAGCAGAATACAGACGGCTTTTTGCTCGTACCAGGAGAGTACCAAAGTCAGTGGAAGATCATTGACGCCGCAGTTAAATGCTTCGGCCAAAGCGGATGCGACCATTATCGCACTGTAGGCGTCGTTGCACTGGCCCATGTCCATGATCCGCGGGAAACCGCCGATTTCTCCAATATTCAAATCGTTGAAGCGGTACTTTCCGCAGGCCAACGTCAGGATAACGGTATCCTTCGGGGTTTTTTCGACAAACTCGGTATAGTAGCTGCGGCCCGTTTTCGCGCCGTCACAGCCGCCGACCAGGAAAAAGTGCCTGATCGCTCCGGCCTTTACCGCGTCGATAATTTTATCCGCGACCGACAGAACCGCGCCGTGCCCAAAGCCCGTCATGGTTTCCGTGCCGCCGTTTACGCCTTTCATCTGCATGTCTTCTTTGTAACCGCCGAGTTTAAGTGCTTTTTCGATCACAGGTGTAAAATCCTTGTCTTCGCCGATATGTACGGCATCCGGATATTCCACCACCTCGGTCGTGAATACGCGATCCTTATAGCTGTCCTTTACAGGCATGATGCAGTTGGTCGTGAACAAAACGGCACCCGGAATATTGGCGAACTCTTTTTGTTGATTCTGCCAGGCGGTACCGAAATTACCCTTGAGGTGCGCATACGCCTTCAGCTTCGGATATGCGTGTGCGGGCAGCATCTCACCGTGTGTGTAGATGTTGATTCCCTTTCCCTCGGTTTGTTTTAACAGCAGCTCCAGGTCCTTCAGGTCGTGGCCGGTAATGACGATAAACGGTCCTTTTTCGATCAGCATCGAAACTTTCGTCGGTTCAGGTGTTCCGTATGTTTCAGTGTTGGCTCTGTCGAGGAGCTCCATGCATTTCAGGTTGACTTTACCGGTTTCCAGCACCAGCGGCAGCAACTGATCCATGCTCAGATCCTCTCCGACGGCAAACAGGCCTTTATAGAAAAAGTCCATGACCTCTTTATCTGTGTACCCGAGCACCAAGGCATGATAGGCATAGGCTGCCATGCCGCGCAGCCCGAATAAAATAAGTGATTTCAGGGACCGGATGTCCTCGTTTGCTTCCCAGAGCAGCTTCATATCGTATTCGTCGTTACGTCCGCATGCAGAAGAGCAACTTGAACACTGCGGCACGAGCTTTGTTATCTCTTCGCGCACCGCTTCTATCTTCTCTTGAACCTTCTCTGAGTCAAAGTTTACGTTGGTGATTGTGGTGAACATACCTTCAAGCATAGCCTTATGCGTTGACTCTGTCGGCTCGGTCCCGTCGGCAGCCCGCGCGAGAGCAATCAAAGCGCCGGTAAGTTCGTCCTGAAAATGCGCGGTATCGGCCTTTTTCCCGCAGACGCCGCCTCTCGTACAGCCTTTTCCGGCTGCTGTCTGCTCGCATTGAAAACAAAACATCTCTGCCATAATCTTCTCCTTACCGCAAAAACCCGGATCACCTGTCCAAGCCTGCGGTTTCCGCCTTTGCGGCAGCGGAGCGCCGTATTTTGTTTTATTGACTTTCTGACAATATCGTAATATACTTGCCGCATACAATCTGTTGTATTTCCAACGCTTTTGAAGTTATTTTAGTTTTTTCTCCCGTATAGAATCCAATTTTGCTTATACAAGGAGCGCATGATGATTAGGTATCTCTCTGTACTTGAACGCTGCCCGCTGTTTGCCGATATCTCTGCCGAACAGCTGGAATCTCTGTTTAGCTGCCTTGACGCTTCGGAAAAGAGCTTTACGAAAAATGAGTTTATTTTTTTGGCGGGACAGCCCGCTGTTTCAGTCGGTATCGTTTTATCGGGCAGTGTGACTGTTTTACATGAGGACTTCTGGGGCAACCGCTCGATTTTAATGCGCCTTGGCCCCGGCAACCTGTTTGCGGAGGCTTTTTCCTGCGCGGGAAACGAACTGCTACCGGTCTCCGCCATTGCCGACGAAAAGACGGCGGTAATGCTGATAAACTGCCGAAGAATTATCAAGACCTGTTCCACTACCTGTATCTTTCATACGTCATTAATTAAAAACCTGCTCGGCGTTCTGGCGGAAAGAAATATTCTGCTGACCAGAAAAATCGAGCATTTGACCAAGCACAGCACCAGAGAAAAACTACTGTCCTATCTTTCCTCGCAAGCACAGGCAACCGGAAGAAGCCGGTTTGATATCCCATTCAATCGACAGGAGCTGGCCGATTATTTATCCGTAGACCGCAGTGCGATGTCTTCCGAGCTCGGAAAAATGCGCGACGAGGGACTGTTGAAGTTTGAGCGAAACCATTTTGAACTTTTTTCCGTTCATGAGCATTCCTCCGGCGATTTTTATATGTAATAACGCTTAACGGCGCAGCGCAAACGTGCTCAGACTAATAATCCGCCGGCAATATTGCTGCGGTTATTGACGGCACTGTTCAGGCGTGTTATAGTGAAGAAAAACAGCAATCAGAAAGGGCCGAATCATGGTTTATTATGCAACCGTCACTACCCTCAGGGGCTCGCTTCCGACTCCGTTCGCATCGAAAACGTGATTTTGATGCGGCCGGCGTCAGGGGTAAGCCCTAAAGGACGTCCGGCTGCTTTTATTAGACGGCATGATTAATTAACCTGTGTCTGATATAAAAGCCTTACCGGGCGGTATTCCGGTAAGGCTTTTTCTATCTTGGCGATTTTAAACTTATACTATCCTAAATCTTTAACGGAGAATAGTATTATATGCAGCAGATTACCTGAAGGGGGTGATCGTCCTAATGGTTATTTCTATCGGCTCACCGGCAGGACGGGTGACCGCGGCGGCGTTTCGTCATGTAAATATCACATTTATATAATGTCCACTGAACAAACGCGTTTGCAAAACGAGCAAAAACTGCTTTTTTTGACGGCAAAACAAGCCTGTTTTGCCGTTTCAGATGCATTGATTGTCTGCCTGAATAAACAATTCAAAAACGCTGTCAAAGTATTTCAGTTGTTGCGTTTTGGAATTGTTCAGCAGGCATTATATAAGGAGAATGCCGTATGTCATTTAAACATGAAATCATAAAACAGCTCAGCCTTAGGACGCAGGAGGTTTATAAAAGCGCGAAGCTTATTTCTTCCGAGGAAACATCATCCGGCTTGTACTGTGATTTTGATCTGCCCGAACCTCTGAATCCCTCCGGTTTTCAGGCGATTAAAGACGCTTTTCAAGCACCTGATTCGCCCTGCGTATATGAAATCAGCAGCTTTTCCGGCGTATACAAAGACGGAGATCAGAATGCTCCAATGCTGCAGAGGATCTATGTAACGGCCTTTGAAAATAAGGAGGCCTTTGAAAAGCACAGGGAATTTCTTCTGGCTGCGGCTGAGAGCGACCACAAAAAAATCAGCGAACAGCTCTCACTGTTTTCCACATCGGAGGAAGTCGGCCAAGGTCTGATTCTCTGGCACCCGAAGGGCGCGATGATTCGCCTGATGCTTGAACAATTTGCGCAGAGGATGAATATTCTCAACGGCTATGAATGGGTAATCAGTCCGCACATCGGAAAAGCAGCCCTTTGGGAGCAGTCAGGTCATCTTTCAAACTTTGCGGATGCTATGTACAACCCGATAACAATCGATGATGAAAAATACTATCTTAAGCCGATGAACTGCCCCTTCCACATTTTAATCTTCAACAGCAGGCTCCGTTCCTATCGGGACCTTCCGGTCAGATACGCCGAATACGGCACTGTTTACCGTTATGAACTTTCCGGGACACTGAACGGGCTTACCAGAGTCCGGGGTTTTACGCAGGACGACGCGCATATTATCTGTACACCCGAACAGATTGAGAAAGAGCTCAAAGATACGCTGAGGCTCTCGTTGTATACGCTGGCTTCCTTCGGACTGACGGATTATAAGATTTATGTCTCCACAAAGCCTTCTTCAAAGGCAATCGGTTCAGAACAAAATTGGGAGACGGCAACGGCACTGTTAAAGCAGGCGGTATTGTCCCTCGGTTTGCCCTTTGATATCGACGAAGGCGGCGGTGCATTCTACGGTCCGAAAATCGACATCAAACTGTTCGATTCACTCAAACGGGAATGGCAGTGCTCAACGATCCAGTTTGACTTCAACCTGCCGGGCCGTTTCAATATGGCTTATACGGGTCCGGACGGGTCGGAACATGTGCCGTATATGGTGCACAGGGCGCTTTTCGGCAGCATAGAGCGCTTCGTGGCGCTGCTCATTGAGCATTATAAGGGCGATTTCCCGCTCTGGTTTGCGCCCGTTCAGATCGGGATTGTTCCCATCAGACAGGAGCACAACGCATACTGCCTCAAACTGTTAAGCGAGCTTCAGGACAAAGGTCTGAGGATTGAAATCAATCCGGAAGACCTGAATATGCGCGAGAAAATTAAACGTTTCACGCAGCAAAAGGTCCCATATATTCTTCTGGCCGGTGACTTGGATATAGCCGAAGATGCTTTTACGGTCCGCTCAAGACAAGGACAAAATCTGGGCCAAATGAGCATTGAACAGTTTCTCCGGCATCTGGAGCCGGAACTGATAAAAGGAGAAGCAAGGCGGGTATCGGGCGGCTGATGTCGTTTTACACAGCATAGCGGTATCGGCGAAATGAACGGAAAAACGGCGGGGATTTCCCGCCGTTTTGTGCGTCATGCGATCCGTCCGATTGGGGTTTTTATGCGGTATTTATTCTTGCACCTTACCCTCAGACAAATCGCTTTATGAAGTTCAATCGGCTTACCCTCGCCCGGGTCAGCGTTTGATGATTTCCGCTCGTTTCGGGCCGATTCCGATGTGCTTTATCGGAACACCTATGGCTTTCTCGATATATTCGATATAAGTTTTGGCGTTTTCGGGTAGTTTTGCGTATTCGCGGCAGCCGGTTGTGTCAGAAAGCCAACCTGAGAAGGTTTTATATATGGGCTCAACGCGAGATAACTCCCCTGTGTCCGGCATGTAGTCTATTTCCTCACCGTCGAGCAGATAACCCGTACAGACCTTTATCTCCTTAAGGCTGTCCAGTTTATCCAGCTTTGTCAAAGTAATATCTGTCAGACCGTTGACCTCGTTTGCGTACCGCAGGACCGGGATATCCAGCCATCCGATCCTTCTTGCTCTTCCCGTTCGCGCACCGTATTCATCATCGGGGTTCTCCCCGGTTCCGCGCAGCATCGCCGCTTCACCGGAATCCATCTCTGTCGGAAAGGGTCCTGCACCCACAGTGCTGGAAAAGGCCTTCGCTATGCCTGTCACCCGCCGGATAAGCTTCGGGGAAAACCCGCTTGCAACCGCAGCATATGCGGCAACCGGATTTGAGGCGGTGACATAAGGATAGATGCCAAGATCGATGTCCTTCATCACACCGAGCTGACCTTCAAACAAAATGTTTTTGTCCGCTTCGATGTAATGCTGAAGCATTCGTTCGGCGTTCACCAGCATATCTTTCAGCTTTTCTCTCCACCCCATGCATTTTTCAATCAGGCTTTCAAGACTTATGGGTTCTCCGCCCAGTGCAACGATCTGCGCATTTGCGAAATCTGCGCTTTCAGTCAGCGCTTTCTTCATTACTTCCGTATCCTTCAGGTCACCGGCACGCAGATTTTTACGCAGCATTTTGTAAGCATAGGCAGGCCCGATACCGCGCTTTGTCGTTCCGATACCTCCGCTTTTTTCCATCAACTCGTCTATTCTTAAATGAAAAGGTAAAATCAGCTGTGCGCGTTCGGATATATACAAATTTGATAAGCTCACGCCTGAACGTTCCAGAACATCCATTTCCTCTATAAGACTGTCCGGGTTGAGCACGACTCCTGTTCCGATCAGGCAGGTACAATGGCTGTGAAATATACCGCATGGTATCAGGTGTATTTTGAAAACACCGAACTCGTTTATGACCGTGTGCCCTGCATTATCACCTCCCTGATACCTGATCACAAGATCCGATGAGGCTGAGAGATAATCGGCCATCTTTCCCTTTCCTTCGTCCCCCCATTGCATACCGACAAGCACATCTATCGACATAACTATGCTCCCCTTTTCTTATTGCAAAAAACTCTCTCTCCTGCATTTTGATTATATTGTATTGACATGCATTAGTAAAATTAATATTATTAATTATATCTATAATATTTTCCAATGTTTTTGGAGGACTGAATGTGAAAAGCGCGTCTCTTAACCTGTACTGGACCTTTTGGGCGATCGGAAAAACAAGAAATCTGACAAGGGCGTCGGAACGGCTGTTTGTCACGCAGCCAAGTGTAAGTCTTGCCTTAAAAAATTTAGAAAGTCAGCTCGACACAAAGCTTTGTGTCCGATCCAAAAAAGGCGTGACGCTGACAAAAGAGGGCGAGGTTTTGTTTGAAGAGCTCGATAAGGCCTTTGCCGGCATTGAGATCGCTGAACGAAGGCTGGACAAGCTCAAGAAACTGAATGCCGGTTCAATCTCCATCAGCGCGGGTGATACGATATGCAATTATTATTTACTGGAGTCCATCATTGAATTCACAACACGGTATCCGCATATTTCTTTGAAGTTGACGAACCGCACGTCGTTCGAAACGGTTGAGCTGTTAAAGACAGGCACAATTGATTATGGATTCATTAACCTGCCCTATGAGGATGATTCCCTTAGCATAACCCTCTGCCGTAAAATCAACGAGGTAGCGGTATGCGGTGCGAAATACCGGTTTCTTACCGGTAGAAAGCTGCAGTTTCAGGAGCTTCTATACTATCCGATAATCATGCTTGAACGCAAGAGCAACAGCCGGCTATTCCTTGACGCTTTTTTTGAACAGACCGGCGCGCAGCCCAAGCCGGCTTTCGAGCTCGGCAGCGTCGACCTCATTATCAGCTTTATTAAAAATAATCTGGGCATCGGCTTTATTCCCTATGAGCTATGCGGGCATTTTATCGACAACAAAACGATTTTCCGGCTGGATCTTTTAACCGATATACCGGAGCGCGGGCTGGGCCTCATCGAGCTTCCGGATACACCGCCCTCATACGCCGCGGCCGCATTCAAAAAAATGCTGTTGTTTGATACGGAGACCGAAATTTTATAGGCTGTCAGGACTGCTGCTGCTGCTCAGAAAACATTGACATATGCTTACATGATGTGTTAATATCTTTGTCATCAACCGGAAATTTATCAGGAGACCGTAACGATGGTATGTATTTTGCGCACAAACGAATATACCGTCGCGTCTGTTTATTCTTATTTAAGCAGGCTCTGGTCTCTATGCTCAAAACGACGGTACAGGATTTAACCTCGTGATGAACCATAGCGGCCCGGAGCCTTATCGGCTTCGGGCCTTTTTGTATTCTTACCCAGTGCGTTTTAATTTCTATAGATGAACGGGAGGATTAACATGAATGGCAGTGACGTATTCAAGATTATTAAAAGAGACGCGGTCTCAATTTTTTCAGAAGCAGACTTA
>JAAYJC010000143.1 GCA_012523085.1 Clostridiales bacterium
AAACCGATAAATGAGCCGGGCGCTCAGTATATTTTTTCAATCAACAATTGCATAGAGTTTATCATGTCCTTAGCGGATTTACAACACCGGTTTTCATTGCATAACAGCGATGCCGGCATTTTTACCATGCTTGACACAGTCTATCCGCTATGTTACGCTGATAAACAAAAAGAAAAGAAAATGGAGAATCCAGTGCAAGATAAAGCTAAACCCAGAATATGGAACAAAATGTTTACCTGTGCATTTATTGCAAACTTTTTCCTATGTGTATCTCAGTTTATCGTTAATCCGCTTGTGGCTACATATGCGGATTTTCTCGGCGCAAGCCAGGTCATGATCGGTATCATTGCGGGCTTATATTTCGGTGTCGCCTTTGCCGCTCGTCCCTTTTCGGGGCCTGCGATCACAAAGCTGAATAAAAAGCGCATTATGCTCTTTGCTTATACATTGGGTATGATTGTTAACATCGGATACGCATTGTCGGGAGGAATCCCGCTTTTTGTCGTCGCCAGAATTCTGCACGGAATCCAGTTTGCTTTTATCGGATCGCTGAACATGACACTTGCTTCCGACAGCCTGCCGTCTGAGAAGATGGGATCCGGGCTCGGTCTGTTCGGTGTCGGAGGCGCAACGGCGACTGCGATAGCGCCGACGATCGGATTAGCGATTCGGGACTGGGGCGAGAGAACTTTTCAGAATCTCGGTGCGGGCTATACGGTTGTTTTTCTGGCGGCTGCTTCGTGTATGCTGTTGTCTCTTATCCCCTGCGCCATCATGCCCTATAAGCACAGGTCAAAAGAAGAGCTTTCGAAGCTGGGCAGATGGTACAAGAATATATTTGCCAAAGAAGCTCTAATGCCCGCAATCGTGATCACGTTTTATTCTCTGGCGCAGATCCTTTATACTATCTACATGGAACCGTATGCAAAGGTATTGGGCATAGGAAAAATCGGCTTGTTTTTTACCGTATACGCTTTTGCTTTGCTCGCAACACGACCTCTTTGCGGAAGGCTGGTGGACAAATACGGGATACCGAAGGTTTTGATTCCCGGAACAGTCATCTTTGCACTGTCTTTTCTGGTGGTCGGGCTCGGGAGAACCCTTCCGATGATGCTGGTTGGAGCGGCGCTGGCATCGATAGGCTTCGGCTCGGCGCAGCCTGCCATTCAGATTATGTGCATGAAGTCCGTCAGTCCCATCAGGCGCGGAGTTGCAAGCAACACCAATTACTTCGGTATCGATCTCGGGTACTTCCTCGGACCGACGCTCGGCGGAGTAGTCATTGCACAAACGAGTTATTCCACCTTGTATTTACTCGGTATGATACCTGTATTCCTGGCCATGTTTATTTTTTTGGTCGGCTTGAAGCCGTTTAATGAAAAAGTGATGGCAAAGTTAGAGCAGTAACTCGCAGCAGGGCTTATATAGAAGCCTGTAAAATGATAGAAACTTAATTTTGCCATCATAAATCCATGGCTTAAAAAAGCCATGGATTTACTTAATTCACTTGCTATTTCGTGGTATGTCCTGTAAAATTAAAGGCAAAGACAGGGAAGCGCGCGGCGGTGAAAAGCGCTGCGTTTAACGGTGAAAGGAGTCTTTCAGTATGGCGGATTTAGCCGGCGTAAACGGACAAAGAGAACACTTCAGAGTCGTCGGGAAACCGAACCTTCCGGGAAAGCTCAGTTATGCGCTGGCTACCGGAATCGGAAAATTCGGCGCGGATTATGCGCTTCCGGATATGCTTCACGCAAAGTTTCTGCGCAGCCCGTATGCAAACGCGAGGGTGAAAAGCGTAGATTTAGCAAAGGCCCGGGCTGTTCCGGGCGTTGTGGATATCCTTACCTGGGAAGACGAGGACATCAAAAACCTTAAAAGCTTCGGTGAAAGCTTCGGGGCGGGCCGCGCATGGCTTGATGATCTGGCCGACCATGAAGGCGCGGAGGTCGCGGTTATTGTCGTTGCGGAGAGCGAGGATATTTGCGAGGAAGCCCTAAGGCAGCTGGATGTTCAGTGGGAAGTGCTGCCTTTTATTGTGGATCTGAACAAGGGGAGAGAGCCGGATGCCCCTGTGATTCGCCCGTGGGTAAAGGATGCGCCTTCCTTCGGGCTTACCTCGGCGGAAAACCCTCCGAAGAAGGGAAATGTCTGCTATTCCAACGTTGTTGCGGGCGATGTCGAAGCCGGTTTTAAAGAGGCTGACGATATTGTTGAATACACGCTGTATATGCCGCCGTTCGCGTCGCATATGCCCAACCCCGCCGGATCGGTCGCATGGTGGTTTGACGATCCTTATCACGGAGAAGGAAAGAGCCTGCATATCGAAGGCGCGGTAAGAGAACGCAGCGCAATCAGTTCTATGTACGCAATGCCGCTGGAAAAGACCGTTCAGGAAGGCTTGTTCATGGGCGGTAAATACTGCGACTGGGGGCTGAGAAAATCTCAGGAGATTACGCCCCTGCTGGCGAAACGTACCGGCAGGCCGGTCAAATGCGTCGATACGCGTGAGGAAACCTTCGATTTTATCATGATGGAGCGCTACATGCATCTGAAGGTCGGCTTTAAAAGAAACGGCCTGATCACCGCGGTCGACGATTTTTCGATTGCGGACGGCGGCGTGTGGGGGTCCTCCAGCTTCGGAAACGTCGGCGACCAGTCCCAGGGTCCTTTTAATACGCTCAAGTGCAAAAATATAAGGCAGAGAATGGAGATTGTCGACAGTAACCGCGGAATGATGTATGTTTCGGGGCAGCACTGCCCCTTCAACTGGGATTCCGCCACGACGGCAATTTACCTGATCGCAGAGAAGCTTGGAAAAGACCCGATCGATATTGCGAGGCTTAACCTGCACGGCCCGTCATCGAAGGAAGATACAAACCCCGTACCCAGCTTTGAAGCGTGCGTTGAGGCCGGGAAGAAAATGATGGACTGGGAATGGCACGCATCAAAAACAAAAAGGCTGCCGGACGGAAGAATGCACGGAATGAGCTTTCGGTATCAGATGTGTCCGCGCCATTCGTTCTCATCGTATAACAGCAAGCTGGAGCTGAAAAACGGCAGGGTACACCTGCCGACTCAGGGACCGCTGTTCGGCGTATACGCAGTGGAATGCAATGCGATGGTTGTCGCCGAGGAATTGGGCCTTGAATACGAGGACATTTCAATCGACTTTGACTACAGGGAATCCTTTACCCCGGTCGGCGGAGGTTCCGACGGCACCACGGCTTCGGCCTGGGTGACGAAAGAATGCGCGAACATTTTAAAGCAGAAAATTCTCGAAGCCGCGATTGAGGAAGCTGAAAACCCACCGCTTCCGGGCATGTTCGGGGGCGGACCGAAAGGTCCCAGTCCGTTCAAAGGCCTTAAGCCCGCGGATCTGGATATGTCAGACGGGAAAATCGTCGTTAAGGCCGATCCCGATAAAGGCGTTCCTCTTGGCGAAGCCGTAACGCGAAACATCATCGCAACCTATTCCGGAAGACCGCCTTTGGCTGTCTGGGTTACCGGCTCAATGGGCAAGATACTCGATACGATGAATACGGCCTATTGCGAGGTCGCAGTGGACACCGAAACCGGAGAGGTGGAAATCCTCAGGTTCGGCGTGGTTGCCGACCCCGGTAAGATCATGCGCCTGACATCCTTGGAAAGCCAGATCGATCAGGTCATGTTCTTCAGCCAGGGCTGTCAGCTTTATGAGGATTATTTCTATGACAAGAGAACCGGCGTTAAGCTCAACGCCAACATGATCGAATACAAAAAGCCGACTATAATGGACGTTCCGACGGTACAGCGCGAGTTTTTGGAGACACGCGCGGGTAACGCGGCCTACGGGGCCAACGGCATCAGCCATTCGCTGGCCAATACGCATCTGGTCATTATCGCCATACATAACGCAATCGGCGTATGGGTTGACCCGCCCGCAACGCCCGATAAGGTACTCAAGGCCCTTGGCAAGGCATGACCCCAAAGCAAACGATGTTGGTTTTCGGGGCTGTTGCGAAATGCATATTATGCAAATCCGCGACAGCCCCTTATGTTTTTGAGCAAAATCGGGCATGACGGAACGGGGAGTGTAACGGCATGGGCGGAAGGAATTGTAAAATGGAATCGGCGGCGAAGCGGCTTAAAGGAGCCGGTCAGGGTATTTTACTTTTCCTTATTCTGTTGTGTCTATCTTCCTGCGGAAAAGAAAACACCGTTGATATATCAAAGCTTCATTCGCCTGTGTGCAATGTAACCGAAGAACAAGCCGGTATCGAAATGAAGACAGAAAGGATCCGGTACAAAACCGGAGCCGATAAGATCGGCTATAGGATTTTCAACAATACGGAAAGACGCATAGAGTACGGTATGGAAACGCATATTCAAATATGCGTTGACGGAACATGGTATCAGATCGATTGGGGTCGTGCCTTCCCGTTGATCGCATATATTATCGAACCGCACAGGGATTCCGGGCTTTTGCTGTTCGGAATTGACTACACTGTTTTTCATTGGCCGCCCGGCGAGTACAGGCTTGTCAGGACCGTTGAGCAAGATTACTGCTGTGCGTATTTTGAATTGGCGTAATGCGTATCGGTAAACTTCGCAGCGGCGATAAAACACAATGAGGCGGTTCATTTATGCTCCCATTGCGGTCATAAGCTTAGTTTCCCTTCCATAATAAGACGTGACCGACGGAGATACCGGCGAGGACTGAAATATGTCACAGAACAAAGGAAAGATGTCATGAGATATGCAAACCGTATTTGCCTGATTACGGAGGATGTCCGGAAGCTTACGGCGTTTTATCAGAAAATTTTGCAGATAAAAACCGAGATCAATGATATTCATGTTGAGATAACGCTGGATGGCGGCGGACTAACGATTTATTCGAAATCCGCCGCCGAAAAAGATATGGGTTTTGATTTCAGCAAATACCATGGGACCGGAATGACCAAAATCACCTTTATCGTCGAAAATGTCGACGCTGAGTATGAAAGGATTAAATCCTTAAACATGGGCATTGAGTTTGCTGCCGTTCCGACGACATACCCCTGGGGCGCACGGTCAATGCATTTTTGGGATTTGGATGGCAATATTGTGTGTTTTGTCAATTGCTAACCCATCTTGAAAAAGGGGACGTTTTTTCTGTGTCCTGAGAAACACAGAAAAACGTCCCCTCATGTTTTGCTTACTTAAATATACGCCGCCGCTTTTAATGCGCCCATGGTTGCGCTGGCGACATTGTTACCCACGCTTAAGCAGTCGCCGATCAAAAAGACCGAAGTCTCGGGACAGCTTCTGCGAAGCGTGTCTGCCTGGGCATGCCGGGGTTTGACACCGATGGCCAAAAGCACGGTGTCGGCGGGGATTGTCTTTGTTTCACCGCTCTTTGTATCTAAACAGATAACGCTGTCGTCCGTCACTTCCGCAAGCTTCGTGTTGAGCAGGACTGGGATCTTCAATTCGTTAATCAGGTTCATCATATCCTCGAAGCCGCCGCCGGAGGAGGCGCTAAGGCTCCTCAAATTCTCAGCCATTTCGATGACGGTAACGTTTTTTCCTTCCTTTGCAAGGTCGATGGCGGCCTCAATACCGACCGCACCCGCGCCGGCGATAACAACCGTATCGCCGCAATTTACTTCGTGCGCGTCGGCATAGGGAGCCCAATGGACATGGGGTTTATCAATGCCCGAGAGGTCAGGGATGATCGGCTCGGCGCCGATGGCGACAATGACAGCATCATACTTTTCTTTGTCCAGAATTTCCTTAGTGCACTCGGTATTAAGCAGAATTTTCGCCGGCGCTTTGGCGGCCTGCACCTGAAGGTATTTGACATAGTCGGCTATATCCTGCTTGAATTCGGGTATTGCCGCATAAACAAGCGCTCCGCCGATGCGGTCGGTTTTTTCATATAGTGTCACATCATGACCCCGGTCGCAGAGCACCTGCACAGCGGTGATACCGGCCGGACCTGCGCCAATGACAGCGACTCTTTTTTTGACCGGTGCCGGCGCGACCTTACCCAGCGGGAACTCGCGCTCGTTTCCAAGAAACGGGTTGACCGCACAGTTGATGACCCTGCCCATGAGTCTTGCCCCGCAGTACTGGCAGCGCAGACAAGGCCGGTGGTCCCCCTCGCGCCCCTCCGCGTACTTGCGCGGCATCTCCGGATCGGCAAGCAAAGGCCGGCACATGGAAACGAAGTCCGCCCAGCCTTGTGAAAGGATATATTCAGCCCGGTCGATGCTCATGATCGAGCCAACGGTGTTGACCAGTAAATTCGGGAAAGCTTTTTTAATGTCTGCCGCATAATGAACATTATACTCGCGTGCCATCATGTGGTTTTGATACCAGTAACGGAAATACTTAAAATCACCGTGAAGCCCGGCGGAGACATGCAAAATATCGATCTTGTCGCAAATCAGCTCAATGAACTTCAACGTCTCATCAAAATGCATGCCGTCCGGATGAATCTCGTCAGCGGAGATGCGAAATTCAATCACAAAGTCCTCACCCACAAGCTCTCGGGTTCTGTCCAGAACCTCTATGCAGAAGCGGGCTCTGTTTTCTAAAGAACCGCCGTACTCGTCCTTCCTGAAGTTATACAAAGGGCTGGAAAACTGGGAAATCAGGTTTCCGTGCCCGCCGTGCACCATGCACATTTTCATGCCCGCCCGTTTGGCCCTTAAAGCGCCCATGGCGTATTTTTCTACTGTCTCTTTGATTTTTTCCTTTGTCATTTCAATGGTTGGGTTCGGCTCTCTGCCCTGCTGAGCAGCGTGATAACGTTCGCGTTCGGATATATAACTGGATGCCGCATAAGCTCGTCTTCCGGTCTTAGCGAAATTGGAATCCTGCCCGATGTGGTTGATTTCCAAAGATGCGTGCGCACCGAAGCCCTCGCACATTTCGGCAAACCGGCTCAGAGGTATGATGCAGTCATCCGAACTGAGTTCCAGCTGGCGCTCCTCATCTGCCGCCTCACTGATATCGACGATAACGTTACCCACTGTGATGACAGCCGCGCCGCCGTAAGCGATCGACCGGTTTAAGTCCACAAACTCCTGTGTGACAAAATGATCGAGGCTTGCAAGATTTAGTGACGGAGGCGCAAGCTCTATGCGGTTTTTGAAATCGACGCCGCGAATCCTTATGGGGGAAAAAACATGCTTGTACTTAGAACCCATATTCTGTTTCCTTCCTTATGTTTATTATAGTTGAATTGTATCATCGCATCCCGGGTTAATCAAGAACATAAGGAGACTGTTAATCGCATACATATCATTTCGCTATGTATACTGCTCGCTCATATAAAGCTGTGCGCGGTTTTGGATAATCGCAGCGGTGTTTTTTGCGCTTTTTTCTCCCGCGAAATACATGGCCGCACTCTCTTCGATTATACGCAGAATAAATTCGTCGTATATTGCGATGTTCTCAATTTCGGAAAGCAAGAAGAAGAAACGCTCGGCGTCCTCTGGTGTTACCTGCACCTCGTCTGAAGGCGCTTCGAGCTGCGCCTTTTCCATCAGAGACTGCAAAAACGGCATATAGGCAGGCAGGCTGTTTTCACTCTCCGGCGAAAAATCCTTTAGCATGAATTTCAAAAACGCCCAGCAGCCTTCGGGGTGACGGCTTTGGGAGGAGATGCCTACAGGCGCAGTTAAATACAGATCGGTGCCGCAGCTTCCGTCCACCGTCGGCCAGCCGATAAAGCTCAACCGGCAACCGGCCATTTTTTCTTCATAACATAGCTTTCGGACATTCGTTACCCAGGAAGCTGCCGCAACGAGCGTTTTTTCGGCAACCCTTACGGGACCGTATGTAAAATTCAAGGATGACTGATTTTCCGGGTTTTCTTTGATCCGCGCGCTTGCTTCGAGGATAGAAATGAATACCTCATTGTCGAAATCGCAGGTTCCGGCTTCCCAGTTTACGGCAGAGCGCAGATATCTGGCGGAAATCTGGCACAGGAACTGTACTTTTGTCGTATTATACAGGGTTTCGGCACCGGAAGGCAGGTTTTTTTCGATTTCCAGGTATTCGTCCAGCGTCCAGCCTGTCCTGTCCCCGAAATCGGCGTAGAGTGCGACACGGGTTTCTATCGCAAATGTGCTGCTGAGGAAAAACACACCATTCCCCGTATCCAGCTTATCGAGTATCGCAATATCTCCGCGACCGATATCCGGATCGCCGTCTATAAACGGATACAGATCCGACAGATAGCCTTTACTGATATACGAAAAGGGGAAAAGGCCGGAAAAAAGGAACAAATCGGGGTATGCACCGCCAAACAGCTCCGTATTGAGCCGCATAGCGGCGGTATCGTCATCGTAGACGCCGCCTTCGGTATAATCCCTCACGGTTATCATATAATCATCGTTAACCTGATTAAACCGTGCGGCTGCAGCCTGGATGCCATACACATTTCCGACCGTGGCCAGAATCAACTCGGTTTTTATTTTCATCTCCGAGGGGTCAGTGGGCGACAGCTTTCTTATTCCGGCGGCATCCCAGCAAAGATACTCGCCGTCAGGAAGCGCGTATATCCTTGAAAAATCCGGGACAACAAGACCGCAGTCTCTCCATATGATAACAGGCGACTGCAATCCGTCTGTCTGAAGGCGGAACAGACCC
Source organism: Clostridiales bacterium (assembly GCA_012523085.1). Taxonomy (GTDB): domain Bacteria; phylum Bacillota; class Clostridia; order Oscillospirales; family Oscillospiraceae; genus JAAYOP01. Next base: position 8,620 of record JAAYJC010000143.1, read on the forward strand.
TCCTGATTTAGTAAAAGAAAACAGCTGTCATCCTTTCCGCCGAAAATTTTCCCGTCAATGTCCCGCAAAGAGAAAACAAGGGTTAAGGCCGCTTTGTCAAGACGATTGATCTCAATGCCATCCTCTTTGTAAAAAACAGCGTATGCCTTACCGTCACCACCGGCAATCAAGCCTGTCATAGCGTCCGGAAGCGCGAAAGACCCGATTAATTCACCGGAATCCCCCACGGAAATGATCCGGTCTGAAGTCTTCAGGTAAAGACAGTCTGAAGCGCGAAGCACGGAATGAATAATGTCACCTTCGCATATGCCGTCAGCCGGGATCGTTTTGATAATTTCGCCTGAAAAGGATAAAAGGATCAGATCTTCCCGCATATCGCCGTTTTCGATTTTTGTTTCGACAATCCAGAATCCCTCGCCGGACGCGTCCGCGCACGAGATCGACGCGCCGTCGGAAGAATAGATTCGTACTGTGTTGTTTTCCCATATTTCAAAGCCGCTGCCCCCGTCGAAATCCATTGTCACCGTATAGATATCACCGCTGTGCGGCAGTATCGAAACGCAGCTGTCCGGATAATCTTCAAAGGTCTGTAAAAAAGCGCCTCCCTCGCTTGTCCAGATTTCAGTATTTGTGACAATAGCCGATGGAGCGCTGGTTTTCTCAGCGGACGGACTGTTTAATTCTTCGATGTTTCCCGTATTCGCGCAGGAACAGAGTAAAATAAGCAGTGCAGTAATAAGCGCCGGCAGGCTTTTTTTCATAAACTATCCTCTGAATACAGGGGACCGTGCATCCATATCCGACAAGCAAAATGTATGCACAGTCCCATTTTAACGTATAACCGTTATGGTAAAACCCTATCTGGTTCAGCTATCCCGCGACATGAAATTGTACAGCATGACCGCCGCTTCCTGCCTGGTAATCGTTTCATTGGGGCGGAAGGTTCCGTCGGTGTTGCCGCTAATTATTTTCAGACCCTTCGCAATGGCCGCATAGCCGTAATCGCTGTCGGATATATCGCCATCATCGGTGAAGCCGCAGTCAAATATACCCTTGATTTCGGCGGCCTGGGCATATGTCGTAATGCCGACCAAAGTGCGGACCATTTCAATCCTTGTGACCGGCCTTTCAGGGGAGCGTTGATCTCGGGGCAGAATGCCGAGACTGTAGGCGCTTTGATATATCCGGTCAAGGCTATTATCGTCAATGTCGTCGTACAGATACCTGTAGCCGGAGGCGCTGAGCAGCAGCAAAATCATGTCCTTCTCGGTCAATCCCAAAGTGGGTTTGAAGCTATCCGCGTAAAAGCCGATGCCGTACTCGGCAAGGGCCTCGATTTTCGCTCTTGCATAGCTTGAGCCGATATCATTGTAGATGATGATCATATCGCCGGTCTCATACCGTTCGGAAATCAGCTCTCCGGTTATCGCATCAACGCCGGTGATATAGCCGTCAAAAACAGGGGAGTAGGAAAGAATTATTTCGTATACCGCCGGATAGTAGCCGGAATAGTCGGTCCGTTCTTCAATCGGCTTTAACGTATAGCCCAGAGTGAACATATAGGCCTCGGCATATGTGTTCAGTGCGCTGTCAACGGAAATGACATCGTCGGCAGGAGCAAAGGAAATCTCATCGTTCCAATACATCGAAAAGTTATCAATGGTGCCTGTAAACGTGTTCACGGTCACATTCATACTGTTTCCTGTGTAGAAATAACCATTGACCTTCTGGCAGTATGTATAGCTGTCCTGCGCGACTATGTTGGACGCAGCGCTGCTAAAATACAATTCACAGGCGGAAAAAGCGTCGGAGAAATTGGTTTTCATCCAGCTTTCCACAGCAGAATCCAGCGGATTTGCCTGAGCATCAATAGCTTCGTCGTATTTGCCGTTGTAGTAAGTGTAGACATTTTTCAGTATACCGGTTTTCGCATCCAGCTCAAAGCTTTTATAAATGCTGAGCGTATTATCGGGCACTGAGGTCTGGGAGGAATTGTCGGAAAAAGCGCCGTAGACTTCGGGGTTCTGGCCTTCCGCCCAGTAGTCGATACGCGCGGTTACTTCGTCCGTTTCATTGTCCACATAATAATTGACGCCGGTAAAAGAGAATTCGTCCGTTACGCCCAAAATAGCCCGGCTCCTGAGCATAGTGTCCAGCTCTTCACCGGTATACACCCCTTCAAGCTTCGAGATGCCCAGAAGTTCAGTCGGGGTCAGGCCGGCATTGTGATCTGCTTTCATACCGGCTTCCGCGGTATCGGCTAAACCTCTTCCGCCATAGAGCGGATAATAAAGACTTGTGCTGACAATCTCGCCCGTTTTTGCGTCCACCACGCTGGTCATGCTGTGCTGAGGGACATAAACCACATGGGCGGGCTTTTCTTGATCCGTTACCACATAAAGCGGCTCCAGCTCATATGTATCAGAGAGAATTTCGCTTGCTTTATCCGGCGTTATCGAGGCCTCCGGAGACGGCAGAGTGCCTTGAACAGAGGTGTAAAGGTCTGACCGGGAAAAGTCCGTGATCTTCAGATCGGCGGTTCTCACCGTGACATAAACGCTGAACGGAGAATCAAGACCGTTGATTTTCAGTGTTCCGGAATAGCTGTAGTATCTTTCATTTGAAGGTGATTCGTTGCGTTCTTCAAGCTCAACGCTTTCTCCGGCGGTTAAGACCTTTGCTATAAACGCTTCCGCGTACGGCTTGGCCATTTTTCTTGTAACCTTCGGGAAAATCGGATCGAACAAGGATCTGTAATAAAAAGTAACAGGATAATCGTTATCCTCGCGGCTGTCGTATTGATACATGAATACCTTGCCGCTTTCATTGGCGGTCACATTGAGCTGCTCAATCTCATTGGACCAATACAATGACCAAAACGGGGCGTATACGTCTTCCGAAAGCGAGCCGTAAAACGCGTCAAACGTATCCGGAATGTCCAGGGTGTTCTTTACCGCGAGGGTTACTTTTGTCAGTCTGCTGTCAAGACTTTCCGCGGCCGAGGCCGGAGCGGAAATGCCGAGTGACAAAATGAGAGCAAGGATAAAAGCGAAAGTCTTTCTCATGATTACCTCCTTATCAGGCTACAATCGTTTCGTGCTGTTTGCGTGGGAGTGGCTTTACCGGCAGCGTCATTTAAGACGATGAAACGCGGAAAAATGTTCCATATCTCCGATTGCAGCTCCGGTCAGGTATCTTCTGAGCATATCGAACGCGTGATGCGCGGCGGTAATGCGCACTCTGTCCCTGTCGTTGCCCAGCTGCAATGCCCGGCAAAAGGTCTTCTCCGCCGAGGCGAGCGCGACAAAAACGGTACCGACCGCATTACCCTTTTCGTCTGATCCGGGGCCCGCAACGCCCGTGATACCGACAGCGAGATCCGCCTTGAGCAGTTTAAGGGCGCCGTTTGCCATGGCCTGTGCCGTTTCACGGCTCACCGCGCCGAATTGTGTAATGAGATCGGGCGAAACGCCCAGTACGGATGTTTTTGCCTCGATGGCGTAGGATACAACACTGCCGATAAATGCCTGTGACGCGCCCGGAATATCGGTGATGCGCTTCGAAAAAAGGCCGCCGGTGCACGATTCCGCCGCCGCCAGAGTCAGCTTCTTTTTAATAAGGAGCTGCAAAACGGCCTCCTCAAGGCTGTCAACGTCGATGCCGTAAATATAGTCGCCCAGTGTTTTGCTGACCTGTGCGATGACCGGCTTCATCATCCGGTCGGCTTCCTCATGTGTTTTCGCCTTCGCTGTCACCCTGAGGCTTACTTCGCCTGTTTTTGCGTATGGCGCAAGAGTCGGATTGTCCAATGCCGTCATCAAAGGCCTGAGCTTATCCTCCACGGCGCTTTCGCCCATTCCGAAGATCCGGATATTGTGCGAAACAATTTCCGAGTCCGACAAATTCCTGAGGTAGGGAACAGCTCCGGAATGCAGCATCGCACCGCACTCTCTCGGCGGACCGGGCAGCATAATCACATGCTTCCCCCCGGATTCAAACGCGCAGCCCGGTGCGGTACCGCAGCTGTTGACGAGAATAGTGCAGTTCTCGGGCAGATAGGCCTGCGCAAGATTGTTGTCCGTCATCTGCCTATCCAAACCCCTGAAATACCCTCTGATGCGATCGGCTTCCTCTTCATGAAATACGAGCGCTTTTCCGAAGCATTCGGCTACAGTCTGCTTGGTGAGATCATCGAAGGTAGGCCCGAGGCCTCCTGTGGTGATAATGATATCCGCTCTGCTTTTGGCAATCTCCACCGCGCTTTTCAGCCGCTGCGGATTGTCTCCGACCACCGTATGGAAATAGACATTAATACCCAGACCCGATAGCGCTTCAGATATTTCTTTTGCGTCACTGTTGGTGATATTGCCGAGCAGCAGTTCGGTGCCGACCGCGATGATTTCGGCAGAAAAGTTCATGTCAGGCACATTCCTTTCTTCATTCAAGTCACGATGGGGAGCCGTTCAATGCCTTGTATCGCTTCTTGAACCAACGCTTCTATATCCAGCGGTTTTTCCGCCTCGACTACCTCCGATACACTCGGTTTCGTTCTGGGATGCCTCGGTGTGAAGACCGTACAGCAATCCTCATAGGGTAAAATGGACAGCTCATAGGTACCGATCTTGCGCGCAAGGGAGACAATTTCCTCCTTGTCGAAGCCGATGAGCGGACGAAGAACGGGTAAAGATGTGCAGTCTTCGGTTACCGCGAGGGCTTCCATCGTCTGGCTTGCGACCTGCCCAAGGTTCTCGCCGGTACAAAGTGCGCCGCAGCCGTTTTTTTGAGCTATCCTGTCTGCGATGCGCATCATGAAACGCCGCATAATCAAAGTCAGGTATTCCTCGGGACAAAGACGTCGGATTTCTTCTTGAATTTTGGTAAACGGTACTATCTCAACGGTCAGCTTTCCGCAATAGGGAAGCAAAACGGCAGCAATATCAAGAACCTTTTGCTTGGCGAGCTCGGAGGTATAGGGGAATGAAAAAAAGTGTACCGGGATAATGGATATACCCCGCTTTGCGATCATATAGGTCGAAACCGGACTGTCTATTCCACCGGACAGTAAGGATACAGCCCTGCCGCCCGAACCGACCGGAAGCCCGCCGGCCCCCGGTGTGCCGCCCGTATGCACATAGGCGGCAAAATCCCTCACCTCGATGTTCACAATAAGTTCGGGTGTGTGGACATCAACGGTCAGGTGCGGAAAGGCGTCATGCAGCTTCCCGCCGACATAACGGGAAAGGTCGATGGAGGTCATCGGAAAACGTTTGTCCGAACGCTTTGACTCAACCTTAAAGGATCCGGCCTGACTGAGTTCGTCCTTTAAATATGCCCGCGCCGTTTCAAAAATCCGGTCGGCGTCCTTTGGGCACGCTACCGCTCTGGATACCGAAACGACCCCAAATACCTTGCACATTGCGGTAAATGCGCGATCCATATCACAGTTGTCCGAAAGCGGTTCGATATATATTGCAGACTGGGCGGAATATACACGAAATTCACCGAATGTTTTTAGCCTCCGTTCTATATTCGCAATCAGCCTGCGTTCAAATTGCTTTTTGTTCAGGCCTTTTAATATAAGCTCTCCGAGCTTAAGCAGTATCATATCATTCATTCGTATCACCTGGTTTTCCTTGTTATTCATACAATATTTTAAGCGCCGGGTAAACCGATGTCAACTAGTCATCTCAGCGCACCGCATTGAGCAGTACGACGCCGTATCTTATCATGGTTTCGCATATAGTCAATGCAAAGCTATCGGAGGCAAACAATCGTGTGAGTAATATAGGACGCTATGCGATGCGCCTTGCATTCGCATTTGTTATCTGTTTTCCACATAAATGGGACATACGGCTCATATCCTCTCAATAGACAAGTATTGTTTATTTGTAATGCAATACCTGATTTCTGCATGGAGGGATATTCGTTGAAAAAGGCGTTCATTTTTCTATTGGTATTCACTTTTCTGCTGGGCGGTACGGCGTCAGCGACCGAAGAAATAAACATGGATGACTGGGAAGAGGTATTTGACGAGGAAATGTGGGAAACGGTAGAGGCAATCGCAACCGTTTCGGATATCTCCGTCAATGTTCCTTCGGCAATTTTAATGGAAAAAGAAACGGGAACGATTATTTACGAGCAAAATGCACATGAAAGGCTCGCACCCGCCAGCGTTACGAAAGTCATGACAATGCTTCTGGTGGTCGAGGCTATTGAGGCCGGGACATTGAAGCTGACCGACAAGATTACGACAGGTGAGCATGCGGCCGAAATGGGTGGATCTCAGATATATCTGGAGGTAAATGAAGAGATGACCGCTGAAGATATGCTCAAGGCGGTTGCGATAGCGTCCGCCAACGACGCGTCCGTCGCGCTGGCTGAGCATATTGCGGGAAGCGAGGAAGCGTTTGTCAGGCGAATGAATGAAAGAGCCAAGGAATTGAATATGACAGATACGGTTTTTGCCAACTGTACCGGGCTGCCGACGCAAAGCGAGCACTTGACAAGCGCATATGATATCGCAATTATGTCCAGAGAGCTGATCTCGCACGACATTATAAAAAAATTCACCACAATCTGGATGGACACGGTTCGGGGCGGGGAGTTTGGACTCGGCAACACGAACAAGCTAATCCGCTTTTATAACGGCGCGACAGGCCTGAAAACCGGCTTTACACAGGATGCCATGTATTGCCTTTCGGCGACCGCACAGAGGGACGGAGTCGAGTATATCGCAGTTGTCATGCATGCCCAGACCTCGGCCATTCGTTTTGAGAGCGCCAAGGTGCTGCTCAATTACGCGTTTTCCCACTATTCGCTGTTGGATGTATATCCGGCGGAAGCGTTAAAGCCGATACCGGTTACGCTCGGTGAGGTTAAAAACCTGCAGCCGGTGCTTCTTAGCCATCAAAAGCTGCTTGTGGAAAAAATGAAGGTACAGGGCTTGGTGAAAAACGTAACCATCACCGACAACCTTGAAGCTCCGGTAGAGAAGGGGCAGGAGCTTGGTCGTCTGACTGTCAGTGATTCAGACGGAAACGAACTGGCCAACGTTCCGATTGTCGCGGATAACGAAGTCAGAAGATTGAGTTGGGGACAGATATTTTTAAGATATTTGCGGATTTTATTGGCGGGAGACTTGTAAGACGAAAGGATTTGGGATAAACTTTACCATACCTAAAAATGATCAAAGGTAGTTTTATTAATGGATCTTAGGCAATGAGGACAGTGAAAACATGGTTCATACAGATCTTTCCGGCGTTTATCCTTTTATCGGCGAAGACGAGCTAAATCAGATATGGCTGCCGAAAGCCGGCCTTGCACACAAGCGTCTTGAAGAAGAAAGCGAAATGGATGACGGTTATGCGGGCTGGCTTCGGCTGCCTGAACAGCTATGTGGTAATGCGCTTGATCAAATACATGAGACCGCCGACTGTATCGGCAGGGATTCCGATGTCCTGCTGGTCATCGGGATCGGAGGCTCATACCTCGGAGCAAGGGCCGTGATTGAGCTTCTTTGTCTGGAAAATTGCAAAAAGAAAAAAACAGAGGTGTTTTTTGCGGGCACCAGTTTGTCCGGGCGGCATTTCGGAAAAATCCGCAATTATCTCAAAGACAGAGATTTTTCGATCAATATTATATCCAAATCAGGGACGACGACTGAGCCGTCAATCGCATTTCGGCTTTTTTACAGGCTCCTTAAGGAAAGATACGGCGCATCGGCCGCGAAGCGCGTTTATGCCACAACAGATGCAAACGCAGGTATATTACGCAATCTTTCAGCGGCAAACGGCTTTACAACATTTGAAATACCGCGAAACATCGGCGGCAGATACTCTGTACTAACCGCCGCAGGACTTCTGCCCATAGCGGCGGCGGGAATAGATATCGATGCCCTCATAAAAGGCGCCGGACGCGCGCAATCATGCTTTTCGGAAAAAAGCCATGAAAACCCGGCCTGGAAATATGCAGCGGCGAGGCAGGCCTTGTATGCGGGCGGGAAGAAGATCGAAGTTTTATCGGCCTGGTCCCCGGAATACCGTTACCTCGGCGAATGGTGGAAGCAACTCTTCGGAGAGAGCGAAGGCAAGGACTTCAAAGGTATTTTTCCGGCGTATCTGGAGATGACAGCTGATCTGCATTCCATGGGTCAGTATGTGCAGCAGGGCGAGCGCTCTCTGATGGAGACCTTCCTGTGGCTGGATGCCGGTTGTGAGAGCACGGTAATTCCATATGTGGAGGACGATATCGACGGGTTAAACTATCTTGCGGGCAAAAACTTGGATTATATCAATAGAAGCGCATTGGACGGCACAAAGGCTGCGCATATATCGGGCGGGGTTCCGTGCGTGGAATTGAAGGCCGAAACGCTGAGCGCAGGTTCTCTCGGGGCGTTGCTGTATTTCTTCCAGATTTCCTGTGCGATCTCAGGTTATATCAGCGGGGTTTATCCGTTTAATCAGCCCGGCGTAGAGGCTTATAAGCAGAATATGTTTAAGCTGCTCGGAAAACGCCGGAATAATCATAAAGTTTGAATATTCGATGAAAAAAATGCAATTCGGTTGAAGTTGCGGCAGAAGGATGGTACAATGAATAAAATGTCGCAGTTCTATTTTGAACGCGGATAGCTTTGCCGCACAGACTTTGCTTCCCCAATAAAGATACATGATGTGTCAATAAAAAAAGGAGCGTGGTTACATTGGTTAAGGTCATTATGGGGCTTAAAGGCTCCGGAAAAACCAAGCAGCTTATCGAACTGGTTACAAAGGCGGTCGCAGAGGAAAGCGGAGACATTGTCTGTTTAGAAAAGGACCCGAAACTGACATATGACATTCCTTACCAGGCAAGGCTTATTTACGCCAACAACTACGGTTTTGGCACCTTCGAGTTCATGAAGGGCTTTATCAGCGGAATCCACGCGGGCAATTACGATGTCACACATATTTTTATTGATGGACTGTATAAAATGGTCGGACCTGCTTCATATGAAGACACTGAAGCGTTTCTTAACTGGTTAAATGAATTTGGAAAAAAGGAAAACGTAAAATTTACGCTGACGATCAGCGCGGATGTAAATCTCGCAACGGACGGAATACGTAAATATTTTTAGTTTGAGTTTGATTTGAGCCGGTCTGTTCAGCCAGACCGGCCCTTTTGATTGATTATATATGAATACGGAGGAAAGACGGGTTGAAAAAACTGTTTGAAACAGTCGCGAAGAATGTAAAAGACGGGCACGCGCTGGTGCTTGTCAATGTCATTGCCAGCAGCGGTTCCACGCCCAGGGGAGCGGGTGCGACAATGCTTGTGTTTGAGGACGGGCACTCGGAGGGAACAATCGGCGGCGGCGCCGTTGAGTACGAAGCGCAGAAACAGGCCGCAGGATTGTTCAAAGAGAAAAACTCAAAGCTTCTGAGCTATACCCTCAAGCCGAACGATGTTGCCGATCTCGGCATGATCTGCGGAGGGAGTGTTACGGTATATTACCAGTACATTGATCCTGAGGATCAAAAAACAGTTGACCTGTTTTTGTATATCGCGGAATCCTTTGGGCGGGAACAAAGCGCCTGGCTTCTGCGGCGTATTCAAAACGGGGTCCTGACCGGTATGGGTGTTTACGATGACAACGGGCTGCATTTTCTTGAAGATGCCCCGATAGAGCAGATAAAGCCAATTTTGCAAAGCGGTTCCGAGATGCTGCCCGGCGATCCCGCCTATTATATCGAGCCGCTCACACGAGCGGGAAGGGTCTATATCTTCGGCGGCGGTCATGTTGCCCAAGAGCTCGTTCCGGTCATTTCTCACATAGGCTTTACAACCGTTGTGTTTGAGGATAGGGAAGCGTTTGCAGACAAAAAACTTTTTAAAGGCGCAGCCGGCGTCGTACTGGGCAGGTTTGATCAGATCGCCGATTATATAACCATCCGGCCGGAGGATTATGTCATAATCATGACCAGAGGGCATCAGGCGGATTTTGAGGTGCTCCGGCAGACGCTAAGGACGCAGGCGACCTATATCGGTTGCATCGGCAGCCGGAAAAAGGTTGAGGCGGTAAAAAAGAGGCTGATTGAGGACGGTATTTCATTAGCCGATTGTAACCGCATGCGCAGTCCAATCGGGCTTGAAATTAAGGCCGAAACACCGGCTGAAATTGCCGTCAGTATCGCTGCCGAACTGATACTGCACCGCGCTGAAATCGCATAAGACAGCCAAAACCGCCTAATGCCTGCTGAACAAACGCGTTTGTTCAGCAGGCATTAAATAAGGCCATGCAGGTATTCAAAACCGGCATGGCTTTATCTTTGGTTCAGACCGTTTCATCCAGAAACGGTCTGATGACGGTATAGAGCCTCGGGCTGTGTACGACATAACTGGAATGACCCTCGCCCCTCAGTATACACATACGCGCACATGAGATAAGAGAGGCGATATGCTCAGTATGGCTTTTCTTAATCAAGTCTCGGATCCCGGCAAGAACCAGCGTCGGAACCGAAATACGCATCAATTCGGAATCCGAAATGTCAGGCTGCGTGACCATCAGCTTTAGCTTTTCGTTTTTCGTCAGCTTATAGGAAAGCTTCATGATGAGCAAATAAGGCGTCCTGATCCCGCTTGGGTGCGCATTGGCTCCGCATACGATGAGCTTTGAAAGAAGATTCGGATAACCGGACGCCAGCATCAGGCCCAGAATACCGCCGTCGCTGAATCCGAGAATAACCGGCTTTGCGATATTCAGTTTTATGATCAGCTCCGCAATATCGTTTGCCATGACTTTGTAGTCCAGTGTTTGCGTTTTCGTACTGCCGCCGTGCCCGCGGCTATCCACCGCGTACACAAGAAAGCGTTTGGACAGCTCTTGTACAAGCACATCAAAAATGCTGTGATCCTCGCCGTTTCCGTGCAGCAAAATAATCGGAGAGCCGGAACCCGTTTGCTCGTAATATAACGTGACGCCGTTTACGTCGATATACATTGCGGTACTACCTCGTGAACCGTATTTGGCATTATTCGGGTTTTACCATAAAGCAGTATATCATATGCGGAGATACGATGTCCATCAATTCCCTGTGGCTATGTACCACTATATGCGGATCGTACCACGCATATACAGTGTTGCGCTGCCCCCGATCCCGACCCTGCTGCCAAGGTCCCGGCAGATCAGGCTGCCGCCGCGCGCGGACAGCTGCTTTGCCGTCATTTCGGTCTTACCTAACCTTTCGCTCCAATACGGGATCAACATGCAGTGGGAGGAGCCGGTGACGGGATCCTCGTCGATTCCGGCATATGGGGCAAAAAAGCGGGAGACGAAATCGCAGTCTCCGCCTTTTGCCGTGATGATGACGCCGAATGCATCCTTGATTTCCCGGAGCAGGGAAAAGTCCGGAGAAACGCCCGCGACGGTCTTTTGGCTGTCCAGCAATACGAGCAGATCCCGTGCGATATGCGTTTCAAGGATTTTTACGCCGAGAGCCTTTTCCAGCATCGGCGGACTCGCGCACGGTACGGGTTTCTTTTTTGGAAAATCCATCATATAAAGATCGCCGGTTTTTTTGACCGTCAACTCACCGCTTTTGGTTTGAAATCTAACACATCCGGGGTTTGGTTCAATGAAATTAATCAACACAAACGCACTGGCCAGCGTCGCGTGCCCGCACAAATCGATTTCGACTTTCGGCGAAAACCATCGCAGATCGTAATATCCGTCTCGCTTAAGTAAAAACGCGGTTTCGGACAGATTGTTTTCAAAAGCGATCTTCTGCATCACATGCGCATCGATCGGGCGATCCAAAACGCACACGCCTGCGGGGTTTCCCGTAAAAAGCTCTTTTGTAAACACATCGACAGCAAAGTATTCCATTTCAGGTCACGACCTTTCCTTAGTTTGTTCGAGAAGATTAATTACATCGGAAAGCGAAGTCAGGTAAGAATAAAGTAGCTTTTTTGTGTCGGCGTCAGGTTCCGCGAGATCGGGGATCATGACAGGCTTCATACCGGCGTTGTAGGACGACAAGATCCCCATCGGGGAGTCTTCCAGTGCGATGCACGCCTGCGGGGGCAGCGACAGGATTTCGCAGGCCTTAAGATAGATATCCGGCTCGGGCTTTCCTCGTTTAACCATGTCTCCGCAGATAATATCTCCGAAATACCCCCTGATAAAAGCCTTGTCAAGATAGTATTCCGCCCTGTCCCTGTCGGAGGATGTCGCTACAGTAATCGCATATTTATTCTGCCTCAGGTAATCAAGCAGGCTTCTCAGCCCCGGTTTGCAGGGCATCCCGTTTTGCTCAATGTACTCGGTTGTATAATCCGCCATGATTTTTTTGACCGCGGTATAATCAAAATCACCGGAAAGGTGTTCTTTAACCAGCCGCGCCGTATTTTCTCTGTTGAGCCCGATGGCTTTGACGACGAGCTCACGCGGGAGAATATGACCGGTAAGGCGGCCCGCGTAAGCATACCCCTCGACAGCAAGCCGCTCGGTATCAAACATCAGGCCGTCCATATCAAATACGATTCCTTTGATCATCAGATAAATTTCCCCTGTCTGTTCATTTGCCGTAACATCCGGGACATTCAGATAATCTTTCCCGAAAACTGACTGTTGTACAGCTCAAAATACTCGCCTTTCTTTTTCATCAGACTTTCATGGGTGCCTGTTTCGGTAACGCTTCCGTTTTTCATCACGATAATCTGCTCCGCGTCCCGAATCGTTGAAAGTCTGTGCGCAATGATAAAACAGGTTCTGCCGTGCATCAGCTTTTTCATCGCGGCTTGAATCAATTTCTCGGTACGGGTGTCCACATTTGAGGTCGCTTCATCAAGAATCAGGATATCGGGGCTTAAAAGAACCGCACGGGCTATGGTCAGTAGCTGCTTCTGACCTTGCGATAAATTATCGGTTTCCTCATTTAAGACGGTATCATAACCCTCGGGAAGCACTCTGATGAAGCCGTCGGCCATGGCGACCTTGGCTGCGGAAACGATCTGGCCGCGGGTTATAAGTTCGGGGTTTGCGGACCCATAAGCGATGTTTTCTGCAATCGTACCCTCGATAAGCCAGGTGTCCTGCAGCACCATACCGATATGTTTTCTTAGTGATTGGCCGGATAACTCCCGTATATCGATGCCGTCTATTTTGATGGAGCCGCCATCTAAATCATAAAAGCGCATTAAGAGGTTGACGAGCGTTGTTTTGCCCGCACCGGTATGGCCAACGATGGCTACGGTGCGGCCGGGTTCGACGTCTAAATTAAAGTTCTCGATCAGCGTTCGCTCCGAATCGTATGAAAAGAAGACGTTTTCAAATGAAACGGCGCCTTTTATCGTTTCAGGAAGATTTCTTTGCCCGTCGGGCGTCCGTTCCTCCTGATCCAGCAGGTCAAAAATCCTTTCTGCGGAGGCTGCAGTTGTCTGTAGAATTGACATCATATTGGTTATCTGGGTGACCGGGCTTGAGATGAGCTGGGCATAAGCGAACAGGGCTTGAATGTCACCGAGCAAAATGGAACCTGAAACGACCTTCAGGCCGCCGACAACGCAGATGGCAATAAAGGCCAGCTCGTTTACAAGCGATGTCAGCGGATAGGTAAAGCTTGAAGCATATTGCGCTCTTGAAGCTGCGTCACAATATGCGTCACTGATTTTCGCAAACTTATCGGTCGCATGCTTTTCACGGCTAAACGCCTTGATTATTTTGTGGCCTGTAAAGCATTCCTCAACTGAGGTGTTTATGCTGCCCAGCAAAGAAGCCTGACGCTTAAAGTATTTTTGCGACTTTCTGACGATTACGGCTGTAATGATCGTTCCAAGGGGTATCGTGATGATGCAGATTAAAGCAATCAGCGGGTCAATCAACAGCATCGCCGGAATAACGCCGATAATCGTTACGGCGGAGACTATGAGTTCACTAAACGATGTCTGCAGCGCGGTGGATATGTTGTCGATGTCGTTTGTCGCCCTGCTCATGATATCGCCGATCTGGCTTGTATCGAAGAAACGAAGCGGCAGCTTTCCCAGCTTTCTATCAACCCTTTGCCTCAAATCCCGTATAAAGCTTTGCGTCAGACCGACCAGAATATGCTGTTTTATATAACCAAGCACCCAAGTCAGCAGATACAGCGCGACTAAAGCGGTAATTGTTTTGAGAGCGGCATTCAAGTCAAATGCCGTGTTCATTGTAATGCTGATCTGCAAAGAAGAGGTGATGGTCCCAAGCAGCTTTGGGGAAACGATCGTAAATGCCGTTGATAAAACAGACACAAGCGCTGCGATGCCAAGCATCCGCCGGTATGGTTTCAGAAGCGAAAGAAACCGTTTTGCGGTCCTTTTGAAATCCTTTGCCGATGCCCCTTTTAGCTGGATTGCCGTAACGCTTCCCTGTATATGCGGGCCGCTTGTACCCGGTATGATCGTATTTTTGCCAATATCAGCGGGCGCGGAGGCATTTGTTTTCCTTATATTGTTCATGGCTCCGCCTCCGTTGTCAGCTGGGAGCGCACAATTTCCCGGTAGACCGCACAGTGTTCAAGTAACGCCTCATGCCTGCCGGCACCGGCGACTTTACCCTGATCGAGTACGATGATCTGGTCTGAGTCCTTTACCGTGCCGATTCTTTCGGACACAATCACGACACCCGCGTCCTTGGTGTATGCCCTCAAAGCGCTTCTGAGCGCAGCATCCGTTTTGAAATCAAGTGCAGAAAAGCTGTCGTCGAAGAGGTAGAAATCGGATCTTCTGACCAGTGCTCTTGCAATGGAAATGCGCTGTTTCTGGCCTCCGGACAGATTGCTTCCACCCTGCGAGAGTACTGTGTCAAGGCCGCTTCCCGGTGCAAATACAAACTCCGCTGCCTGAGCGACTTTAAGTGCCGTAAGCATATCTTTTTCGCTTGCATTCGGATTTCCGTCCTGAAGAACCGCGCGCAGCGGCCCTCCGAACACATATGGCCTCTGCGGAGATAAAGAGAGCTTCTCGCGCAGGTCATTTTGCTTGATTTCGCGGATATCCGTTCCGTCAAAGGTAATTCTGCCGCCGTTTACATCGCAAAAACGCTCGATTAGGTTGATGATGGTCGTTTTTCCGCTGCCCGTCGGACCGATGATTGCACTGACTTCGCCGCGGCGCAAGCAAAAGCTGACATCCTCGAGAACGGCCTTTTCCGCGCCCGGATATCGGAACGTTACGTTTTCAAAGCGTATTTCCGATAGCGGGCTGTCTTTGCCTTTTTGCACCCCAGCGGACGCACCTGCGTCCGTTGGTCTGGGCTTTGAGATCATCACTTCTTCAAGGCGCCTTGCCGACACCGCTGCCTTCGGAATCCGCGCAAAAAACATTGTGGATTGCACGGCAAAGATTAAAATCTGGGTCGCGTACTGGATGCTGGCCATCAGCGTACCGAGCATAAGCGTGTTATCGCGAATCCGGACGATGCCGTATAGTACGATTCCGATGACGGTCATGCTCATAATGAAGGTGGAAGTAGGATTCAAAATCGCCATGGTCCTGTCAACCTTCGCGTTTGTGTCCGAAAGCTCTCTGTTGATGCCGTCAACTTTTCTTTCCTCAGCACCTATCTTATTGAACGCATGCACGATGCGAATGCCCGAAAGCTTTGTACGGATGGCCTTGTTGAAGCCGTCCAGCAGCTTCTGGGCGCTGTCAAACATCGGAACGGTCTTTTTCACCAGCACAATGGACAAAACCGCTGTGACCGGGACGATAGCAAGCAGAATCAGAGCAATTTTGACATCCATTAAAAATACCATCACGATGCCGCCCAAACAGTTTACGGGAAAACGGATCATAACACGCAGCGCCATGTCCAGCGTCGTTTGTACCTGCATGATGTCGTTTGTGGTTCTCGTTATCAGTGAAGCCTGGCCAAGGCGTTCGACGTCCCTGGGCATCAGGTCCATGACCTTTTTAAAAATGGCGATGCGCATGTTCTTCGCATAACCCTGGGCGGTTCGGATAGTAAAATAATTCTTTGCATATCTGACCACGGCATTGACCAGCGCGACACCGAGCATAATCAGAGCCATACGAGATATGTATGCCATATTTCCGGTCACAACGCCGCCGTCGACGATCTCTTTCATCAGATACGGTAATATAATATCACCCGCAGCATTGATAACAGACCAAAAAACGGCGATCAGCAACCAGAGCCTGACCTTCATCAGTTGGTTTATAAGTGTCTTCACCTGTTGTCCTCGGTTTTTTCTTACCATTCTATTGCAGCAGCCGTATTTTTGCAAGGCAAGAGGGCAAATACCTTATGGTCATATTTAACCGGTCGTTCTTATTGCCGGCCTTTCCTGACGGTCAGGATGACGCCGCACAGGATCGTTCCGAAAACAAAAATCAGAAAAAAAGGCGTAAACCAGCCGGGAAGAGGAGAAGCTATTGTCATAAAATAAGTAATGGTGAAAAAAACCAAAATGACCTCCAGCTTTAGTGCGATGAGCATGGTTTTTGTGCAGGTATACACGGCCGGTATGTTTTCTTCTTTTATTTTACCGGGTATGTTCCATATGGCCGGCAAAAAAGTAACCGCTGTGATTAGTCCATATAAAAAAACAGATATGCCCGGTAAAAACCACAGCTCGTCTTTATTTCCCCATCTGTCTATTTCCCCGGCAGCATTAAAGTGGGCGGGGATCTTTTCGGGCAGGTTTTGCCACTTTGCTGACACAAAGGCAAACATTGCAAGAAGAAGCAGAAGGCAAATCAGTTCAAGGAGCAGTTGGAAACGCGTATGCTTCAGTTTCATGATAACCTCCTTTGAGCGAAGTCAGTGCAGCCGCAGCTTCATCGGTATGTATCCGGCCAGCGGATCAGGCTCGGTAAACCCAAGAGACCTATACAACGGTATGCCCTCCGGCGAAGCATTCAGATCAATACGGGATACCTTACGCTGTGCGGCTTCATCGATCAGAAACCGGATGACCTGGGTTGCGATACCTCTTCGCCGGTATTCGGGTAAGGTGTAAACATTCAACATGGTACCGATTATTCCCGTAATAAAGGAGGGATTCGCAGGCATTTCGCTAATGACGAGAAACGCTGTGGATATGCAGCGCCCGTTAATATGAGCAAGCGCTGCAATAAAATCGATATCAATGTGCTTTCGGAAATAACCCCGCAGCTGCCGGCGAATAGGCGCAGCATTGTCCGCTATAAGCCCGAGGTCGGAAACAAGATAGCCGATTCTCAGGTCAATGAGCGTATCAATGTCCTTAAGACCGGCTTTTCGAATAACCATTTTCATCCTCCTCCCGCAAAGACGAATCAGAACAATTTATAAAGAAGGATATAGCGTGAAAAAACCTTTCATGCACGGAAGAAATCGATTTAGCTGCCAAATATGACGGCGGCCATTTGCTCCTCAGCGCGAAACAGGTTTCGCACAATCGATTTTCCCTGACTATTTGCGCTGCCGCTTTGCGGCAGAATGGAGATTAATATCTTAGCTTATCAAACGCTGTCTTTAACGAACCTTCGCCTTCCTGCATTTCAGATATAACACACTATCCGATGAGACGATTTTATAAACGGAAGTCTGCGAGCAGCCGGTCTGGTTCTCTTCGATTGTCATATCCGAAACAATGCTGCTGATGATTATCGGTAAATGCAGGTTTTCCATTCAAACCGCCTTATTGAAAAAGGCGTTATCGCCAAACATACTGCGATAACGCCATATCGGTTATTTTACGTTGACGGTGTTTTCCTTTAGAAGAACATCGTGCGCGCCGCCCTCAATGATAGAGGTGGAGGAAATCAGCGTGATCTTTGCTTTTTTCTGGAGCTCGGGTATTGTGATTGCGCCGCAGTTGCACATGGTTGAGCGTATCTTGTTTAGCGTTAAGGTTACGTTATCCTTCAGGCTGCCGGCGTAGGGGACATACGAATCAACGCCCTCTTCAAAGGAAAGATCCTGGGCCCCGCCCATGTCATAACGCTGCCAGTTTCTTGCCCGCGCCGAGCCCTCGCCCCAATATTCCTTCATATAACTGCCGCCTACGCTGACCTTACTGGTCGGGCTCTCGTCAAACCGGGCAAAATAGCGCCCAAGCATTAGAAAATCGGCGCCCATAGCCAGCGCGAGCGTAAAATGGTAGTCGTGAACGATTCCGCCGTCAGAGCAGATCGGGATATAAACGCCGGTCTCTCGGAAATACTCGTCTCTGGTTCCGCTTACGTCAATCAGCGCTGAAGCCTGACCGCGGCCGATGCCCTTTTGCTCGCGTGTTATACAAATTGAACCGCCGCCGATGCCGACCTTGATGAAGTCGGCCCCGCAATCGGCAAGAAAGCGGAAGCCTTCGCCGTCTACGATATTGCCCGCTCCGATTTTTACCGTATTGCCATAATTTTCCCTTACCCAGGTAAGTGTTCGCTTTTGCCATTCGGTAAAACCCTCGGAGGAGTCGATGCAAAGCAAGTCGGCCCCGGCTTCAACGAGAGCCGGAATGCGTTCCTTGTAGTCTCTGGTGTTAACACCGGCTCCGACAATATACTTTTTGTTTTTATCCAGCAGCTCCAACGGGTTTTCCTTGTGCGAGTCGTAGTCCTTTCGGAAAACGATGTGCATGAGCCTGCCATCCTTATCGATGACCGGCAGCGCATTGAGTTTATGCGCCCAGATGATGTCGTTTGCTTCCTTCAAGGAGGTTCCGGCCGGAGCGGTGACGAGTTTTTCAATCGGGGTCATAAATGTGCGCACAAGCTCGTCGCCCGTCATTCTGCTGACACGGTAGTCACGGCTTGTGATGATGCCCAGAAGACGCCCGAAGCTGGTGCCGTCTTCAGTAACGGCCACGGTTGAGTGGCCTGTTTTCTGTTTAAGCTGCAAAATGTCACGCAGCGTCGAATCGGGGCTGATATTCGAATCGCTGACAACAAAACCGGCCTTATAGGATTTGGCTCTGCCGACCATCGCGGCCTGGTTTTCTATCGACTGAGAACAATAGATAAAAGAAACGCCGCCCTCCTTGGCAAGAGAAACGGCCATCCTGTCGTCCGAGACCGACTGCATAATTGCGGAGGTCATCGGGATGTTCATATGAAGAGCAGGTTTTTCGCCGCGCTTGTATTTCACCAGAGGCGTTTTCAAGCTCACATTATCCGGGACGCAGTTTTCTCCCGAATAACCCGGAACAAGCAAAAACTCCGCGAACGTGCGCGAGGGTTCATTGAGAATATATGCCATACCGTCAACTCCTTTTCGTTTCATTGTGACCGCCTATTCAGGTTATTATAGCACCGGATTTTCCGTTGTCAACATTTTATCCTTCCGGAATCGGTGTTCTACAGCCATTTGCCGGAAAACGGTCAAAACTAAAACGAAGCAAGGCCGCGAAAGCGAGATGCACCCGCACATCCCGCTTGTCACCGCAGCCCCATTGATTTTACTTGCTTTTTTCGATCGGTTATTTTTCTCCTCTCGCACACCATTCATGGTATTGGCGCAGCAAAGAAATCGTTAAACTGTACGAGATTTTTGCCACATCATCGGAGATAATATTCATTGCCGGATGAAAATTGCCTTGCCTCAGGGGGACGGAAGCATCATAAGCAATTTTTGACACATTTTCGGTTGTAAAATCAATAAATCCGTTAAAATTCCTCATTGCTTAATACCTTCCTTGCCATAAGTTTATTTCAATCTATATAGCCGTATTATTTTTCGTGAAAAACGAAAAATAACACGGCTAAAATAACGCCATATTTGTACTTGAATTATCTGCCTTTCCACACAAAAATGAACCCATAATAGGTATACTATCTACATTTTTATTGGAGATCAGTATAAATAAAAACAATAACAAAAATGATCATACCGGTTGACTTTTGAGCAATCTCTGCATATACTACAAAAGAACATACGTTCGATTATAGTGAGTAAGGGGATTTCATCATGAAACAGTATATCGGCGTGATCTCAAGGCATGATCCGGACGGCAAGAGCACCCCGCTGGAAATTATCTGGGAAGACGGCCGCCGTTTTGATATTGACAAGGTGCTGGATGTGCGAAGAGCGGCGTCTTTAAAAGCGGGCGGAGCCGGAATCAGATATACATGCAAAATCAGGAACAGGGAAATATTTTTGTTTGACGAAGAGGGCAGATGGTTTATCGAGAGAAGAGACAGGTAAAAATAAAATCATATTCCCTTGCGGCTGCATTGATCATTTGCCGGAGTTTTTGCTCATATGGGCCGAGAAGTCGTCTGTATATCGCAAAAACCGTTGAAGAGGTGCGGATAAAAGCTCCTTTCTGGTTACGAAAGACAGGTAAAAGCTGTCCGCGCCGTCCAGCGTAATCGCTTTGATGTTCGGGTTTCCGGAATATGCGGCCATTTTCTCCGGTAAAATCGAAACATAGTCGTTTTTTTGCAGGATATCCTCAATAGTATTGATCCAAAGGCCGAAGGCGCTGACCTTCGGCTCAAATCCCACGCTTTTACACTGTTCGACAATAAAAGAATGCAAAAACGGTTCCTGAAACATATGCAGAATCTGATAATCTTCTTTGTGCAAATCTGAAAGATGCAATTTTTTGCGGTTGGCCAGAGGGTGCTGCCGACCTACGTAAAGGACAAGCCGCTCACGTAAAAGAGGATAGACTTGATATTTGTCGGAGTCAGTGCTTTTGGTGAAAACAATGCATCCGTCCACCTGATGATCATTTAGCAAAGCAAGAGACTGCTCGCTGTCCGTTTCCATGACCTCAAGATAAGCGTCCGGGTTTTCGCGCATAAAGGATAACAGCATTTCCGAAAACCCATAATAAACAAGAAATGAGACGGTGGAAAGCATAAGTCGGCTTTGACCTTCACGGATATAATCGTCCAATATGTTTTTCGCTTTGTCATATTCGGTTGTTATGCTTTGCGCATAAGGTAAAATAGCCTTGCCCGCATCGGTTAACGCCGTGGCCCACGCATTGCGCTCAAACAGCTTGACGCCAAGATCAGTTTCAAGTGCTTGTATCTGCTTCGAGAAAGCCGACTGGGACAAAAAAAGAGAATCGGCAGCCTCAGAGAATTTCAAGTATTGCGCCAATGTAACAAAGCATCGCAGAGAGAACAGTTCCATTCATTTTCTCCATTTCAAAGCGCTTACAGAATATCCGGAGAAATCGTTATGAAGCATTTTGATCTATTTTGGTTTAATCTGCGTAAATAATTTCAATTTCGCTCGCTAAAGGAATTTCTTATAACATGCCGGTAACAGGCGGTATTTTTTGGATATGCGTTTTTCAGCGTATAATGTCCGGCGCTTTCCACAGCCGCTTTTCTTTGTTTATCGCCCTTATCCTCGCTTTTGAAAACACCGGCTATGATATCAGCCAGCGCCTTTCGGTCACCCGGCGGATATAGCCAGCCGGTTTCGCCGTGTTCAATCAAATCCGTATGTCCACGAATCGAGCTTGCCGCCACGGCGAGAGCGCAAAGCTGGGCTTCCACAATATTGAACGGAAGGCCTTCACTTTGTGAGACGCTTACAGCCATATCGCACGCTTTATATATGTTTTCGATATCGCGGCAAAAGCCGAGAAACCGGACAAAAGTATTCAAGCCGAGCCGCGCGGTCTCAGCCTTGATTTTTTCCTGCGTAAGGCCGGTTCCGCAGAGCAAAAGAACAGCCTTGGGAACAGATTTTATTATTTCAGGCATCGCGCGAATGAGCTCGATGTGGTTTTTCCTGCCGGAAAATTCAGCCGCGTAAACCAGCACGAACGCGTCTTCCGGTAAAGACAGATTGAGCCTTGCTTGTTTTTTTTCCTGCGCGGACGCTGGATGAAACCGACTTTCGTCAACGCCCATGCCCGGAACCCTGAAAACCGCGCCCCCGGGTCTGTGAAGCCCGCGCGCCGCGATGGTATCCTCCTCGTTCATTGTGACGATATAATCCTTCACACCGGCGAGGAACCGCTCGGGCAGGTAATATACAGCTTTTTTGAAAAAACCGCAGCCTTTAAAGAAAAAATAACCGTGAACGGTATTGATGACCATCGTGTCTTTTTTTCCCGCAAACAAAAGAGCCAAACGACAAAGAAAAGCCGCCAGCGAGGTATGCGTCAAGATGAGGTCAAAGCGGTATGTTTTGATTAACCGACGAAAGTAATTAGCGGCGCGCAGGTTGTTCACCGAGAAAAACCGCTTGCTCATATCGATACTGTGCGTAATGCAAAGCTCTTTGGGAAGCTGATCTCCCTGCGCCGCAACATGCACCTCAAAGCCCTGTTCGTTAAAATAGCGTAAATACGGAAGGTGAAAGCTTTGTATATGAGAAACGGTGGATGCACAGACGAGAACACGCGGCATCAGACAGTCTCCTTTTCAAAATCCTTCTTAACAACAGCATCCGCTGTGTCCGTCGGCATCGGATTCTCAACGCCTTCGGCAAATTCTTTCGTAAAAATGACCCTGAAGGTTTCCAAAATGATTTTCAGGTCCAGCAAAAAGGAATAGTTTTGTATGTAGGTAAGGTCAAGCTTGATGCGTTCCTCCGGCGTCGTATTGTACTTGCCCATTACATGAGCAAGCCCTGTGATTCCGGCTCTTACTTTGGTTCGGTACTGATACTCCGGATTGGTTTCCAGATATTTTTCGATGAAATGCGGGCGTTCGGGCCGCGGACCGACGACGGACATATCGCCTTTAAGCGCGTTGAAAAATTGCGGCAGCTCATCCAGCCTGCATTGCCTGAGCCATTTACCCGTCTTTGTTACGCGACTGTCGTTTATAACGGACAAAACCGGGCCGGTATTCTTTTCCGCGTCCGGAATCATCGTCCGGAACTTATACAGATTAAATTCTCTGCCCCCGCGTGTGATCCTTTTCTGAGAATAGATAACAGGGCCTCCGTCTCGTTTAACAATAATTGCGATAATCAGATACAAAGGAGAAAGCAAGGTCAGGGCTAAAACGGATATTAGAATATCGGCAGTTCTTTTAATCAGCCTTTGTTCCTGCGTCAGCCCGATGGATTTTGCTTTATAAGTCATCAGATCGTCAAACTGCGTCATGGCGGCATTGTTGACGATCAGTTCATAAATATCGGGAACAATAAAAAGCTCCTTTTCATTTTCCCAGCAGAACAGCGCAATCATATTTTTCATATCCGGAGGCGGATCGACCAGAACAACCGAATCAAACCCGTCCGCTGCGGTCAAAAAACCCGTTTCGTCGTATGCTGCCAGCTTATAAGCCCGGTTGGTCTTTTGGCTTTTACTGATTTTGTCCGCAATCTCTTTGCCCTTTACCGGATCACCGCAAAACACCACCGTCGGCAATGGCGGATTAAACAATAGCCAGAGCCGGTGAAACACGCAGATCCAGATCCATGTAAGAATCAGCTCAAAGAGGATAATGACAAACAATGTCGTTATCTGCAAGTAATAAAGCACCTCAAAAAACGGCAGTGCCATCATGCATATGTTAATCAAAATGATCGATACAAATGCGGAGAAAGCCGCATGAGAACGTCCGCGAGAAAAATCAAGGATATTATTAAAATATATGAAGCCCAGTGTAAAGAGCGTAAACCATGGCAGGCTTTGTTTGAAATTCACCCTGTCGGGCATTGACCACAGCGCCTGTTCAACATAGACGCCGGCAATAAACGCTCCAACCATCAGGCCGAGCAGGCTTCCCGCCGCTATCGCGGTAAAAAAAGGGAATCCGTTTTGCCTGTATCTTTTCAAGAACGCTCCTCCTCAAATACAGAAAACAGCTAATCCATCACCATTGAATCGCAAGATGCAATGGTGATGCGGACATCCGGTAAATCAGCGGCGATAACGGACAGCTCAAAATCATAAGCAGAGAAAATTCTGTCCGGCACATAACAGCCTTCGCCTTTATCATAAGATATCGGCTGCAAAATACCGTTTACCGAAATCTCGCAAGGTAAGTTCTCGTCTTGATATACTTTAACAATATAGCTCTCGCCGGGTCTTGCGATGACGGGGATAAGACAGGTAAATAACCCGTCGCCCGTTTTGGTCCGAATATCGGCGCCGCTGCCGTAAAGCTCCGCATTCATCGATAAAATGTCTACCGCTTCGCCGGGAGCCGACTGCATTTGAGCCCATAAATATTCCTGCAGCATAAGATCGGGTTTAATTGTCTTCGGCAGCTCGGAATTGAGCTGCGCAAGATAGGAAGCAAGGCGCATTATCGCATCGGAAAGGGCAGTCTCGTCCTCACCGGCGGTGTTTTCCATTGCCGAGCGGTAAAGCGAGAGCATGGCATCCCAGGCTTGGGGATTGACGCGCTCCCCCCGGATGTAGCGCTCCGCCATATCGGCGGCCTTTTCAATATCCGGGTTCGGCATTTGCAGATAATACGAAACCAGATGATATGCTGTTCCGGGAATCATTTTGTCATTTACCATAGATTCCAAATACGCATCGGCTTTGCTTTGAATACTGATGCTGTCTCCAAGATAGAGCGCACTCATCAGATAGGAGAGCTTATAATCGACGTCGTTAAACGGATCGAGCACAGCCGCAGTCTGAAGGGTTTTCAGTTTTAGACTTTTTGATGTAAAAGCATTAACGGCCCAAATGCGTCCGCAGGCTAAGGCGAGCGTGACGACACAAAGAGCAAAAGCACAATAAGCCGCCGGCTTCCCGACCGGTTTTTGCAGCTTAAAGCGATATGGAAAGGAAGCTGCTGCGGCTGCAAAGATAACCGATGCCAGCATTCTGAATGCCGGGTGCATGAAATCCACTTCCAGCGCACAGTGGAAAATAATCATAGTCAGCGCAGCACCGATAAACGCAGGCTTCCGCCCGCTTTTTTTCGCTTTGTACAGACCGGAGAGCAGGTAGAGCGTCAGTGCGGCAAACAGGATAAGGCCTATTACACCGCCGTCAGCAAAGCTTTGGATGTATTGGCTGTGCGTGTGCGCCGTCTCGTAATAATAATCCGCAACGCTCCGTGCCGCTCCCTCAAAGGCGCCGCCGCCATGTCCGAAAATCGGCGATTTCATGCCGAGCCGTATACCGTCGCGGAAAAACACAAAACGCTGAGCGGCATTGTCGTTTACCCATATGCCCTGAAGGCGGTTAACGATGAATTCCGGTATAAAAACGTATTTCAGGGACAGTTGTTTTTTGAAACCGCTGCCGTTTTGCACGAATGCCGACTCAATTTGAAGCTTTGCATCGGCATTAAACCTGAAAAAAACGGCGGCTGATGATTCCGGAACAGTGAACGGCACAAGGTTATCCGGGCGCAAAGCGGTATTTAACAAAACCGTGCTTTCTTTCAGCGCCGCCTGCGTATAGTTCATTGATCGAATCTCAGCCGATATCGCCGATTCCGGGTCGGAAAGACCGACCTGCAGTGTATATTCGCCGGGTTTTAAGTAAATGACCCGGCGTAACTCATCACCATGGCCGAATGTATAAGGCGCTTTTACCGTTAAGGCCGCAAACATAAGTAATAAGACGATAAAGGCGCATACCAAAGCTGCGATCCTTTTCATCTTCTTCCCGATGCGTACGCCAGGAAGCCTGATAAGACCGGGCAATGTCAAAGCAGACGCACCCGCGCTGAGAACGATAACGAACAAAAGCGGAAGTATACCCTGCTCAAGGCAGGCAAATACGGCTGCCGCACCGAGAAAAGACACAAAAAGAAGGTATATAGCCGGTAAAATGAATGCTTTTCTCGTGTTCTTCTCCGCCAGCAAACAAAACACCGCGAAAGAGACCAAAAAAGCCAGTATCGCACCCATACTGAAGCACAATACAAAGGCCGTTCCGCAGACGATCCCGATGCCCATATAACCAATACGCAAGGCGGGTACAGTGGCATTCATCCTGACCGATAGGGATAAAAATATCCCTATCCCAGCGATGGCGGCAAATATGTTCGGGTTGGTGATGATCGTGGTTATTCTGGTGTTGCTTTCAAAGCCCGCGTAATTACCCGGAACAGGTGTCCCGACGAGCCCCGACAGCCTCCGGATTAGCGGCAAAAGCAGACCTGAGGTCGCAAGCTCGATGCAGATCAAACACAGCACACAGATGGCGACCGCAAGAACGGCAAATAGCTGGTTGATGTTCTTTTTATCACGCGTAAACGATATGCGGCAGACGGCAAAAATGAAAAAACCGCCCGCGTTAAGGAAAAACTCGGACAAAGCAAGTTTTGGAAAGGAAGCGTAAAAAAGGCCGGCAAAATACAGCAAAGTGTGCGCAAGTAAAATGAAAAACACGGGGTCCGCTTCGGATATAAGGCAACTTCGGTTCTTCCCGTTAAAAAAGGTAAAAAGAAAAAGGAACCCGGACGCAAGGACAAAGAGGAGCTTTGCATCGTATTTGAGCGCCCAGGAGCCGCACAGGGTGACAGCAAAGAAGATAATGCCGATAAGTACAGGCAGTCCGGGAAAAGCCCGAACAGCGTTTGCGGGTAAAAAAGCCTTCTTGCGAGACGGCTCAGAAGCTTTTGTTCGGATATTCTTGTTTTTTGCTCTTGTTTTAGCCAAAGGATTCACCTCGCATTATTCGCGGTTCATCGCTAATATGCGATATCATTTGCATTATAACCCGCCGACCATAACGCGTCAAGATACGGAAGGGCGATATGAAGTATCAGGAAAATAACCCCAATAATGGAAAACCGATAAATTAAAGATTATTAATTAATGTCCAAACAAGCCTGTATACCGTTTCAGCAGGCATTAATTAAAGTTGCTAAAACTTAAATAAGGTTTTCTAAAATTTAGAAAATTGATTTTTCGTACATTATAGAATATATATTACAGGAGAAGTAGAATTGCTTAAGAGAATGAAACAGTTTAAGGATAAGCTATATTTTTATATAGCTGAAAAAAACTGGGGAGTGCGCCGAGAATACGGGCCTTATGTGG
>JAAYJC010000020.1 GCA_012523085.1 Clostridiales bacterium
CAGCAGCCGGGACCGGGTGCAAATTCCAGCAACACATTCCAAAACATGATGAACACGTCGGATACTACCGGCAGCTTTCACCCTCAGGACATTGCTACAAACAAAACAATGACGATTCTTGCGTACCTCGGAATTCTGGTCCTTATTCCTTTGTTTGCCGTAAAAAACTCGCCATATACCCGTTTTCATGCAAACCAAGGCTTGTTGCTTTTTATTTGCGAAGCGATTTTGGGGATCCTTTGGATGATTATTGCAAGCGCTCTTATGTTTGTTTGGGGCCTTCTCACATTCTTCTCGATTATTTTCTGGCTCGTCAGTATAGTGCTCCTTGTGCTTGCTATTTTGGGTATTGTCAATGCCGTAAACGGCAGGGCAAAGGAACTTCCCGTGATCGGAAAAATCAGACTGCTCAAATAGATTCTTTGTGAAATTACATAAAAAGGACGGATAACTAGGCGTTGTTCGTCCTTTATATGTCGTTGTGACGCTATACTGCCGTATGGGATCGGTTTTGCATAATCAGGCATGGAAAGAAAGGCATATCATATAATGACTAGGCACGAGCTTTTGTCGCCGGGCGGCGACATGGAAAAAATTAAGACCGCTATTCGATTCGGCGCCGATGCGATATATTGCGGCGGTCCGAATATGCACCTTCGGGCTGAAGATGCGTCAATGACCATGAAAGACCTGAGCGATGGGATTGCGTACGCCCACACGCTGGGCAAAAAGGTTTATGTCACGGTAAATGCGTTTGCGCGCAACAGAGATTTCTTTAAACTGGCGGATTATTTGCAGGAAATAAAGACGATTGGGGCGGATGCTATTATCGTATCTGATCTCGGGGTTCTCTCAACCGCCGTTCAGACCGTACCCGAGTTACCGGTTCATATCAGTACGCAGGCAAATTGCCTGAACCATGCGTCGGCCGGTATGTACTACCGGCTCGGGGCGAGACGGGTCATATTGGGACGTGAGCTCAGCCTTACAGAGATACGGGAAATCAGAGATAGCACACCTCCGGAACTGGAACTGGAGGTTTTCGTGCACGGCGCGATGTGCATGGCATATTCAGGCCGCTGTCTGATTAGCGCATATCTGACCGGCAGAGATTCCAATCGGGGCGACTGCGCCCAACCCTGCCGCTGGAAATACCGGCTGATCGAAGAAAAAAGGCCGGATGAATCCTTTGATGTCTGCCGGGATGAAAATGGAACTGCAATTTTGAGTTCCAGAGACTTAAACACTATTTCTTTTATAGATGAGATCAAAGCGGCCGGGGTAACATCGTTTAAAATAGAGGGTAGGATGAAGTCGTCATTTTATGTGGCGACTGTAACAAACGCATACAGGCATGCTATTGATCGCTCTGCTCCTTTGGATATCCTCGAACGGGAGCTGTGTTCGGTAAGTCACAGGGACTTTTCTTCGGGCTTTTATTTCGGAGAGCTGAAAAACGCGCCCCCGGCTAGAGACGGGTATATGCGGGATTGCGTTTTTGTCGGCGTTGTCACCGGCAAAAAGGAAGGGCTGTTGGAAGTTGAACAGCGCAATCGTTTTTCTGTGGGAGATATTCTCGAGGTCCTGTCTCCGGACAGTATGGGCAAGCAGTTTAAGGTAATAAGAATCATGGACGCCGATATGAATGAAATGGCAACCGCTCCGCATCCCCGACAAAAGCTGTATCTAAGCTGCGAGCTTGATATAAAAGCCGGGGATTTGCTGAGAAGACGGGAATGAATGGCCTGGAGATTTGGGATTACCCGGGTTTTGTATTGTATTCGAACAAATGCCGGTGTATAATTTCTATCAGTAACCGGATTTAGAAAGAAAGACCAATAAGCTTCTATGCGGGGTGACGCATTGTCAATACTGCTCCGAAAAATTAAAAGCGTTGAATTCACACCCGAGCTGATGCAATATGTCCATAAGCTGAATATCATCAGGATATCGTTTGCTTCCGCTGTCGTTGTGCTTTTTCAGATTTTTTCTGTTGGCTTTGCGCAAGATAAACCCACCCATATAACGGCAAGCCTTACAATCAGCATCATTGGCATCGCGTATTTTATCGGTTCTATCATTTTGTCCAAAGGTTCAATTCAAAAGATAAAAAACAGCCGGTTATTTCAAATGTCGTTTTGGATTGTTATGCTGTTTGCGATGATTCCGTATTTTGCCCGGGATATCGCATTTGCCGTTGAATCGGGTTATGTCAAGCCGATCAATTTGACATTATATACGATTGCGGTCATTACCTTCCCGGTTTTTACTATAGCGAAGTTATCGACAATCTTTACCTTGGTTTTCATCGTAAATATCTCGATTGCGCTGACCCGGAACGCACCGCTTGGTTTTTATGTTGACACTGTGTTAGTTTCCGTTGTCGGACTCGTCACGGCAATCATCTTCCAATACCAAAATCTGCTGACGATTTGTAAATTGCAGCTGGAAATAAGAATAGACGGGCTGACAGGGATTTTGAATCGAAGGGCAGGAATCGAAAAACTGGAAACGACTTTTGAGCTATGCAAAAGATCCCTTGAGCCCATTGCCGTTTTTATGGTCGATGTCGACTTTTTTAAGCATTATAATGATACATTTGGTCATATAAAGGGCGATATGGCACTGAAAAATGTCTCATCGGCGATAAAATCCGTTTTTGCCAGATCAACAGATATGATTTGCCGCTATGACGGGGAGGAGTTTTTAATTAGCGCGGCTTGCACGGAAGAAGAGGCGAGCAAATCTGCGAAAATGCTGCTCTCAACTATTTTAGGCATGCAAATGAAAGTACCTGGGAACCCCATTTCGGACGTCCTGACCGTCAGTATAGGATATACGGTTTATGAACCGGTAAAAAACCATTATAATGCTGACATATCGGCGATCATTGATAAAGCAGATGCCGCAATGTATGAAGCGAAAAACAGCGGACGGAGCAAAATCGTTTCATTGCCTCTCAATGAAGGCGCATGACAAGCCGAATATGCCGTTTTATTCGGTAATGGTTCGTATCGGAACGACCTGATCTTTACTGTTTGTGTGTTATAATCCGCAATAATAAAAATCCTCCGTAAATGGCCGGGAGCAATCGTATACAGGCGAATAGACAGTCAGGTATCATAGAAAGGAATTGTGTTTATGAAAAAGGCCAGGCTAAAAAAATACGCCGCATTAATCGCCACTGTCGGCGCTAACATCCAAAAAGGCCAGGAGGCCGTCATCAACGCCGAACTCGATCAGCCCGAATTTGTTAAGCTGCTGGTTGCGGAGTGCTATAAGGCGGGAGCAAAAAAAGTAACGGTCGAATGGGGTTATCAACCTTTGACGAAGCTTCATGTGAAGCATAAATCGCTTAAAACACTTTCAACACTGGAAGACTGGGAAATCCAAAAACTTAAGCACCGCGTTAAAACCCTGCCGGCGGTGATTATGCTGATGTCTGAAGATCCGGACGGCCTTGCCGGCATCAATCAAGAGAAATTTGCAAAAGCGACTCAGGCTAAATATCCGATTATTAAGCCGCTGCGCGATGAAATGGAAAACAAGTACCAATGGTGTATCGCCGCGGTTCCAGGTGAAAAGTGGGCAAAGAAGATTTTCCCGGATGAGACGAAAAAGCGTGCGGTTGAGAAACTGTGGGAAGCGATTCTTGTTACGTCAAGAGTAGACGACGATCCGGTTAAAGCCTGGCGGGAGCATAACGCGTTTTTGCAGTCGCGCTGCGATTATCTCAATTCGCTTGAGATAGAATCACTTGAGTATATGGCGTCAAACGGAACAAATTTGAAAGTCGGATTGATACCGAATTCGGTGTTTTGCGGCGGCGGGGAGACAACGCTCAGCGGCCGGTTCTTTAACCCGAACATTCCGACTGAAGAGGTTTTCATATCTCCAAAGCGCGGCTGTGCCGACGGTATCGTTTACTCATCCAAACCTTTTTCGTATAAGGGAGAGATCATTGACAATTTTTCAATTCGTTTTGAAGACGGAATGGCTGTTGAGGTTCATGCGGAAAAAAATGAA
The DNA here is from genome assembly GCA_012523085.1 of Clostridiales bacterium. GTDB lineage: Bacteria > Bacillota > Clostridia > Oscillospirales > Oscillospiraceae > JAAYOP01. The sequence continues at coordinate 4,027 of JAAYJC010000020.1, forward strand.
GAGCTTCTGAGGACCATGATTATGATGGATGACGGCGCAAAGTATCTGGGCGAGTGCGCGTTCGTTCCGTTTCATTCTCCGATCAATGATTCGGGATTGTTGTTTTTCAATACACTTTTTGACGAAAACGCGTCCTGTCATCTTGCACTCGGAGAGGGGTTTGTTAATTGTATCAAAGACTATGGCAAGTACAGCCTTAAAGAATGCAGAGATATGGGTATCAATGATTCGATGATCCATGAGGATTTCATGATCGGTACGGAGGATCTTTCTGTGACCGCATTGACAAAAGACGGTAGAAGAATACAGATATTCAAAGACGGAGATTGGAATTTTTAGGGGTACCATACGGCGAAACCGGAGGTTATAATGATATCTGTAAATGAAGCATGTATATGAGCAAATGGAGACAGGAGCGCTGATTATGAACGGTATTGAGAGGCTCAGGGAAAAGAGGGCGAAGATACATGCCGGAGGCGGCGAAAAAGGAATTCGAGAACAGCACAAACGAGGTAAGCTGACAGCCAGAGAAAGGCTTGATATCCTGTTTGACGAGGGATCGTTTGTTGAACTCGATACGTTTGTTAAGCACAGAAGCACCGATTTCGGCATGGATAAAAAAGAAATTCCGGGAGATGGCGTGGTCACGGGTTACGGACGCGTTTGCGGACGTATGGTTTATGCCTACGCGCAGGATTTCACGGCACAGGGCGGTTCACTCGGCGAATATCATGCCGAAAAGATAGTGAAGGTTCAGGATTATGCGATGACGAATGGATGCCCGATCGTAGGACTTATGGATTCCGGCGGTGCTCGCATTCAGGAAGGCGTAAACTCTCTCAATGGATTTGCAAAGATTTTCTACCGCAATACGATCGCATCGGGTGTAATTCCGCAGATTTCGGCAATTATGGGTCCCTGTGCGGGCGGCGCCGTATACTCTCCGGCGATTACGGACTTTATCTTCATGACGGACAAAACATCAAATATGTTCATAACCGGTCCCAATGTCATTAAAACGGTAACGGGAGAAGAGGTCACTACAGAGGCGCTGGGCGGAGCAACGGTCCATAACGAGAAAAGCGGTGTTGCGCACTTCATATCCAAAGATGACAGGTCCTGCATTGAAGATATCAAAAGGCTGCTTAGCTTTCTGCCGTCAAACAACTTGGAAAAGCCCCCGATTTTCCCCTGTACCGACGATATCAACAAAGCGGTGCCTGAACTGAATGCCGTGGTTCCGGAAAACCCGAATAAGGCTTATGATATGTATCGGGTCATTATGGGCATAGCCGACAACGGAGAAATCATGGATGTCCAGCCGCTGTATGCGTTAAATATCATCACCTGCTTTATCAGAGTCGGTGGAAAAACCGTCGGCGTAATCGCCAGTCAACCTAAGTTTCTGGCCGGATGCCTTGATGTAAACGCTTCCGATAAGGCGGCAAGATTCATACGCCGTTGCGACGCGTTTAATATCCCGATGCTGACGCTGGTCGATGTACCGGGCTTTCTTCCGGGAACAGGTCAGGAATATGATGGAATCATTCGGCACGGTGCGAAAATGTTGTATGCCTACAGCGAAGCGACTGTTCCGAAAATCAGCATAGTGACCAGAAAGGCATATGGCGGAGCTTATATTGCGATGTGCAGCAAAGGGCTGGGCGCCGATCTCGCCTACGCCTGGCCGACGGCAGAAATTGCTGTCATGGGTGCAGAAGGCGCTGCGAATATTATATTCAAAAAGGAAATCGAGGCTTCCGCCAATCCGCAGGAAGCCCTGCAGGCAAGAATAAACGAATACGAAGACAAGTTTTCAGGACCGTACAAAGCTGCAGAAATGGGATATATTGACGATGTGATCGAGCCGCAGGAAAGCAGGATCAGAGTGGTCAACGCTTTGGATATCCTCTCCGGTAAACGGCAATCGCTTCCACCGAAGAAACACGGCAATATCCCACTGTGATAAAAAACGGAAGGGGGCAAAAAAATGGATATAGTATCCCAAATGCGCGACCCTGAGCTGTTAAAAGCTATGGGACTGGGCGACAAGCTGATCGGTTCGCTGATTGTCATGGTACTTGGCCTTGCCACTTGCATGATTATATTGTTTATCATTCAAATGGTGGTCAAGCTTCTCCGCATTGTCGGGGGTAAAGAAGACCGGAGCGAGGTTCCGGCTCCTCCGGTGCCCGCCCCGGCTCCTCCGGTTCAGATCCAAAGCGTCCCTGAGGAAGAGCCCGACGAAGTTGTGGCGGCGATTATCACCGCGGTGACGAGCATGCAAAACGGCAAACCGTTTATGATCAAAAATATCACACCGGCGGGGCAAAGAGAGAGCTGGTCGGAAGCCGGACTGGCCGATGCCTTTGAAAACCGGAAGATATCGCCATCGGATACGCGGTAGCTTAAGATAACTTTAGAAGATTCTTCGCCATGATGCGGCAAATACGGATCAAATGCATTATGATTGTATATTTGGGGGACAGCAAAATGAAGATGTACAAGGTCAAAGTCAACGGCAAGATTTATATCGTTGAAATCGAAGAGATTACAGGCGAAGTGCCTCAGTTAAACCCGGAAGCGGCGCCCGCTGCGGAGCCGGCCATGAACCCGACTCCGCAAATCCAGCCTATCAGTATGGAGCCGACCGCGCCTCCCGTTCCACCGGATCCTACACCGGACGTGACGGTTGTTACTTGCCCGATGCCGGGATCGATTATGGAAATACAAGTATCGGTGGGAGCAAGGGTAAAAGAAGGGGATGTCCTTCTTATCCTGGAAGCTATGAAAATGGAAAACGAAATCATGGCGCCTAAGGGCGGCGTTATATCCCGGATTCCTGTTACTGTCGGTGAATCTGTCGAAACCGGGGACACCCTTATCGTTATTACAAATCATTAATATAAATGAGATTTGTATTACGTTAAATTTTAAAGAGCTCGGGCGCAAGAGCGTCCACAGTTGCGTGCGTTCACATGGCATAATACGGTTTTTCAATTTAGTCGAAGAACCGTATAGTTACCTGTACCGTGACGACATTGTTATGCCTGATCCGCATAGCGGTGCGATATGGAAACATCGCTTTGCGGACGGTTATATAATGAAGAGCTGATCATATAAGGGGGATAAAAACGTGCTCAATGCGATAGAGCGCTTTTTGGCAAGTACGGGCATAGCGCAGTTTGACTGGCGCAGTCTTGTCATGATGGGTATAGCCTGCGTACTTTTATACCTGGCAATCAGAAGAAAATTTGAGCCCTTGCTGTTGATACCGATCGCAATGGGCATGCTGCTGTCAAATATCTTCGGCTCAACGATATTTGACGAGGGTGGATTGCTGTACTATTTCTACATGCTCAACAGATGGGGAATCCTTCCGCCGTTGATATTCATGGGCATCGGCGCAATGACTGATTTTGGTCCGCTGATCGCTAATCCGAAATCTCTTTTACTTGGTGCGGCAGCTCAGCTTGGCATATTCATTACATTTATCGGTGCGATTTTACTTGGATTCACTGCTCAGGAAGCCGGCTCAATTGGCATTATCGGCGGAGCGGACGGGCCGACCGCAATCCTTGTTACGACCTTGATGGCGCCTCACCGCCTTGGTGCGATTGCAATCGCAGCTTATTCCTATATGGCGCTTGTTCCGGTCATACAACCGCCGATCATGAAGCTCCTAACGACCAAAAATGAACGCAGGATAGAGATGAAGCAACTTCGGCAAGTATCAAAAAGAGAAAAGATCCTGTTCCCGATTGTCGTGACGATTATCGTTTCGGTCATTTTGCCCGACGCGCTTCCGCTTGTCGGGATGCTTATGCTGGGTAATCTGTTCAAAGAAACAGGGCTTACCGACAGGCTCTCGGATACCGCCCAGAACGCACTGATCAATACGGTTACGATATTTCTCGGCCTTTCTGTGGGCGCGTCGGCTGTTGCGGAGAAGTTTTTGACGGTCGAAACGATTGAAATCCTGGTGCTCGGCGTACTGGCCTTCGCATTTGGTACCGCAAGCGGCGTTTTGCTTGCTAAGTTTATGAATTTGTTCATGAAAGATAAGATCAATCCGCTTATCGGTTCAGCCGGCGTATCGGCAGTGCCGATGGCAGCCAGAGTATCTCAGGTTGTGGGGCAAAAAGCAAAACCCGGGAATTACCTTCTGATGCATGCCATGGGTCCCAATGTAGCCGGAGTAATCGGTTCCGCCGTCGCAGCGGGTGTTCTGCTCTCTTTGTTCAGATAACAGCAGATAATAACACACTTATTTGTGAACAGAACAGCCGTCATTACCATATTACCGTTATTACCCTGACATTTTTTTAACGAAAACACTCCGGAGACTTGCTTCTTCGGAGTGTTTTTTGTAAAATAGAAAAAGTCATGCTAAATGAAATGAACATGTGTCAATTTCGAAAATAATAATTTACCCGGATTAACTTTTTATTTTTCTGTTTGTATTTTGATTCATGTTATGATAAAATAAAATATATTTGTTAATCGGCTAACTGATAGCTGGCTAAGTAAGGAGCAGTTTATGCAAAAAGCGATCTTGAGCGGCGACGAAGCCGTTGCAAGGGCAGCATGGGAGGCGGGGGTTTCTGTAGCCGCAGCATATCCAGGCACACCGAGCACGGAGATTCTTGAAAATATTACAACATATAAAGATGATATCTATTGCACTTGGGCGAATAATGAGAAAATCGCCACCGAAATAGCAATCGGGGCGTCAATTGGCGGAATGAGAGCGCTTGCCGCGATGAAGCATGTTGGTATGAACGTGGCGAGCGATCCTATTTTTTCGGCGGCATATACGGGCGTGAACGGCGGGCTGGTGATTGTTTCGGCGGACGATCCGGGCTGCCATAGTTCCCAGAATGAACAGGACAACAGGCTTTATGCCCCCCATGCTAAAATTGGCATGCTTGAACCTTCCGATTCACAGGAATGCAAGGATTTCACCAAAGCAGCCTTTGAATTAAGCGAGAGATTCGATCTGATCATGATGATCCGGATGACGACAAGAGTATGCCATTCAAAAAGTATTGTTCAATTAGATCAGCGGGAGAACATACAGGCGAAAACCTATGTATCGGACCCGCAAAAATATGCGATGCTGCCCGTGAACGCAAGGAAACGGCACATTGCAGTGGAAGCTAATCTGGAAGCACTAAAAGCGTATTCGTATTCATCCGATATAAATAAGACGGAGATTAACGATACATCAATCGGGATCATTACCTCAGGCATATCCTATATGCATGCGAAGGAGGCCTTCGGAGACAGCGCGTCTTATTTGAAACTGGGGATAACCTATCCGCTGTCTGATCGGTTGATTATTGAATTTGCGCAGAAAATGAAGAAAATCTACGTTATTGAAGAAGGTGAGGGATACTTAGAAGAAGCGGTCAAAGCGCTCGGTATTGACTGCGTCGGAAAACAGCTGCTGGGCTCTCAAGGGGAGCTAAATGCTCAAAAGGTCAGGATAGCCTTCGGTCTTCAAGCAGCCGGAGAAGGATATGCGACGGACAAGACCGCACCGCCTCGTCCACCGGTTTTGTGTGCCGGTTGTCCGCACAGAGGTTTTTACCACGCAATGGGAAAACGCAAAGATAAGATCCTGGCTGTCGGGGATATCGGTTGTTATTCGCTGGGCGTCAACGCACCGTATAACGGTTTTGACATAGCCATTTGCATGGGATCGGGATTTTCGATTCCGATCGGATTGTCCAAAGCGCTGGAAATGCAAAATGATACAAGAAAAGTGTTTGGCATTCTTGGTGACTCAACGTTTTTCCACTCCGGCTTCAACAGTATGGTCGATGCTATCCATTTAGGTGCCAATGTATGCCTGTGTGTATTGGACAACAGCATAACGGCGATGACCGGGCATCAGGAGAATGCCGGTACTCAGAAAAACCTTATGGGATATGAGGTACCTGCCATCGATATCCTGCAGATGATTTATTCCACGGGCATTGATCAGACATGTGTTAAGATAGTTGACCCGATCGATCAAAAAGCAATGGGTGAGGCGATCGATCAGGCACTCGAAACGGATGGTCCGTTTGTGATCGTGACCAAACGGCCCTGCGCGCTTCTCAAAGAGGTCATTAAGGCAAACAAGGGGGCGCATTGTACAGTCGATCCGGATAAATGCGTCGGATGCAAGGCATGTATGAAAATTGCTTGTCCCGCCATGGCATTTGAGGGAAAAAAGGCCAATATTACCGATGAGGCAAGCTGCACAGCCTGCGGACTCTGCATGCAAATGTGTAAATTTGATGCGATCTCGAAAGCAGGCATCTGAAAGCTCCGGTTTTCAGGCTGTTACTTAAAATATGGGGGATAGGTAATAATGAATCTTCTTTTTACAGGCGTCGGAGGACAGGGCACAATACTGACAACCAAGATTCTGTCTGAAGCGCTTGTTCATATGGGCTACGATGTAAAAATGAGCGAAATTCACGGAATGAGCCAGCGCGGCGGGACAGTAAATACGCAGCTGAAATACGGCACGAAGATTTACGCACCGAATATTGGCGAAGCTGAAGCGGATATCATCGTGGCGTTTGAAAAAGCGGAGGCATTGCGCGCGCTGCCGTTTTTAAAAAAAGGCGGCTCCATTGTGATGGATGAAAGAGAAATCTATTCGATGCCCGTACTGATCGGCCAGGCGGAATATCCGCATGACGCCGATGAAATACTATCAAAATGTGTTGAACATGTTTCCGTCGTACCGGCGAGCCGGATTGCGGAGGAACTCGGAAATATCAAAGTTCAGAATATATGCCTGCTTGGCGCCCTTGTTAAACTGCTTGAACTGCAGGATATCAATTGGGATGCTCTGATTGCGCAGTCGGTTCCGCCGAGGATGGCGGAAATTAATCAGATTGCGTTTAAAAAGGGTTACGATCTGATTAGCGCCAAAAAGGAGTTAACTTGAGATGAATACCGGTCAGGCAAAATGCTTAGATCCGGATCTCTGCTTCGGCGCCTCTCTTAACGATGAGTTTGTAGAAAATGGGGGTCTGCGGCTTTGAAGCTTGTATTGAAATACATGAAACCCTTCGCGGTGATGATATTCATTGCGATACTGTTGCTCTTTGTCCAGAACTTAACCGAACTGGCGCTTCCGAACTACATGAGCGAAATTGTCAATACCGGGATCATGCGGAACGGAATAGAAGACGATGTGCCGGAGGTTATGAGCGCGGATGCGTTAAGACTTGTTACATCGTTTATGACGCAGGACGACCGGAACATTTTTGAAAGCGGCTATACTCAGTATAAACCGGGTTCCGGTGAAACACTGCTTGAGAAATATCCCGGATTGGAAGGCATTTCCGCTTTCACACGCACACAGGATGAAAAAGAATCGGCCGTATTGGCGGCCGTTTACGGAAAAGCGGTATATGCGCTCAGCGAATACATGAAAGCGCAATTTGGCGCACAAGGCGGCACTGTACCGGACGATATTTCGGAAAACGATGGACCCAAACCCGCGGATATGGACATCAGCAAAATGGATGTTACCGCGCTTTATGTGTTACTTGAAAACATAGATCAACAAGCCGCTGCAAATGCGATCGAAGAAGCCGGAGCACAAAGAGCACTTTTTCAAACAGAAGTGGGGGTAACATTTACCAGACTGTTTTATAAAGAGCTTGGTGCGAATTTAAGCAAAATTCAACTCAATTCGATCCTTTCTATCGGTTTTATTATGCTGCTGATCTCACTTGTCAGCGTGGTGGCTGCGATCATAATCGGATTTTTGAGTTCGAAGGTATCGATGGGAATCGGTAGGAAATTAAGGCACGACATATTTAAAAAAGTCGGCTCGTTTTCGCCGACGGAGTTTGACAAGTTTTCGACGGCTTCTTTGATAACGAGAAGCACGAACGATGTTCAGCAGGTCCAGATGTTTTCGATGATGTCCATCAGGATGATGTGCTCGGCCCCGATCATGGGTATCGGAGGCGTTATCATGGCAGTCAACAAGAGTCTGTCGATGAGCTGGATTATCGCGGTTGCCGTTGTGTTGCTTTTGATACTGCAGATTATAATGTTTTCCATGGTTGTTCCGAAGTTTAAAATGATGCAGAAGCTGATCGACAAGCTCAACCTGGTGGCCAGAGAAAATCTTTCCGGTATGATGGTGATCCGGGCTTTCGGAAATGAGGAAAAAGAGGCCGGCCGTTTTGAAGAAGCCAACCGTAAAATTAGAAATACACATAGATTCGTTCAAAGAACAATGGCGGTAATGCAGCCGACCCTGAACTTTCTGATGGGATGTACGACGCTTTTGATTGTCTGGATCGGAGGCCATCAGGTAGCCATTTCCAAGCTTCAAATCGGAGACATGCTGGCCTTTCTACAATATGCCACACAGATCATCATGACGTTTTTGATGATATCGATGATGTTTATCATGATCCCGCGTGCATTGGTCTCTGCAGGCCGTATCAAAGAAGTGCTTGATACAGATCCCCAGATTAAAGACAAAGAGAAGGTAAAGACCCTCAACGGCAAGTCAAAAGGCAAAGTGGTGTTTAAAAACGTATCATTCAAGTACCATGACGCCGAGGACTGCGTACTGACAGACATCTCCTTTACCGCAGTGCCGGGCCAGACCACCGCCTTCATCGGCTCCACCGGCTCCGGTAAATCAACTTTGATTAACCTGATCCCACGGTTTTACGATGTTACCGAAGGCGTTATCGAAATAGACGGCATCGATATCCGTGACTTGACTCAGGCGGAGCTCAGAGCAAATCTGGGCTATGTGCCCCAGAAGGGTGTGCTTTTCAGCGGAGATATCGGTTCAAACCTGAGTTTTGGTAAAGAGGACGCAACACCTGAAGAATATTTGAGAGCGATTCAGGTTGCTCAGGCCGAAGATTTTGTGTTTAACCAGAAAGAAGGTCTTGATAGCGAAATTGCGCAGGGCGGCGACAATGTCTCGGGCGGACAAAAACAAAGGCTATCGATAGCCAGAGCTCTTATCAGGGATCCCTCGATTTATATATTTGACGATAGTTTTTCTGCGCTGGATTTTAAAACGGACGCAGCTCTTCGAAAAGCACTGCGTACATATACTTCCGACGCAACGGTTTTCATTGTGGCACAGCGCGTGAGCACAATCATGAATGCCGACCAGATCATTGTTCTGGATGCCGGCAGAATCGTCGGAAAAGGCACGCACTCCGAACTGCTTATCAGCTGCAAGGAATATCGTGAGATAGCTGAAAGCCAGCTTTCAAAGGAGGAACTGGCATGAATGAAAAACCGATGAATTCATCAACAAGAAGCCAAACGGGCCCGGGAGGTTCGCGCAGGCGCCCGATGGGCCGTCCTCCGGGTAGGGGCGGACCGATCATGATGGGCGGGGAAAAACCGAAGGATTTTAAGAGAACCATAAAAAGGCTGTTGAAATTCCTGTCACCATTTAAATGGCGGATTCTTCTGGTTGCGTTCTGTTCCGCCGCCGCGACGGTATTTGCCATTGTGAGCCCGAGAATCTTCGGAGAGATCACTAACGAGCTGGCAAAGGGCGTCATGATCATGACCTCCGGCGGATCGGGGGGCATTGATTTTGAGTATATCGGCATGATTATGTTGATTCTGCTCGGTTTGTATGTGATCAGCATGCTGTTTTCCTATCTGCAGGGATTCACGATGGCGAACATCTCTACAAATATAGAGTACAATCTTCGCAATACCATGATGGCTAAGATCAACAAACTGCCGATCAGTTTCTTTCAGACGATGACGCATGGCGAGGTCCTATCCAGGATTACGAACGATGTTGACACCGTCACAATGAGCCTGAACAATGCGATCTCACAATCAATACAGACGATCACTACACTCATCGGCGTTTTGATTATGATGTTAACGATCAGCTGGCAGCTGACGCTTATAGCGCTTTGTATGATTCCGTTCAGCGTGGGTTTTACCATGCTGGTTGTGCGTTTTTCACAGAAGCATTTTAAAAATCAACAAAAATATCTGGGTACGGTTAACGGTCATGTCGAGGAGGTTTACGGAGGCCATGTCGTGATTAAGGCGTTCAACGGAGAAGAAAGAGCGCTTGAAGCCTTCGATGTCGAAAACGATAGATTATACAACTCCGGTTGGCGTGCCCAGTTCCTGACAGGACTGATGATGCCGATCATGTCTTTGATCGGGAACCTGGGTTATGTTGTCATATGCATTATGGGCGCTTATCTGACTTCTATAGGCTCAATGACCATTGGCGGAATTCAAGCCTTTATTCAATACATCCGGGCTTTTACGCAGCCGATAACACAAATTGCCAATTTATCAACCCAGATGCAGTCTATGGCGGCTGCGGCAGAACGTATTTTTGAGTTTCTGGCCTTTGATGAAGAAACCGACGGCGATGTGAAGTATAAGATGTCTGAAACCGACGTCAGGGGCGATGTCCGGTTTGAGCATGTCAAGTTTTCATATTACGAAGATCAGCCGGTCATAAAGGATTTTTCCGCGACTGTATCGGCCGGTCAGAAAATAGCGATTGTCGGTCCGACGGGTGCCGGAAAAACCACAATGGTCAAGCTGCTCATGCGTTTCCATGACCTTCAGGACGGCGCAATTTATCTTGACGAGCGCAACATCGCAGATTATGCCCGCGCAGACCTCAGAACACAGTTCGGAATGGTCCTGCAGGATACCTGGCTGTACAACGGAACGATTATGGAAAACATTCGTTATGGAAATCTGTCTGCCAGTGATGAGGAAGTCATAGCCGCGGCGAAGGCCGCGCAGGTAGATCACTTTGTTAGAACCCTGCCCGGCAGCTACCAGATGGTGCTGAACGAAGAATCTACAAACGTCTCCCAGGGTCAAAAGCAGCTTTTGACGATTGCAAGGGCCATCCTTGCCAACACGAAGATTCTGATTTTGGATGAGGCGACAAGCTCGGTCGATACCAGGACAGAAATACTCATTCAACGCGCGATGGATAATCTGCTGAAGGGCAGAACGAGCTTTATCATTGCCCATCGTCTCTCTACTATCAGAAACGCCGATCTGATCTTATGCATGAAAGACGGCGATATTGTCGAGCAGGGAACACACGACGTGCTTATGGCTCAAAACGGATTCTATGCACAGTTGTATAACAGTCAGTTTGAAAAGGTGTCTCAGCTGACAGAAGGATAGGCTTGACAAATGATTGGTTGTATGGTAATTATGGATAAACTGAATATGAGATAAAAGGGAGTAGCTTGCGGATTGCCGTGAACGCCGAGTGTTCAGGTAAACCGATACAATCTGCGTCAATACGACCGAACGGTCCGCTGTTGTTTAAAAGCAAGACTTTTATTGCTGGGTTTCCGTGCAATAGACGTCTTGCTTTTTTGACGTTAATTGAAAAACGGGCCCGAACTGCCGCATTCTGATATTTTGTTAAAAAATAAAAATTCACATATAATTTTAAATAGTAACACCGGACAGGAGTTGGTTTCATGGATTCCCATTATGAAAAACTTGATAACCTGATGACAAAGCTTCAGGCAGACAGCGAAAGGGGACTGACGGCATCTCAAGTTATTGACAGGAAAGCGGAATACGGGGAGAATCGGCTGCGCGAAAAAAAGAGGAAGACGCTTTTGCAGCACTTTTTTGATCAATTTAAGGATGTCATGATCCTGATTTTGATAGCAGCGGCTGCTGTTTCATTTATTATTGCCTGCACGCAGGGAGAGCTCAGGGAATTCTTTGAGCCTATCTTGATTTTGCTGATTGTCGTCCTCAACGCCATCATGGGCGTACTGCAGGAAAACAAAGCGGAAAGGGCGCTGGAAGCCCTAAAAAAGATGTCCGCATTGCGCGCAAGAGTAATCAGGGACGGAAAAGAAGAGATGATCGATTCCGCTGAACTGGTACCGGGCGACATCATCCGGTTGGTTGCCGGAGATTTTGTGCCCGCGGACGCCCGTTTGATCAGCTCGGCGAGCTTGAAGTCGGAAGAGTCTTCCTTGACCGGCGAATCCGTTCCTTCCGAAAAAGACAGCGAAGCACAGGTTGATGAGAAAGCGCCGCTCGGGGATCGGACGAATATGGTCTTTTCCGGCTGCAGCATCACCTACGGATCGGCTTTGGCAGTCGTTACCGCAACCGGTATGAATACCGAGATGGGCAAGATTGCCGGATTGCTTGAAAATGCAGGCGACACCGCGACACCGTTGCAGAAAAAACTCGCCAAGCTTGGAAAAAGCCTCGGCCTCATCGCTCTTTTGGCCTGCGTGGTTGTTTTTGTGATCGGGATCATTGACAATATTCCAATCCTTGAGATTTTCATGATTTCCGTATCTCTGGCTGTTTCTGCGATTCCCGAGGGTCTGCCGGCCATCGTGACGATCGTGCTTTCCATCGGTGTACAAAGAATGGTGAAACGCAATGCGATCATCAGAAGACTGCCCGCCGTGGAAACACTGGGCGGCGCTTCCGTTATATGCTCTGATAAAACAGGAACACTGACGCAAAACCGCATGACTTTGGTCAAGGCTTATGTGGACGGCGCTAAGGAGCCTGAAGACATTGGCGACGAAAACTCGGAGCAGGTAAAAAAACTGTTAACATTCGGCACATTATGTTCTGACGGCACGATCACCGAAACGGACGCCGGCGTTGAACACCTAGGCGATCCGACGGAAACATCGATTGTCTATGCAGCGTACAGGAACAAGATTATAAAAGAACAAATAAGCGAAGCATATCCGCGGCTTGGCGTTTTACCTTTTGATTCGGAACGGAAGCTGATGACCACGATCAACAAGATCGAAAGCAGAACCGTTGTTATCGTAAAGGGTGCGTTTGATGTGCTATCTTCAAGGTGCATCCATGGAAATATTTCTGCCGCAGATGAAATCAACAACCGGATGGCGAGCAATGCCCTTCGCGTTCTCGCCATTGCCTACAAAGAAATAGACCATATCCCCGCAAAGCTGTCGCCGGAGGAACTGGAGTCAGGTCTGACCTTCGTCGGAATTGTCGGAATGATCGACCCGCCGCGCCCCGAAGCGCAAGATGCTGTGGCTGTATGCCGCAAAGCAGGTATTATTCCGGTGATGATCACAGGCGACCATGTGGCCACAGCCTCTGCGATAGCAAAGGAGATTGGCATACTTCAGGAGGGAGGCATTGCGATTACCGGCGCTGAGCTGGACGCAATGGATGATGAAGAGTTTGACGGAAGGGTCCGGGATATCGCAGTTTACGCCAGAGTGTCACCCGAGAACAAAATCAGGATCGTACGCGCATGGCAGCGTCAGGGCGAGATCGTATCAATGACAGGAGACGGTGTGAACGACGCGCCAGCGCTTAAGGCAGCGGATATCGGATGCGCAATGGGAATCACCGGAACCGATGTGGCTAAGGGCGCTGCTGACATGACATTGACCGACGACAACTTTGCTACGATTGTGGAAGCGGTCAAAGAAGGACGCGGGATATACGCCAACATTAAAAAAGTCATCGGCTACCTGCTTGGAACGAATTTCGGAGAAATTCTGACGGTTTTCTTTGCGATGATATTATGGCGGAAATCGCCGCTCATTTCAATGCAGCTGCTTTGGATCAATCTGGTGACGGACTCGCTGCCGGCGATTGCGCTGGGCATGGAAACTGTTGAGAAGGGCGTAATGGACCAAAAACCGAGGCCGAAAAACGAGGGAATATTCGCGCACGGAACGGGGCTGCGCATTGGGATGTACGGCTTCCTGTTTGCCATAGTGACACTGATTGCCTTTAAAATTGGTGAACAAATGGCCGGCGAGGCGGGCGGAAGAACAATGGCATTTATGGTTCTTGCTTTTTCGCAGATTGTGCAGTCTTTCAATATGCGGTCTTACCGCTCATTGTTTGCAATCGGTCCGTTTTCCAACCGGAATTTAAACATTGCGGCCATAACTTCGTCGCTGCTGATGGTCATCGTTTTGTTTACGCCACTGTCGGTTGCTTTCGAATTGATCCTTATGCCTGCCGGGGCCTATCTGATCGGTATCGCTCTGTCCTTGGTATCTGTTCCGCTTCTTGAAATCGCAAAAGCGCTGAAACTCATCAAATAGCATTTTGCCCACAAAATAAAGG
>JAAYJC010000248.1 GCA_012523085.1 Clostridiales bacterium
ATCCCGTCTTTGACAGTTTAGAGGAAGAGAAACGCCCAATGTCCTTGAAATGTAAGGCTTTCGGGCGTTTTTAATGTTTAGAATTTTGAGTATATACGTTATATTTTAGTCGATTTTATGACTTTCTTCATGTCGTTATTCAGCAGTATCTGATAATCCGTTCTGAATCCGAAGGCCTTGTGCAGGGCATCGGTAAGGTCCGTTCTCGTGTAAGTGGGGATGTAGCCTTCGTGCTCCAGCAGGAAGAAATTCATCGCCTTGAGTTCCTGTATGAGAGAGGTGGTGGTTACTTTCCCTTCGGGCATCTGTTCTTTCAGCTTTTGCTTGAGAATCTTAAACAGGAGCAGGGCTAGAAAACAGGTCATGAAATGAGCCAAAATGCGCTCATCTCTTTGAAGGTAAACCGGTCGGGCTTGGAACTCGGACTTCAGTGTTCTGAAGGCTTCTTCAATCTGCCAACGTTGTTTATTCACGGCAAGAATCTCGCTCGGTTCGTCTTCCAAATTCGTGCATACGGCGTAAAACCCGTCATAGCGAGCATCTTCGGCTATCGTGGCCTCATCCAAGATATACAAGGTCTTATCCGCTAACTCTCCTTCCGGCGTCACCGCAAGCCCTTTAATGAAACGACGCGGATCGTTTGGACGTTTGTGGTGGAGGCCGGAAGGCATGACCAGCTTCTTTTCCGCTCTTAGAATTTGCTGCGCTCGGAGTGCTTTAAGATATTTTTTGTATTTGACCGAAAAGCTAACCACCAGTTTCTGTTCAAGCCCGCCTTCTTTTATCCAACGGCTCTTGTAATAGACCCTCTGTAATTCCTTGGGATCCTCTTCGTCGATATCCTTCAGGGAGAACGTCCTCTTTTGTCCGGGAAGTTCCCAACCCTCGGTATCCAAGGCCCACGTTTGGAGATAGTCCTTCAGTTTTTTAAGGGGTTGAGTGGTGATGAAGGCTCTGTTGCCCCTGTTGTTGAAGCGCCTGTTCTCGGCCGACGAGAGGCCGGCATCCGTGCACACAATAAATTGAGAGAGGTCAAAATCCTTAAGGATTCTCTCTTCCAAAGGTCTCAGTGTGATTTGCTCACTGGTGTTCCCGGGATGAAGGGAAAAGGCCAGTGGAAATCCTGAACCATCCAGAAAAAGCCCCATCTGAACCAAGGGGTTGGGCTTGTGGTCTTTTGCATGACCAAACTGTTTCACCCCTTCCGCCTCTTCGATTTCAAAGAAGTAGTTGGTACAGTCATAAAAGAGGATCTTGTCGTTTCGTCGTATCAGTTTTCGGCTGGCCTTATAGACGTGCTCCTGAATGCGGTCATTTTCCTTCGCCAGTACTTCCAAGGCACGGTAGACGTCGTGGAGTTCAAAGGAAGGAGCCTCCACATAGTTTTGGGCTTCTTCCCAGGCATAGCGTTTAGATCCCGGCTCCAGGATACGGGTGTAAAGGAGACGTGAGAGGATGTCGCTCAGGTCAAAGTCAAATCGATAGTCTGCTGAAATATCTTGACAGAGTTTGTGAAGGCTCAGTTGGTGATAAATCTTTTGCAAGAAAAGATATCCCCCCTTAACAGAGCGGCATTCCTCTTTCGGAATCAACTTGGCGTTGCTGAATTTAGGCATGACCTCGTGCTTGTTCTCATCCTCAAGCTGATTGAGTTCCTCAAGTCTATCTAGGGCGACCTCCATGGGGTCTCTTCCGGGAAAACGTTGACGTAATTCCTCTTCTGTTCCAATCTTCTCGACGATTTTAGTGGAACGTTTCTTATTCAAGTACGTAGATTTAATGATGTAGAAGTGTCGTGCTGCGCCGGTATCTTTCACGCTAAGTCTCATGAGAGGTGTCCTCCTAACCAAAAAGAGCTAGTATCATTATAACATATACTCAGATATACGCAATAGCAAAAGAGGAAAATTGACATAAAAAATGGCCCTAAGGCCTGAAATTAATGCGTTTTAGTTTTTGGGCTTCCTATTTAACTGTTAAAGACCCG
>JAAYJC010000144.1 GCA_012523085.1 Clostridiales bacterium
ATGAGCATATGCTAATGTAAAAATAAAAACATGGATAATTGCACGCTGAGCCTTTTGTCCGGCTCTCAACCAGTGTATCATACCCAAATACCAAAAGGAAGATCAGCAGAAGTGCATAATCGAAAAAATACCGCTGAAAATTCAGCGGTATTTGGTTAAATGGTTGAATTTTTCAGTAACCGTGCGCTTCTTTTAAAATCGCTTCCTTGACCTTCATCAGCCTGGTGATGTTTCCGCGCTCGTTTTCATCCAGCTTCATTTTGATGTATTTTATGCTCTGCTGCATCTCCGGGATCATGACATATTCCAGCGCATTGACTCTTCGGCGCGTTTTTTCAATCTCGGCCGCCAGCAGCTGCATGGTCTTTTCGATTCTGGCCAGCTCGAGCATATCCATAAAGGTTAATGACAAAACGGAGAGCGCATCGTCGAGTTCACCCGAGGTCATTGCAAAACCATAGGGGAAAATTTCCGACGGGTCATTGCTCTTTGTCCTGAAATCATAAACCGGAACGTTTACGCTCATGACATTTTTCAGTTTAAGCCCAACCTCGACGCTTTGCTTTGGAAAAAGCAGAGCCTGCTCGAGCATTTCCGGAGACATGACAGCGGATGCAACCGAAAGAGCGCCCATAGCTTCCGACAGTCCCTTTTCCACCTTTTCCCTGAGAATCCGGTTCTCTTTTATGATCTGCATAAACTGCCGCATCAGCTCATCGCGCTTGTCTTTGAGCAGCTTGTGCCCGCGCCTTGCGGTCTTCAGCCTTGCCTTGATGCGGTTTAGTTCCATACGTGTCGGTTTTATGGTTTTGGTAGCCATGCTGACTCCTTCCTGTCAAGTGGGTTGGTTATGAAGCGTTATGCCTCACTGCTGTCGGGCAGATACATATCGATGTGTTCGATTTTGATGCGTTTAAGTTCCGATTTCGGTAAAATCGATAACAGTGACCAGCCCAGATCCAGTGTCTCTTCAATGCTTCGGTTTGTTTCCGAGCCTTGACCCACATAGCGTTCTTCAAATTCGGCAGCAAATTTCGCATATAACTTATCCGTATCCGACAAAGCCGCTTCGCCAAGAATGGTCATCAGTTCGCGCGCGTCCTTTCCGGCTGAGTATGCGGCAAATAATTGGTTCATTGTTCCGGAATGATCTTCCCTTGTTTTACCCTCTCCGATTCCCTTATCCTTCAGCCTCGATAAAGACGGCAGAACATCAATCGGAGGCTCGATATTCTTCATGTTCAATTCCCTTGATAAGATAATCTGACCTTCGGTAATATACCCGGTCAGGTCGGGAATCGGGTGTGTAATATCGTCTTCCGGCATCGTCAAAATCGGGATCATCGTAATGGAGCCCTCTTTTCCTATGCGGCGGCCCGCTCTTTCATACATCGAAGCGAAGTCCGTATAGAGATAACCCGGATAACCGCGCCGTCCCGGCACTTCCTTTCGGGCGGCGGAGATTTCTCTGAGCGCTTCGGCATAGTTTGTGATATCCGTGATGATCACAAGTACATGCATATTCTTTTCAAACGCCAGATACTCCGCGGCGGTAAGAGCCATTCGCGGCGTTGCGATACGCTCAACGGCAGGGTCGTTTGCAAGGTTCGTAAATAAAACCGTCCGGTCTATGGCGCCGGTTCGTTTAAATTCCTGAACAAAGTATTCCGATTCTTCAAAGGTAATGCCGACCGCGGCAAAAACGACCGCAAACTGAGAATCCGTACCGAGTACCTTTGCCTGTCTGGCGATCTGGGCGGCAAGAGGCGCGTGCGGAAGGCCCGAGCCCGAAAAGATCGGAAGCTTCTGGCCCCTGACAAGCGTATTGAGCCCGTCAATCGCTGAAACGCCGGTCTGAATGAATTCGGATGGATAGTCACGCGCGGCCGGATTCATCGGCAGGCCATTGGTGTCCATCCATGCGTCTGCCAGGATTTCCGGTCCGCCGTCTATGGGCCTGCCCATACCGTCGAATACCCGCCCCAGCATATCTTCGGATACGCCAAGCTGCATGCCGTGCCCAAGAAACCGCACCTTGCTTTCGGCAAGGTTAATGCCGCTGGAGCTTTCAAACAACTGGACAACGGCATCGGTTCCGTTTACCTCAAGAACCTTGCAGCGTCTTGTCTGGCCGTTGGGGAGCTCGATTTCCGCAAGTTCGTCATAGGTTACGCCTTCGACATTCCTGACGACCATAAGCGGCCCGGAAACCTCTTGAATTGTTTTGTATTCCTTAATCATCCAGCTCACCTCCGGTCTTTGTCCTGTTTATCTGATCGGTCATTTCCTTCATGATAGTTTCGTATACATCGATGTATTCGTCGATCGGTACAATTTTAGCGCGTCCGATTTTATCCTTGGCGTCAATATCAAACAGATCCTGCAGCGACGCGCCTGCGCCGAGCGCCGATTTGCAGAGCACCCCATACTGCAAGATGATGTTCAGAAGTCTGGCCTGACGTTCATATTCCGAATAGTTATCGGTATCGACAAAGGCGTTTTGCTGCAGGAAGTCTTCTCTGATCATTTTCGCCGTCTCCATAGTCAGCCTGTCTGCAGGCGAAAGAGAATCCATTCCGACCAGCCTGACGATCTCTTGCAGTTCGGCTTCTTCCTGCAAAATTGCCATGGCTTTTTTCCTGTTTTCCATAAAACTCTTCCCGAAATTCGTATCATACCAGGATTTCAAATTGTCAAGATAGAGCGAGTAACTGTTCAGCCAGTTAATCGCCGGGAAGTGACGCGCGTGAGCAAGGGAGGAATCCAGGCTCCAGAACACCTTGACGATACGCATTGTAGCCTGGGATACCGGTTCGGAGGTATCACCGCCGGGAGGCGAAACAGCGCCGATTGCGGTAAGGCTGCCTTTTCTTTGTTCGGAGCACAGACACTCAATGTTTCCTGCACGTTCATAAAACTGTGCGATACGAGAAGCAAGATATGCCGGATACCCTTCTTCGCCGGGCATTTCCTCGAGCCGGCCGGACATTTCACGAAGTGCCTCGGCCCAGCGTGACGTAGAGTCGGCTATTACCGCAACATCGTAGCCCATATCCCGGAAATATTCCGCGATAGTGATTCCGGTATAAATCGACGCTTCACGGGCGGCCACCGGCATATCGGAGGTATTTGCAATCAACACGGTTCTCTTCATCAAAGGCTCGCCGGAGCGGGGGTCCGTCAGTTCCGGGAACTCCATCAAAACGTCTGTCATTTCGTTGCCGCGCTCTCCGCAGCCGATATAAACGACAACGTCCACATCCGACCATTTAGCCAGCGCGTGTTGTACAACAGTTTTTCCGCTCCCGAACGGTCCGGGAACGGCTGCCGTACCGCCCTTTGCAATCGGGAACAGCGTGTCGATGATCCTCTGCCCGCTGCAAAGCGGCGTATTCGGAAGGAATTTCTGCTTATAGGGCCTGTTGATGCGCACCGGCCATGTCTGCATCATCATCAATTCCCGAATTTCGCCGTTATCAAGCGTTACGGTCGCAACGGTTTCGGTAACCGTGAAGCTGCCCTTTTCAATGCTCCGGATTGTCCCCATAACGCCGTGCGGCACCATGATCTTGTGAATAATGGCGGAAGTCTCCTGCACAAAACCAATGATATCGCCGCCTGATACCGGATCACCCGGATGGACGCTGGGATTAAAAGCCCATGTTTTGCTGCGGTTGAGGGCCGGTATATCAATCCCGCGTGAGATCGTAGAACCGGCGAGAGCCCTGATCTCGGTAAGCGGTCGTTGTATTCCGTCATATATGTTTTCCAGAAGGCCAGGGCCGAGTTCAACGGAAAGCGGAGCGCCGGTTGTGAAGACCTCGGCGCCGGGTCCCAGCCCTGCCGTTTCTTCATAAACCTGAATGGACGCCCTGTCTCCCGTCATCGTGAGTACCTCACCCTTCAGCTGCTGCGTTCCCACTTTGACAACATCGGCCATGCTGGCATCCGTGAGACCGTCGGCAACCACAAGGGGTCCTGAAACCTTGATAATTCTGCCGCTCATATCAGATTAACCTTCTTTCGCTTCGATTTTAATGCGTGATTCATCCCCGGCAGGCTCCTATAGACGACATAAACGCTTTTGTAGGGTGCCTTTACGCAGCGCTTTTTCGCAGAAAAAGCGTTTTTATGCCATGTTCGTCCCGGTTGCCCTTTCAACGGCGGAAGATAGCGCCGCCATACCCAGCCCAAGCGTGCCTTGCTTCGATGGTATCAAAATAACGGCCGGGGTCACCTGTTCCTTGACCGCTGCGATTTCCGCTTCCAGTTGTGCGGCAACCTGCTCGGTGATATAAATGATCGCTATATCGTCTCTGTTTCGGACGGTTTTCAAAAAAGCGTTTCTCGCCTCTTCGATATTGCCGACCGCTATTGTTTCCAGTCCCAGTGCTTTAAATCCGATAACACTGTCCTTGTCGCCGATCACAGCAATCTTATAACTGCTCATATGCCCTCCATATGCCGTATAACATAAATACGATTTAGGGTTACGCGCTACAACCCTTCTCTCAGCCTTTTCCTGACGGTTTCCGCGGGAAGTCCTGAAAATTGACCGGCCATTATAATCCGGACGGCGCTGATCTCGGCTTCCACGGCGAACAGATATCTGATGAGCGGCTTTTCGTTAAACCCCTCCGTTTTTGCATCTGCCAGAAATATGGCCGATACGCTGTCCGTCAGTCGTTCAAATTCCGTCAGCCTGCCGCCCTTTACCGCTTCTTCCGCCAAGTCAAGAATCTTTCTCAGCGCGGTTTTTCGAAACAGTGCGATAGCCATATCCACGGAAATATACGCATCGAAAATCTCCGCGACGGGTACTGTGCCGCCCGGGGCCAGCGCTTGTTTTAGAAAATTACCGTCTTTTTTCATCCTTGCGGACCTGACAACAGCCTTCAGGTTATAAGAATCTATCGTGAGCCTTGCATAATCGGTCAAAAAGCGGCTGCCTGTTTCACGCGCCGACACCAGATACTCCTCGAAATATGCCCTGTCCAAAATAAAATCCGAAATCTGCGGGTCTCCCGTCCTGGACAATGTGTCCAAAGCGTCGATGTAGGCATCCGCAAAAGTTTTCGGCAGTTCCTGATATCGCTCCTCCAGCACAATCTCGTTTAGCTTTTTGGGAGAAAATCTTCCGGAGCCGAGCAGAAGCTCGTTTTCTTTTATGCCCTTAGCCTGGCTTTTGATTAAAACTTTTGCGTTATGATAATCATATCTGATTCTGAACAGATCGACAATCTTGGGGTTCGGAGCAAGAGATGCCATGTCGCTAAATGCCTCTTCTCTCCTTTCGGCCAGTATCTGAGCCAAATGTCCGGCGTCCAGAGTACCCGCAAGCGGCCATCCGTTTTCCTCCAGCACCTTATAGGCATCTTCCGCGGATTTAGCTTCCAGCATACGCATCAGCTGCTCATTGCCGATAAGCTTAGCCCCCTTGGCATGGACATAAGCGGATATGAAGAGATAATCGGTATCTTTAATCTTTACTTTTCTTGCCAAAACGCTGCCTCCTTGAATTGCCGGACAAATTACGAAAATAGCAGTTTCGCAACCTCGCCGGCCAATTCGTTTTTCCTGAGCGCCGTAATCGTTTCAATGCTGCAATTGATCTCTATGTTTCCGTCCGACAAGATCAACCCGCCCTTGATTGCGCGCGACTGCTCAGACAGCGTCAGAGCCGCCGGCCTGCCCTTTGACATAAGCACATCGTTTGCCGAAACGACAACCCTCTTGCCAAAGCGAGTTCGGTCGCCGGGGGAAAGCACAATCTGTTCCTTTCCGTTTCTTGAAGCGTCTACCGCAAGGGAAACCAAAAAATCGATGTATTGATTCTCCTCAAGAGACAGGATCTTCGAAACGGCCATCTCGAAAGCGATTCCGATCATTTCCTGTTTCAAGGCAAGCATTTGCTTTTTCACCTCGGTTTGGGCGAGGCTCTTCATGCGCTCAACCCGCCGGACGGAATCCTGCTTGCCCTCGGTCACAATTTTCCAGTATTCTTCCTGTGCTAGCGCTTTATACCGGCTTTTGATGGTCTCGCATTCAGCCTCGGCGTTTTTCCGAATTTCATCAATCTCACGCCTGGTTTCATCACCGATTCGCTGAGTGATGTTTTCAATTCCGTTCATATCAACTCGTCCTTAACATAATGCGTATTATTCATTTTCCGATCGCGCTGCCTACATTGAGAAGCATGAGGAAAGACGCGAGCAAAGAAAGAATGGCGTAGAATTCAACGGTAATGCAAAGGATTATGCCCTTTGACCAGTCATCCGGCTTTTTTGCCACGAGGTTGATGCTTGCGGCCGCAACACGCCCTTGATATATCGCAGAGAGAAAACCACCGAACATCATCGGAATACAGGCGACGAAAAAGCGAAGCCCGTCCGTCGTGCTCAGTACGGCTACACTTCCGCCGAACACACCCATCTGAAGCAACGTAAAGAACCATATAACGAGACCATATAATCCCTGCGTACCGGGAAGAACCTGTAAAATCAGGCATTTGGAAAATTGACTGGGATCTTCGGAGAGCAAACCAGCCGCGGCTTCTCCGGCCAGGCCCGTACCTTTGGCCGAACCAATGCAGCACAAAACAGCAGCGATACCGCCGCCTAAAAACGCCAGAGCAAATCCGCCAAACTGATTGAGTAATTCTACCATGATTAGTTTTCCTCCTTAATAATGTCGACATATTTCGTTTTGAGCGTGAGCGGTCTGAAGGGTTTGCCGCCTTCCCTGTAAAACTTACCAAAGTACTCTAGATATTGAAGCCTTGAGGCATGAACATAGGTACCGATGATATTGATGCCCATGTTAAACAAATGCCCAACCAAAAAAATGATCAGATAGAATACAATAGAGCCGGGCAAAGAGCCAAGCATGTTGACGACCGTAGCGATGACGCCGCCGGCCAACATCAGAGCCATCAGACGCGAATAGGAAAGGATATCACCGAAATAACCCGTTATGTCGTAAAGGCTTGCCAGCCCGCTGATGAGTTTTCCGATGAGCTTGGGCTTGCTTCTGCCCTGAGTCAGCACCAGCGCGACGACGCCGGCGATGGCCACCCAGTAGGTCCCGCCCGTCGCAAGAACCGCGATGCCGGCAAAAAGAAGCCACCAGCTTCCCTCGTCCATCAGCGCGTCCAGCGGATGCCCGTCTCTGATCTTCATATAGGCGCTTATGATCATTCCGGTAATGATCTGGATACCGCCGATGATCAACGCGCCGATCAAAACCAGAAGCGGATCTTCAAGCGGGCTGAAAACATAGGGCAATGTTATCTCCCGGCCATAAATTCCGGCGATCGTCGGGATCGCGTCCCCGAAAAAGCTGCCGGTAAGAAGACCTACGACTACCGAGGTTATCCCGCAAAGCGTCATCAGGCTCATCATATATTTCAGTGCGCCGCGCAGCTTGACCTTGGCTCTGATGAACAGCGAAAATGCGATCAGCACCAGCCCGTAACCGGCATCATTGTACATGATGCCGAAGAACACTGTAAAAAATGGCATGATCAGCGGGTTTGGGTCGATACCGTCATAAGAGGGGAGGCTGTACATCTCCGTCACCATATTTAAAGGCGACGTGAGCGGATTGCTTTTCAGCTTTATCGGTACGGTGTCCTCGGGCGTCGGATCAGACAATTCATAAGCACAGCCGTACTTTTTCATCACCGGCTCCAGAGCCTTCACATCCTGCAGCGCGACCCATGCTTCCAATCCGAAAGCGGACTGTGTGTCAAGAAGGCTTTCTTTGGCTTCTTCAGCGGATATATCCTGCCCTACCCTGTCATAATACAGCTTGATGGTATCCCTGCCCTCTCCAAGCTTTTCCAGTTCAGCTAGTGTGTTTTTGATTTTTGTCTTGATTTCCGCTGTCTCAATTTCAATTTCCTCAATGTTCTCTTTTGCCGTACCCGTATATTCTTTAAAAATAATCCTGCTGAAATTGAGTTTTCGCAATATCTGATTGATTTCAGCCAGATAATCTTTATGGAAAATGATCAGCACACCCGCTTGTTCTCTGTC
Source organism: Clostridiales bacterium (assembly GCA_012523085.1). GTDB lineage: Bacteria > Bacillota > Clostridia > Oscillospirales > Oscillospiraceae > JAAYOP01. Next base: position 8,037 of record JAAYJC010000144.1, read on the forward strand.
TTTCCCTGCAAAAAAAAGCTCCGCCTGATTCGTTACGTTTAAAATCTCTTCTTTCAACGCGTCCTCATTCTGGCCGATGGGAACAGTACCAAACCTGACAGCGGTAAACTGCGTATCAGACGATTCCAAAGGAATATCCAGCGGTTTCCAGAGCTTAAGAGATGCGATAGCCGACTGTTTCTTGGTCTCGTCGGAATACAGTTTCATCAGGCGGTTTTCTGCATCTTCGATTTTCGAAACATAGTCCAATGCCCGGACGTCAAGCCCGGGGTCGAAAAGCTCAGATAGGTTTATTGTTTCACGATTTTTAAACATTCCTGTTTTGACATAAGCATACTTATCCAAAAGCAAAATCGCATTCGAGAGTCTGGTATAAAGGCTTTTGCATTCGTTCAGGTTCGACTTTTCTCTCTCTGCCAGGCCTGCCCATATCGGGTTTTGGGTGATTTCGGCCGGTTCGGTTATCTCCACGCAACCCAGAAGCTGAAGCTCATGAAGTAAGCTGTCTTTATCCGACCGCATGGCAAAGGCCCTGAGTTTCTTCATTTTTACAATTGCCATTCAGCCATTCACGATCCTTCCGGCAATATATTCAGCCGCTTGATCAAGCCGTTTTTCAATGCTGACCCTCAAGACGGCCTTTTTGTTTTCGGTTGATCCCGCCAGAGCTTTTATTTCCTTTTCTGCCATCTGTTCGGCTTTTTTCACAATCTCAGCCGCTTCTTCTTCGCCCTGGCGTTTCGCGTTCTCCAAAGCAAGTTTTCCTTCTCTTTCCGCTTCCGCTACCGCCTTTCCGGCTTCTGCCGCCGCGGCCGCCTTTTCCTTTCGAGCCGCTTCTTCCGCCTCATGTATTGTTTTCAGAGCTTCCAAAGACACCCGGTTACCCCCTCTCCGAGTTACTGTTACTCATTATCCAAAAAACTGTGTATACTATACAAGACATTCTCCTGTTTTTCAATAAGTATTTCCTGTTTTCTCTTGTACATTACCAGTGTTTCATGAATCATACAATGTAATTTCATAATATTTTTATTGCTTATTCGCCCGTTTGGCCTTATACTTTATCATAAGTGTCATAACAATAATTACGCGTGAGCCTTTTTTTGTTGCTTACGTAAAATTTCGGAAAGAGGATAATGTTTTAATAAACATTCATAAACATATGTCAAATCGCAAGTTAAAAAGGAAAAGGCGTTTCGGAGACAGGAAAGACGGGAGGCTGCTTCGTTCACTTTCTCCGTTTTATCGGTTTACACCGTTTATTATGAAGCAGCGAAACGAAGCTACAAATTACTTCAAGGAGAAATTCGAAATAACGGAAGCGGAAAAATACCTTCGCGCGCTCAGAGAAGAAGGTTATCCCGGCATCGGGTTTTTGCATGTTTTCCTTGCCGCTTACATCAGATGCGTCGCACAGTTTCCTTCCATGAACCGGTTTATCTCCGGGCAGCGCATTTATGCCAGAAACAATATTGAAATCAATCTGATCATAAAAAAGAAAATGTCAATGGACGCGGAAGAGGAAAATGTTAAGGTATTCTTTGAGCCAACGGACGGCATCAGGGATGTTTACCGGATAATCGGATCCGAAATAGAAAAAAACAAAAAAGAAAGCGCAGATAACCATACATCAAACACCGCTAATCTTCTCATTAAGCTTCCGCGGATTTTCCTGCGTATGGTTGTCCGTCTGGTTTACTGGCTGGATTATCACGGCCGCGTCCCCGCAACATTGCTCAGGGCCAGCCCCTTTCACGGTTCCCTCTTTGTAACCGACCTGGGGTCTATCGGCGTCGCGCCGGTTTATCACCATCTTTACAATTTCGGAAACATTCCGATTTTTATCGCATTCGGCGCGAAAAGAAAAGAATACGAGCTGAATGCCGAGGGGAAAGTCGTCACAAAAAAATACATAGATTATACGATTAATCTTGATGAGCGTATTGCCGACGGCTACACATTCGCGCTGGTGTTTCGTTACCTGAGACAATACCTGAAAAACCCGCGTCTGCTGGAAAAACCCCTTGAAACAATAGCCCGGGATATCGATTAGCGCAAAACGCTTACCGAAAACGGCAAATTCAATAATTTCAGTGATTTGATATTGAAAATCAGGGAAAAATGTGATAGGATCATTCGGTCAGCGCGGGAGTAGTTCAGCGGTAGAGCGTCGGCTTCCCAAGCCGAAAGTCGCGAGTTCGAATCCCGTTTCCCGCTCCATAAGAAAATACCGCAAAACGGTGGACGACATCCGGTTCCGTTTTGCGGTATTCTTTTTTCATAGAAGAACAGGATAGGTGAACTTATGGCGTCAATGCTTTTTAATCTGATTTCGTCAACAGACTCCTCTGTCCTTCTTTTTGTGCAGGACCATGTCAGAAACCCGATCTTGAATCCGGTTATGATCTTTTTTTCCGTTATCGGTAATGCCGGTTTTATCTGGCTCGTTTTGTCGGTATACCTGATTGTGACAAAAAAACACCGTCAAAAAGGCTTTCTTTTGCTTATATGCATCACGCTATGTTACGTACTCAATGATTTTATAATAAAAAGCCTCATACAAAGACCAAGGCCTTTTCTTTATATCGATGAACTGGACGTTCTGCTGAAACGGTTTTCCGCCTCGTCGTCCTGGTCCTTTCCCTCAGGTCACGCCTGCTCAAGCTTTGCTTCTGCCTTCGCGCTGTACAGGGGCTTTGGTAAGAAGGGCGCTTTATTTTATATTCCCGCCGTTCTGATTTCGTTTTCAAGAGTGTATGTCGGTGTACACCACCCCAGTGACGTCGTTTGCGGCGCCATTGTCGGTACAATCGGCTCGGCTGTGATTGTGTTTTTGATCGGTAGGTTTTACCGGTACCGAAACGGTAAATAAAACAGCCTTTTACCACAGCCTTTTGCCGCGGCAAAAGGCTGTGGTAAAAGGCTGTGGCCGCATCCGGGCGGTCTTACTCTTCTATGCCCTCCGACGGTGGTGTTTCTTCCGGTTGCACTAATTGCGCTATCAGGGCTTCGTAGGTAAGTTCACCGGTGCATTCGTCATATTTTTCGGTATCCCACCAGTATTTTCCCCACATATCGCTGTCCTTTTTCAGAAACGCCGATTCCATCCCCTGAAGATCGGACACGAACGCGTCCACATGATAATAAGAGCCGCTCAATTTTATGATGTTCCAGTAATGCTTCTCGCTGTTGAGCCTGCCTTCAATCACCTGACATTCGATTCCGGATTTGTCGCAGAGCAGCTTGTAGGCCATCGCATAGCCCTCCGAATCGGCTTTAAACGATTTCAGTGCACCATATGCCGTTTTCGCTTCGCTGCTTTGCTCGCCATAAATATCCTGCATTTCCGGATCTCTGTCCAGCACAATGTTTTCAGCTGTTTCGTTCAGGTCACGGCAGAGCATAAGCGCGGTCAGATCGTCTTTCAATTCCCTGTGATTTGAAGCGATCAAATAAGCGGCGGCATTTAAGTCATTCATCCTTTTTTCGATTTCCTCCGGCCGCAGCGGATAAGCAAGCTTGATCTCGATGATTTTTTGAACCGTTTCACCCTCCGGATATAAATAGATTGCCATCTCGGGAAGCGTGTACACAAGCCCGGGATTTTTTCTGTAAAAACCGTCTACATGTCTGAGGATCATTTCTTTGTCGATTTTGGTCGATACTTGTAGAAAGGCTATGCTGGTTTTGCATTTTTTTATTGCAGCGTCCAGTTGTTCGTACATGGCGGGAGCGGAGTTTACGCGGATGATGCTTTCGATTTCTTCTTTTGTGCGCTTGTAGGTGATGAATATCTGAACTTCGTAGTAGGACAAAATCGGGGTGAGATCGTGTGCGATGTAATCCACAGCGTATGCACCGAAAGGTGATTCTTTCGTTACCTCATAGCAAGCTCTGGATATGTCGTCCGGCACGTCGCCCAGATAATTTTTCGTTTGGATATAGCCCTGTTCGGACACGCTGCCGACAAGATTCAAAACAGCGTTTTTCATCGCCGAGTAATTACTGACAACCTGAACGGAGGAGTCCGGCAGAAATTCCGTATAATTGTCTTGATGATCGCTGATCACTAGATAATCTTTCGCGAACATATACGTGCAGCCGGTCAGCGCCATAACAGACAGCAAGACCAAAAGCAGCATTACGGTCACCGGTTTTCTGCTGCCGGTGCGCAAAACCGGCAAGCGTTTAAATCTCAATTTTCTCAAAGCCCAAACCCACGACCTCTCTGGTTTCGGAAATAATGACAAATGCTTCCTTGTCCAAGGTCTTAACGATTTTTTTCAGTTCCACAATCTGTCGTTTTTTGATGGCGCACAGCAAAACCGCTTTTTGTTCGCCGGTATAAACGCCCTCTCCGTACAGCATCGTTACGCCGCGTTCCAGTTTTTCCGCCAGTTCTTTTCCGATTGCCTTATATTCCCTGCTGACGATATAGACCAGCTTTCCATAATTGACGCCGTACAAAACCTCGTCGATGATCCAGGAAGCGACAAAAATCGAAATGGCCGAATACATTGCTTTATCGTAATTTTTGAATATAAGCGCGTACGCACCGATGACAACGGCATCTAAAATCAGCATGACCTGACCCAAATTGATATGCTGATAGTTCAGCCTGAACACTCTGGCAATGATATCCGTCCCGCCGGTCGTCGCGCCGGTGGAGAAGGTAAGCCCCAGACCCGCCCCGGTAATCAAACCGCCGAACAGCGCGGCCAGCAGCGGGTTTTCCGTTACCGGAAAAGCAACAAGATGAAAAACATCCACCAGCACGGAAATCAAAAGCATGGAAGCTGCCGAATCCAGCATGAATTTCAGCCCGAGTTTCCGAAAGCCCAAAATAAAAATCGGAATGTTTATCAAAATCATCAAAATGCCGACCGGAACCCCCGACAGGAAATTGATGATTGTCGAAATGCCGGTAACACCGCCTATTATAAGGACGTTGGGATAGAGAAAATAACTGAATCCCGCGGCATACACGGCCGAACCGAGAATCATCTGCATATAATAACGAATATGTCTGACCATTGAAATCTCCCTGAAAGCGCATATGGATTCCGATGCTTTTCGTTTTCCCCAAACCGAAACTTTGCCGCTCTAAAAGCATCCCCCCGCTTTTAGGCTTTTATGCTTTTAGGCGTTTATGCCCAATGCATTTATAACAAGCTAAGCTGCTCTTCGCCGGTATCCTCCTGTTTCAAAGGGGAGCCCGCGGCGGGGATTTTTTTTGCCTTGTACTTTGCGCGGTTTTTAATCGGCGTATCGTCGGCCCCGGCGGCGAAACGCACACGATGCTTTTGCTTTAGTGTCATAACCGAAACACCCTGCGTGTCCCGTGTCACTTTCGGGGAAAGCGCAGCGGTATTAAAAATCAAAACGCGGTTATCGGTTGTGTATACGGCAATTTCAAGATCGCTGTCAAAGGGGATGATTGCCGTTAAGCCGATCTTCTGACTGTACGCCCCGGTCAGCTTCTTCCTGTTTGTCTTTGTATAATAACTGGATAAAGGCACCCTTGCCGCTTTGCCGTTTTCATATATGAAAACAAGGCTGCCGGTGTAATCGCCGGCGTCCATGACGAAAATGACGTTTTCATTTTCATCCATCTCAAGCTTTGCCGGAAGATAAGTGCCCAGAGCGGACGCTTTGGTATCCTCAAAATCGCTGATCTTCGCCTTGTAGACCTGAAAACAGTCGGTAAAAACCAGAAGCTCCGCTTTGTTGGTTGTTTCAAAGCTCCGGCTCAGCGCATCATCTTCCTTGAATTTCTGCTCGGCGGCCATCCGAAGGGACAGAGGTGTGATCTTCTTAAAATACCCGTGTTTTGACACAAAAGCTGTCACCGGGTAATCTTCAATGTCATCCTCGGCATTATATTCCTCCACTTCCTTTTCCGAGATGATCTGTGTTTTCCGCGGCATACCGTACTTTTTGATCACGGCTTTCAGCTCCGCGATGATGATCTTATTGATTCTTCCGCGGCTTTTTAAGATGTCTTCAAGATCCGATATTTCCTTTTCAAGCTCGGTGATCTCGTCTAAGCGCTTGAGGATATATTCCCTGTTGATGTTGCGCAGCTTGATCTCCGCGACGAACTCCGCCTGAATATCGTCAATCCCGAAGCCGATCATCAGATTCGGAACCACCTCGGATTCCGAATCGGTATTCCGGATGATTTTGATCGCCTTATCGATATCCAGCAATATTTTCCCGAGACCCTTGAGCAGGTGCAGCTTATCTTTTTTCTTCGTCAGGTCGAAGTATACGCGCCGCCGGATGGATTCGATGCGCCAGGCCGACCATTCTTCAAGGATTTCCCGGATGCCCATCACTCTGGGCATGCCCGCGATGAGAATATTGAAATTGCAGGAAAATGTGTCTGTCAGCGGCGTCATTTTAAAAAGCTTCAGCATCAGTTTTTCAGGATCCGTGCCGCGCTTGAGGTCTATGGCCAGTTTCAGGCCGTTCAGGTCGGTTTCATCGCGCATATCGGCGATTTCCTTGATCTTATTTTGCTTAATGAGCTCGGCGACCTTATCTATGATCGCCTCCGCCGTCGTTGTATACGGTATTTCGCTGATTTCGATAATGTTCAGCTTTTTATCATAAGCCCATTTCGCCCGGAGCTTAAAGCTTCCCCTGCCGGTTTTATAGATGGTCTCCATCGTTTCTCTGTCAAATATCAGCTCGCCGCCGGTTGAAAAATCGGGCGCTTTTAGCGTATCGAACAGATTGCAGTCCGGATTGAGCAAAAACTCTATGGCCGTTTCGCAGACCTCCGTCAGATTGAAACCGCAGATCATACAGGACATGCCGACCGCAATGCCCTGATTGGCGGAAACCAGAATATTCGGAAACGATGTGGGCAGTAAAACAGGCTCCTTCATGCTCCCGTCATAATTGTCGGCAAAATCCACCGTTTCCTTATCGATATCCCGAAACAGCTCCGCTGTTATCGGCGCCAGCTTTGCCTCGGTATACCGTGAGGCGGCATAGGCCATGTCTCTGGAGTAGATTTTTCCGAAGCTGCCCTTTGAATCCACAAATGGGGTGAGCAGCGCTTCGTAGCCTTTGGATAACCGCACCATCGTTTCGTAGATCGCACCCTCGCCGTGGGGGTTTAAACGCATCGTCTGCCCGACGATATTGGCGGATTTTGTGCGCGCGCCGGTCAGCAGATTCATTTTATACATGGTGTACAGAAGCTTTCGGTGCGAGGGCTTAAACCCGTCGATTTCCGGAATAGCCCTGGATACGATGACGCTCATGGCATAGGGCATGAAATTGACTTCCAGCGTGTCGGTAATCGGCTGCTCAAGCACCTGCGCATTGAGCCCTACAACATCGGGATTTGTTTTTTTATCTTCTTTATTTGCCTTCTTTTTCCGAGGCATAGACTCATTCCTTTACTTGATAATCAGGAAATGTCGGCCAGTTCCAGATACTTATATCCGTTATTGGCGATGTGCGCCTTCCGTCCGCTCAGGTTATCGCCCAAAAGCAGGTCAAAAACCTCCGCGGTTTTATCGATATCGGTCGGCATCACCTTGATCAGCCGCCTTGTCGCGGGGTTCATCGTTGTCAGCGACATCATTTCGGGGTCGTTCTCGCCCAAGCCCTTTGATCTTGCGATCGTGTGCTTTGCGCCGTTAAAGCCTTTGACAATCTCGTTTTTTTCACTGTCGGAATACGCAAAATAGGTTTTGCCCTTGCATTCCAGTTCATACAGCGGAGATTCGGCGATATAGACATACCCTTCGTCAATCAGCGTGGGGACAAGGCGGTAGAGCATCGCTAGAATCAGTGTTCTGATATGAAATCCGTCTTCATCGGCGTCGGTGCAGATGATGATCTTGTTCCAGCGCAGATTGTTGATGTCAAACGTGTTAATGTCGTTAACATGCTTAGTCTTGACCTCTACGCCGCAGCCGAGTACCTTGATTAAATCGGTGATGATCTCGTTTTTGAATATCTTGTCATAATCCGGTTTCAGGCAGTTGAGCGGCTTGCCCCTGACCGGCATGATGCCCTGAAACTCGGCGTTCCGGCTCATTTTGCAGGAGCCCAGCGCGGAGTCGCCCTCAACGATATAGATTTCACGCTCCGATACATCCTTTGACCGGCAGTCCACAAACTTCTGGATACGGCTGGTGATATCCACGCTGCCGGACAGCTTCTTTTTGATGTTCAGTCTTGCCCGCTCGGCTGTTTCGCGGCTTCTCTTGTTGATCAGAACCTGTTCCGCGATCTTCTCCGCTTCCGCCTTGTTCTCGATAAAGTAAACTTCAAGCTTGCTCTTGAAAAAGTCCGTCATCGCTTCTTGAATAAACTTATTCTTGATGGATTTCTTTGTTTGATTTTCATAGGAGGTCTGGGTGGAAAAGCAGTTTGTGATCAAGACCAGACAATCCGCGATATCGTTGAAGGTAATCTTGCTTTCATTTTTTTGATACTTCCCGTTCTTTTTCAGATACGCGTCCAGAGCCGATACAAAGGCGGTTTTCACCGCTTTCTCGGGCGCGCCCCCGTACTCAAGCCATGAGGAGTTATGGTAATATTCGATCACATTGATCTTGTTTGTGAAGCAGAAGGACGCGGACATTTTCACCTTGTACAAAGGCTTGTCCTCTCTGTCTTTGCCTTTTCGCTCTGACTCCATATAAATCGGCTGCGTCAGATATTCTTCGCCTGTAAGCTCGGATACATAGTCGATGATGCCGTTTTCATATACAAAATCGGTTGTTTCAAACTTACCGTTTTTTTCCAGTCTGAATCGGAATGTCGTGCCGGCATTGACGACCGCCTGTTTTTTCAGCATATCCCGGAAGTATTCTTCGGGGATATTGATTTCGGAAAACACGTCGAGGTCGGGTCTCCAGCGAATCAGAGAGCCGGTTCTTTTCTTTGTCTCCGGGACCCAGCTCAGTCCCCCGATGTTTTCGCCCTTTTCAAAATGCAGCGTGTATTTTTTCTGGTCCCGCCACACCGTTACGTCCATATATTCAGAGGAATACTGCGTCGCGCAGGATCCCAGTCCGTTCAGGCCCAGTGAAAACTCATAGTTTTCACCCTCGTCGTTTTTATATTTGCCGCCGGCATACAGCTCACAGAACACAAGCTCCCAGTTAAAACGCTTTTCATTCGGGTTATAGTCCACAGGGCAGCCCCGCCCGAAATCCTCAACTTCGATGGAAAGATCCTCATAATAGGTTACAATGATCAGCTTTCCGAATCCTTCGCGCGCTTCATCAATGGCATTTGATAAAATCTCAAATACCGCATGCTCGCAGCCATCAATCCCATCCGAACCGAATATGACGCCGGGACGCTTCCGGACCCTGTCCGCGCCCTTTAAAGCCGATATGCTGTCATTTCCGTAATCCGCCGGCGCGGTCTTTTTTCTCATCGGTTCCCTCCGAAACTCAAAATATGGTGGTTTTCATACTATCGTGTCTACAACTGGTACTATACACCAATTTCATAGGCAAATCAAGTATGCAGCCAACGTATGTACGCTTCACGGGGCTTCTAAACCGGCTGTTTTCGATTTTGCCCGTTAACCCGGCCATACGCTGCGCCGTATTAGGATCAACGCAAGGCGTCTCTCCATTTTCTTCCTGCGTTTGTTTAATTTTCCTGTAATCTGAATAAAATACAGGTAACTTTAATATATTTTTAGAAAGAAGAGATCCTTTGAACCGAAGAAAAATGCACAAAAGGCAGAGAGCCGCCGAAAGAGCCGAGCTTGCCGAGCTGCTTTCGGACATCTGCGAAGTCAAAAGCCGGCTAGCCGGGGCTTATATTCAGTTCAACACGGTACTGGAGCCGGAGCTGGTCGAGGCCAATGTCTATGAAATAAGCGCCCTGCAGGCAAAATACGCCTATCTCCTTCGAAAAATCAAGGCATATGAAAACAAAGACGTTCGATCTTTCTATTTTTCAAGGAAGGTTGATATCGGCGGCTTTGAGGCCGCATCGCATAAAACAGGCTGAAGGCGGCAAGCCGGGTTCTTCGGGAATCCTGTCGGCAGCCGGTCAGACGCGTTTCCGGCTAAAACTATTATGTACAAGCGGAGCTTAACCTTTTACCGCTTTGAGGGGTGATTGATACGAGCGGGTTTATCGCGGTCGGGATCGTAGCAGGCGTTCTTTTATTGCTGCTGCTGGTTTTGAAAATATTCACCGCGCCCATCAAAATACTCTTTAAGCTTATCTTAAATACGATTCTCGGTTTTTTTGCGCTGATTTTGATTAATGTCTTCGGCGCCATGATCGGTGTGACAATCGGCGTTAATCTGGTAAACGCTTTGGTGATCGGATGCCTGGGGGTGCCGGGCGTAGGGCTTTTGCTGCTGCTGAGATGGCTGATGATTACATAAGATAAGCCAATATTGCGATTCTCCATAAAAATTTCAGACTAATATGGTCTGTGTTAAAGGTTGTAAAGACTGCGCCAAAGGATTAATCCCCCGGCGCAGTTTTTTTCTTTCATACCATACGGTATGGCGTTTATTTTCTTTCTATTGCGCGTTTGGCGGCTTCTGTTATGGCCTCCGCTGTCAGATGATATTCCTGCCGCAAAAAGCTTTCCGTGCCCACCTGGCCGAATCTGTCCAGGGTTCCGACCATCTCGACCGGAACGGGAACCGTTTTCACAACGGCTTCCGAGACAGCGCCGCCGAGACCGCCAAAGGTGTTGTGGTTTTCAGCCGTCACAATCGCGCCGGTATCCTCCGCGCATTTTGCAATCAGCGTTTGGTCAATCGGCTTCCATGTGAACATATCCACTACCCGCGCCGAAACGCCCTGAGCTTCCAGCATATAAGCGGCTGTCAGCGCTTCCGCAACCATGATTCCGCTGGCGATGATCGTTACATCGCCGCCGTTTCTGAGGACATTTCCTTTGCCGATTTCAAAGGAAGAACCGTCTTGATAGACCGAGATCACGCTTTTTCTTGCCATTCTGATATAATAGACGCCATATACGTCGCAAAGCTGACGGATGATATCCCCCAATGCCACGGGGTCTGCCGGCTCTATCAGCGTTATTTCGGGAATGCCCCGCAATACCGCCATATCTTCAAAGGGCATATGCGTGCCGCCGTTATAGGCGGCTGTTACGCCCGGGTCGGAGCCGATGATTCTGACATTCAGCTTCGCGTATGCGGCGGAAACGTATATCTGGTCGCAAACCCTGCGGGAGGCAAAGGTTCCGAAGCTGTGTGCGAACGGAATTTTTCCGGTCAGGGAAAGCCCGGCCGCGATTCCGATCATATTTGCCTCGGCAATCCCGCACTGCACGGCCCTGTCGGGAAATGCCTTGAAAAAAGGCTTCATGCCCGAGGAGCTGACAAGGTCCGCGTCGAGAACAACAATTTTCTCATTGTCTCCGGCCAGCGCCATGAGGGTTTGGCAGTATTTATCCCTCATCAGTACATCGCTTTTTTCAAGCTTCGTTTTAACTTTGAACATCGAATTCAGCCCCTTTCCAGTAACGCTTTGCGAGACAGGTCAAGAACCCGCTCAGCCGATGAAATGGCTTCGTTTATCTGCTCCGGGGTAAAATTCATATGGTGGTTTCCCGCAATCCCCTCGGCAAAGGCAACGCTGTGCCCTTTTACCGTGTCAAGCACAATCGCGGACGGCTTGTCGGCTATGTCTTTTGCCGCGTTTACGGCATTTAAAATTTCTTCGATATTGTGGCCGTCAACTTCCTGCACATGCCAGCCGAAGGCCCGCATTTTTTCGGCAATATCGCCGATATCCAGAACATCCTTTGTAAATCCGTCGAGCTGCTGCTTATTGTCGTCAATAAACATAATCAGGTTTCCGAGCTTTTTATGGGCGGCAAACATAAAGCCTTCCCAGTTTTGCCCTTCGTTGAGCTCGCCGTCGCCGACAATCAGATAGGTAAAGCTTTTGGCTTTATCCATTCTGTCCCCCAGCGCAACGCCGATGGCGGCCGATGCGCCCTGCCCGAGAGAACCCGTTGTCATATCCACACCGGGTGTCTTATTCCTGTCGCAATGGCTCGGCAGGCGGCCGCCGCCCAGATTGAGCTCTCTGAGCATGCTTTCGGGGAAAAAACCCTTCAGCGCCAGTGTTGCGTAAACGGCGGGTCCTGAATGACCTTTTGATACAATAAGCTTGTCTCTTGACGGCCAATTCGGGTTTTTCGCGTCATACCGCATCACAGCTCCATATAAAACAGCCAGCGTTTCAACGATAGACATGGAGCCCCCGATATGCCCGAATCCGATATATGAAAGCTCTTTGAGCGTCGTTACCCGGATTTCTTCGGCAAAGACCCTGAGCGTCTTTAATCTCTTCAGCCTGTCCATAGATCCCTCATCCTTCCTCATCGGGTTTTGCTGCTAAAACTCCAGTTTTTGTGCGATATAATCGCCGAGCTCCGATAGGCTTATCCGCTCCTGCGTCATGGTGTCCCTTTCTCTTACCGTTGCGCAGCCGTCCGTCTGCGAATCAAAATCGTAGGTAATACAAAACGGCGTGCCGATTTCATCCTGACGGCGGTACCTTTTCCCGATGGAGCCCGCATCGTCATATTCGACCATAAACCGCTTCGCCAAATCCCGGTAGATGGCTTCCGCCCCCTCTGCGAGCTTTTTTGACAGCGGGAGGACCGCGCATTTAATCGGCGCAAGGGCCGGATGAAGACGCAGCACGGTGCGCACATCGTTTTTTATGGGATCGACAACTTCCTCGTCATAGGCGTCAGCCAGAAACGCCAGTGCGATCCTGTCCGCGCCCAAAGAGGGCTCAACCACATAGGGGATATACTTTTCACCGGACGCCTGATCAAAGTATTCCATGTTCTCGCCGCTCTCCTGCTGGTGCGCTTTGAGGTCAAAATCCGTCCTGTCCGCGACGCCCCATAATTCGCCCCAGCCGAACGGGAATAAGAACTCAAAGTCCGTCGTCGCCTTTGAGTAATGCGACAGTTCCTCTTTCGTGTGATCCCGAAGCCTCAGGTTTTCTTCTTTCATGCCGAGCTTTAACAGCCAGTTTTTACAAAAACTGCGCCAGTAATCAAACCACATAAGGTCGGTGCCCGGCTCGCAGAAAAATTCCAACTCCATCTGCTCAAATTCCCTTGTCCTGAACGTGAAGTTACCCGGTGTGATTTCATTTCTGAACGATTTTCCGATCTGGCACACGCCGAACGGTATTTTTTTCCTGGATGTCCTTTGAATGTTCTTAAAATTGACAAAGATGCCCTGCGCGGTTTCCGGCCGCAGATAAACCTCCGCCGCCGAATCCTCCGTCACGCCCTGATGCGTCTTGAACATCAAATTGAATTTCCGGATGTCGGTAAAATCACTTTTTCCGCAGCTTGGACAGGCAATACCCTGTTCCCTGATATAGGCAATCAGCGTATCATTGTCCATGGTTTCCGCGACAACATCCGTTATCTCGTTTTTTAAGATCCAATCTTCCGCCAGCTTATCGGCGCGGTGCCGGGTTTTGCACGCCTTGCAGTCAATGAGCGGATCGTTGAATGTCGATACATGCCCGGAGGCGACCCAAACTCTGCGGTTCATTAAAATGGCCGAATCCAGCCCAACATTGTATGGAGATTCCTGAACGAATTTCTGCCACCAGGCCTTTTTGATGTTGTTCTTGAACTCTACACCCAAAGGCCCGTAATCCCAGGTGTTGGCCAGACCTCCGTATATTTCGCTGCCGGCATAGACAAATCCCCTGCTCTTGCACAACGCAACGAGCTTGTCCATGGTTTTTTCATTATTTTTCATAAAAACCTTCCATTCTGCCGCAAAGCGGCAGCACAAATAGTTAGGAAAAATCGATTGAGCAAATGGCCGCCGTCATATTTGGCGGTCAAATCGATTTCTACCGTCCGTGTAAGTATTTTCTGCGGGCGTGAAAGTATTTTTTTGCGTGCGTGAAAGTACTTTCACGTTTATATCGCTACTAAACAATCAAGATTATATACGTTTTGGGGTTCTTGTCAACAAGAGCGGCCGCAGATCGGCGCTTTTTCTTGCATTTTTACGGTTCTTCCTTTAAAATATTCAGGCGCTGACGCGCAACGAATCAATTCGAGAAAGCTGGGGGTTACCCTTATGGATTTTCAAGCCGGACAATGCGATGTCGCCGTAATCGGAGCGGGCCACGCGGGCATTGAAGCGTCGCTGGCCTGCGCCCGGATGGGCCTTGACACGATCTGCTTTACTATAAATCTGGACGCCGTCGGCAACATGCCCTGCAATCCCTCCATCGGTGGTACCGGCAAAGGTCATCTGGTCAGAGAGCTGGACGCCCTCGGCGGAGAAATGGCCAAAGCGGCGGATAAAACCTGCCTGCAATACCGTCAGCTCAATAGAGGCAAAGGTCCCGCGGTCTATTCTCTTCGCGCCCAGGCCGACAGAAGAGCCTACCAGAATGTCATGAAGCATACGCTGGAGCTGCAGCAAAACCTGCGCCTGAAGCAGGCGGAAATCGTTGAAATCGGCGTCAGTGACGGCAGCGTGTCATTTGTCAAAACGCAGACAGGCGCAATCTACAAGGCAAAAGCAGTGATTGTCTGTACCGGCACCTATCTGCGCGGGCGCACAATCGTGGGCGAGGTTGTCCGCGAGGGCGGGCCGGACGGTATGTTTGCCGCCACCGCGCTGTATAAATGCCTTTGCGATCTCGGCCTTTCCCTCAGACGCTTCAAGACCGGCACACCTCCAAGGATTAACGGAAAAACCGTGGATTATACCAAAATGGAAATCCAGCCGGGAGATGACGATGCCGAGCCCTTCTCCTTTGAAACAAAAACCGTTCCCGAAAACCGTGTTTCATGCTACCTTACGTATACAAATGAAGAAACGCACAAAATCATCCGCGATAACCTGGACAGGAGCCCGCTGTATTCCGGTGTGATTGAAGGCGTCGGCGCACGCTACTGTCCTTCCGTTGAAGACAAGGTCGTCCGGTTCTCCGATAAGCCCAGACATCAGCTGTTCATCGAACCGATGGGGCTTGAGACGGAGGAGGTCTACGTTCAGGGACTGTCTTCCTCTTTACCGGAAGAAATACAGATTAAAATAATGCGCACGATAAAAGGTTTGGAGCATGCCGAGATCATGCGCTTTGCCTATGCTATTGAATATGACTGTATTGACCCGCTCGAGCTTCGCGCGACGATGGAAGTGAAAAAAATATCCGGCCTGTACGGCGCCGGGCAATTCAACGGCACCTCGGGCTATGAGGAAGCGGCGGTACAGGGGTTTATCGCAGGCGTCAACGCGGCCTTGAGCATACAGGGAAAACCGCCGTTTATACTGGACAGAAGCGAAGGCTATATTGGGACGCTGATTGACGATCTTGTAACAAAAGGGACCAATGAGCCTTACCGGATGATGACCTCCCGCAGCGAATACCGTCTTTTGCACAGGCAGGACAATGCCGATATCCGTATGAGCAAATACGGGTATGCCCTCGGATTTCTCCCGAAAGAGCGTTATCTTGCCGTAGAGGCGAAATATGAAGCGGTAAATGCGGAAATCGCAAGGCTTGTGGGTACGCACATTCCGCCCTCCCCGGCTCTGTCCGCTCTTTTGGTCGAAAAGGGTACCGTGCCCGCCGTTTCCGGAATCAGCCTCGGTGATCTGCTCAAGCGGCCTCAGCTTGACTATCTGTCGCTTTTGCCTTTTGATAAGCAAAGGCCCGAGCTGCCGAAAGCCGTCTGGCAGCAGGCGGAAATATCAATCAAATACAGCGGGTATATAAAACGCCAGCTCAGGCAGGTGGAGGAATTTAAGCGCATGGAGGAAAGACGCCTCCCCGCCGATATCGACTATATGACCATCCACGGCATCAGAATCGAAGCGCGGCAGAAGTTGAACAAGGTAAAACCGCATAATATCGGACAGGCCTCCCGAATATCCGGCGTTAATCCGTCCGATATCGCGGCGCTGATGATTTTTCTGGAAAGGAACCGATAAAAAAACCATGAAGGTTTCCGTTTATACACTGGGGTGCAAGACCAATCAATTTGAAAGTCAGGCGCTGGAAGCCATGCTGCTCGAGCGCGGGCACCGCCTCTGCTCCGCCGATGAACCGGCGGACGCTTTGATCATCAACACCTGCGCGGTCACGGCGGAAAGCGCCGCAAAATCACGCCGTGCCGCGGCGAAGGCCGTAAAAAACAATCCGGACTGCATTGTTGCCCTTTGCGGCTGCTGGCCGCAAATCAGCCCGGAAGAGGCGGAAAGCACGGGCGCGCATCTTGTATACGGAAGCGGCGACAAGTCAGGCTTTTTACGTGATCTGGAGCGAGCATTTAGAAGCGGGCAGACAGGCATACAAATAGACGAACCCTTTTCGCGTAAAGATTTTGAGGTTTTACCTGCCGGCTCCCTGTCGGGCAGGACAAGGGCCATGCTGAAGATTCAGGACGGCTGCCAAAACTTTTGCGCGTATTGCATCATCCCATATGCGCGGGGAGCCATCCGAAGCCTTAAGATGCCCGACGCGGTTTCGGAAGCGGAGCGGCTTTATGCGCAGGGTATAAAAGAGCTTGTTATTACCGGCATTGAGATTTCCTCATACGGAAAGGATTTACCTGACGGCGAAAACCTCGGCGGGCTGATTTCCCGCATCGGTCAGGCTGTGCCGGACATGCGGCTGAGAATCGGATCGCTGGAGCCCCGTATTATCACAAGAGAATTCTGCCGACTGCTGGCCGGTGTAAAAAACCTCTGCGAGCATTTTCATCTGTCCTTGCAGAGCGGCTGCGATCAAACGCTTTTCCGCATGAGGCGCAGATACGATACGGCATTGGTGAAAAGCGCCATTGAGCTTATCCGCGAGTATTTTCCGCATTGCGGCCTCACGGCGGATCTGATTGTCGGCTTTCCGGGCGAAACCGAAGAGGAATTTCAAAAAACGCTTGACTTTATTAAGGCCTGCGCGTTTTCTTCCATGCATATTTTTCCGTACTCACGAAGGCCTAAAACACCGGCATATCATATGAAAGATCAGGTACCAAAGGCCATAAAAAAGGAGCGCTGCCGCAGGGCGGCTTCGGCAGCCGGGGAAATGAAGCTTTCCTTTTTAAGGTCCCTTGTCGGAACTGTCCAGTCCGTTTTATTCGAAAGTGAACAAGACGGCGTCAGCCTTGGCCATACGCGTTCATACAATCTGCTGGCGGTAAATGGTGATAACCTGACAAATCTGATAAAAAAAGTTATGGTCACGGGGGTAAAAAATGGTCATCTTTTCGGTGATTTGATAAAGGAAAAGGTTTGACAATAAATTTATGCGGTACTATAATTATTTAATACTTTAATTAAATATATAAACGGAGGGTTACCCTATGGCAAATGATCGAATATACAATTTCTCGGCGGGCCCGTCGATGCTTCCTCTGGAGTGTCTGAATCAAGCGGGTTCGGAAATAACAAACTTCGGCGGTTCCGGTATGTCCGTCATGGAAATGAGCCATAGGAGCAAAATCTATCTGAGTATTTTTGAAGAAACCAAGGAAAACTTCAAAAAGGTTCTGAATGTTCCGGATAATTACAGCATTTTGTTTCTTCAGGGCGGCGCGACTTTGCAGTTTGCGATGGCTCCGATGAACCTGATGCCCCGCACCGGCAAAGCGGATTATGCGATCACCGGCAATTTCTCAACTTTGTCGTATAAAGAAGCGAAAAAGTACGGAACCTGTCAAGTCGCGGCAAGCTCGGAGGACAAAAACCATACCTACATACCAAAGCAAAGCGATATAAAGTTTGATCCCGAAGCGTCCTATTTCTATTACTGCGCAAACAACACCATCTACGGAACGGAATGGAAATATACGCCTGACGCCGGCGAGGTTCCGCTCGTCTGCGACATGTCGTCGAATATTCTATCCAAGCCTGTGGATGTATCAAAATACGGTGTCATTTTCGCCGGTGCTCAGAAAAACATGGCGCCCGCCGGTCTGACGGTCGTCATCGTCAGAAACGATCTGATGGGCTTGGAATTTCCGTATACGCCCGTCATGATGAGCTACCAGAAGATGGCCGAAAAGGACTCTATGCACAATACGCCCCCATGCTACAACATTTACATATTGGGCCTTGTCCTCAAATGGATCCTGAAACAGGGCGGCGTTGAAGCGATGGCGCAGCTCAGGGACACCCGTTCTAATATGTTGTATGATTTTTTAGACAACAGCAAGCTGTTTAAATGCCCGGTTGTACCCGAAGACCGCAGCGGCATGAACGCTGTGTTTACGACCGGTGACAAGGAGCTGGATACGAAATTTGCCTCTGATGCGACAAAAGCCGGTTTTAGTAATCTTGCCGGCCATCGCAATGTCGGCGGTATGAGGGCCTCTATTTATAATGCGATGCCTGTGGAAGGCGTTTCAAAGCTCGTGGCGTTTATGAAAGACTTTGAACAAAATAACAGCTAGGAGTAAAATGATGTATACGGTAAAAACACTGAACAAAATAGCGCCGATCGGCACGGAGAGATTCAATAAAGCCGTTATTGCCGTCAACGAAGCGGCGAACAATCCCGACGCGATCATGGTAAGATCCGCGGATATGCTCAATTACGATTTTAACCAAAACCTGCTGTGTATTGCAAGAGCGGGCGCGGGTTATAACAACATCCCCGTGCAGCGCTGCGCGCAAGACGGGATTGTCGTTTTCAATACGCCCGGCGCGAACGCGGGAGGCGTTAAAGAGCTTGTTTTATGCGCCCTGTTTTTGTCGTCCCGGAATATTTTCGCCGGCTGTGAGTGGGTTAAAACAATCGCCGACAAACAAGACGATGTTCCCGCCCTTGTCGAGAAGGGCAAAAGCACATACGCGGGACCCGAGATACTGGGTAAAACGCTGGGCCTTATCGGACTGGGCGCGATAGGCGCAAAGGTCGCGCGCGACGCGAGTGCGCTGGGCATGACGGTATACGGCATCGATCCTTTTCTGCCCGACGATGTAAAGGCCGACCTTTCACCGACGGTCAGATTTGTAGACGATATTGACGAGCTGTACGCAAACGCCGACTATATATCTTTGCATCTTCCCTACAACAGCGAAACGAAAAACAAGATTTGCGCGGAATCGATCGCAAAGATGAAAGACGGCGTGCGGATCATCAATATTGCCCGCGGCGAGCTGGTCTGTGACGACGATATGCTGGCAGCGCTCGAGACGGGCAAGGTCTCCTGCTATGTAACGGATTTCCCGAACGCCAAAACCGCCTGTGCCAAAGGCGTCGTTGCCATCCCCCATCTCGGCGCGTCAACCCCCGAAAGCGAGGACAACTGTGCGATCATGGCCGCCGACCAGATATCGGAATATCTTCTTAACGGTAATCTGATTAACGCCGTGAACCTCCCGAACATCACGATGGCGCGCTCAGGAAAGCAGCGTGCGGTTGTCATTGCCAAAGCCGGACCGGATACGCCGGGGGCGCTTTTGAAAGCAGCCGAAGAGGCCGGTGTCTCGGTCGTTTCCTCCGCCAGCAAAACAAAGGGCGATTACAGCGTCTCTCTGCTGGATTTTGACCGCGAATCCGCTGCTGTTGAAGACGCGCTCAAAGCCGTGGAAGGCGTAATCCGGGTAAGGGTTATATAAAA
>JAAYJC010000145.1 GCA_012523085.1 Clostridiales bacterium
CGAACGCAAAGCCGAGCTGCTGAAGATGGCGGACAGCCTTGAATGGATTTCGAAAAACCCGGCGCGGAACTTCTGGGAAGCTTGCCAGGCCGTTCTTCTCTATCAGCTTTTCTTGATGACGATGGGCGGTTTCCCCGCCTCCGCGTTCGGCCGCTTCGACCAATACACTTGGCCGCTTCTCAGGAAGGACCTAGACGCGGGAAATCTTACGCTCGATCAGGCGCAGGATTTGTGCGACGCTTTCTTCCTGAAGGCCAACACATATTACGGTTTTCCCGGCTTCGGTAAAATGGCCCAGACGGCGGGCATAGGCAACACCTATCAGCACACCACAATCGGCGGGGTTGACCCGATAACCGGCGAGGGCGCATCGAATCCGGTTACCTATATGGTTCTTGAAACCGTCGGCCGTCTAAAGCTGCATGATCCGACGATTTCGCTGCGCATAAACAAAAACACGCCGGATACCCTGTGGCATTGCGCCTTGGAGACATCAAAGCTCGTCGGCGGCTTGCCCTTATTCCAGAACGACGATGTAATCATCCCCGGCCTTCTCAGGGAACTGGATTTCGAATTGGAGGACGCGCGCGACTACAGCATCATCGGCTGTCAGGAAATCGTCGGCTCCGGCTGCGATTATCCCGCGCCCAACGGAATGGGCGCGACGCACGCGGGTATCTGGTACGGAATCGCATTCACAATGGCCATCAACAACGGCATCAATCCGATGGGCGGAAAGCAATCGCCGGTTCAGTCGGGTTATCTGTATGAGATGACCTCCATTGATCAGGTGAAGGAAGCTTATGAATAGCAGACCGATTATCTGTTTAAATGGTATGTCACAATCAACAATTACGCCGAATATCTGTCCGGCTACCATATGCCGGTGCCGGCGCTCTCGATCTCAATGACAGGCTGCATGGAAAAAGGCATGGACGCCGCGGAGGGCGGATGCAAATACAATTCCTACGGCGGTACCGCAACCGGCCTTGCGACAATCGCTGACTCCATTACCGCCATCAAGTACATGTGCTTTGACAAGAAGCTTGTCACTACGCGGGAGCTTTACGATGCTGTCATGGCCAATTGGGAAGGCTATGAGCCCCTCAGACAAAGGATTTTAAACGAGGTTCCGCATTACGGCAACGCCGACCCCTATGCGGATGAGCAGCTCAAATGGGTTGTGGATCTTTACTACAAGCAGTGCAGCGAATGCTCAAGCCAGCGCTCCAAGGTATACAAGGCCGGTATGTACGGCGCGGCCGACCATGTGCAGCAGGGCGAGCTGACCTGGGCAACCCCCGACGGGCGCAAGACGGGAGAGCCCATAGCCGACGCTATGTCCCCTGCCCAAAGCCGGGATAAAAACGGCCCGACGGCGGTATTTACATCAACCTGCTGCTTTGACCATACCCGGTTTATGGACGGCATGGCGCTGAATATGCGCATGCATCCGAGCGTTTTGTCCCGCGATGACGGCATTGAGAAGCTGCGCGATATGACGCAGACCTATTTTGAAAACGGCGGGCTTGAATGCCAGTTCAATGTCGTGAGCACCGACACTTTGCGCGCAGCTCAGGGCGACCCGGAAACGCATCGCGACCTGGTTGTGCGCATCGCGGGCTATTCGGCGTATTTCATCGAGCTGAGCACCGAGCTGCAGGACGACATCATCGCAAGAAACGAAATCAGGATCTGAATTCACCATAAACCGTTTATAAATCTTCTGATTTCAGCCCACAGGATTCAATCCATTATCTGCTACAAACCCAAAGGGGCTGCGGTATAACCGTAGATCCTTTGGGTTTGTTTTGGATATTTATTTGGGTAAGTCATTAATTATCACAAAATAACCGCCTTCGCACGATACATAAATCTATTCACTGATATAATCGCGAAACAGAATTATGGCTATATGAGCACCAGGACGCCCTCAGCTTTTTAGATGATTTCTGCTCATCTCCATTATAAACAGAGTTTTGCAGAAACTACCGTGCGCCTGTCCACTGTTCTTATTCCCCGCATGTATCATGATGCTGATGTTCATGGCAAACGGAGCCTGTTGATTTTAGAGTGCCTTGCAGGTACGCTTCTGCCGCTGTTTTTGCACTCCCTTGTGCGCCGACAATGACCTCGATGTTTTTCTCATTAAAGATGTCAATAGCGCCGCCGCCCATGCCGCCTGAAATAATGACATTAACACCGATGTCATTGAGATAATTGGGTAAAAATCCGGGTCTGTGTCCAGGATTGGCAATGGTTTCACTTTTAACGATTTGATTGTTTTCAGTGTCAAAAATCATAAAACCTTCGCAATGTCCAAAATGCTCTGTTACCATTCCTTTGTCGCTTGCTACTGCAATTTTCATTTTTGTTTTCCTCCGTTTTTTGTATTATTTTTCTACCGGTCCGGGCTTTTTCATCAAGGTTGCGGCTGACTCTTAATGGGATTGGCTTTTATCCGCCGGCCTGTCAAAAAGAAGCTCCATTGTCTTGCGGTAAACCTCCTTTGCCGCAGCGCCCGACGGGCAATCACTATCTGCAATTGTTTGGCCGTTATTAATCGCTTTGACTGCGTTGGGATCAAACGGTATCATACCGGTAAATGACAGCTTATGTTTCTTGCAATATTCCAAAATCTTTCTTGTGTTTTCCATGTTGATGTCATATTTGTTTATACATACCGCTGTTTTTGTTCCGAATTTCGCCGCCATATTAATGATGCGCGCCATATCGCTGATACCTGACAGGGAAGGTTCGGCAACGATCAAAACCATGTTGACACCGCTGAGTGACGCAATAACAGGACAGCCAATTCCGGGAGACCCATCAATAACGGCAAGTTCAGCATCAACTGCCGCTGCCTTCATCTGTTTTTTTACCTCGGTGACAAGCATGCCGGAGTTTCCGCTCCCCATTTTAAGCTGTGCTGTTGAAAACACTTTTTTTGCTTCAGAATACAGCATGATTTCCCCGGTTACTGCCGGTACCAAAGTTATCGCTTCCACAGGGCAAACATACGCACAAACACCGCAGCCTTCACAAGAAAAGGGATCAACCTTATAGTGCGGTTTCGTTTTGATCGCGTCAAATCTGCAGTTTTGTCCGCATCGGCCGCACGCATTGCATAGCTTCGGATTTATCTCCGCTTTTGGCAGTCCGTAATAATTCGTTTTTTGGGGCTGAAAACTCCATCCGGTTATAAGGTGCAGGTTAGGTGCATCAATATCACAATCCGCATAGGCCTTAGCGTCAGCAAACCGTACAAACGCGCTTGCTATTGTGGTTTTTCCGGTGCCGCCCTTTCCGCTAAGAATCAGCAGTTGCTTCATGCTGTGCCTCCTTTACCACTGTTTTCAGCAGAGAAGAAAACAGCTCCCGGTACTTTTCATCTTTATAAACGGCAATTTCTGCATTTGAATTCAGAGTTCCGAGTTCATTGTCAAATGGGATACGGCCTAAAATTTTGATGTTTTTTTCTATACAGTACTTCTCCGCAGGGTTTTCTTCCTCCAGGCATTTGTTCAGAACAACCCCGAAAGGCCGGCTAAATATCCTGACCAGCTCATATACCATATTAAGGTTAAAAACGCCGAATACTGTGGGTTCAGCTACCAGAACACAATAATCAGCGTCCTTGATGCTTTCCATTACGATACAGGCGCTTCCGGGAGGGCAGTCGATAAAAGTCAGCCGATTATCCGAAGGATTGATCGCTTCAAGCTGCTTTTTTATGATAGGAATGCCCGTAGCCTCACCGATGTTTAATACTCCTGTCCATACCGTAACCTCGCCGGAAACCCCTTTTTGAACTTTGCCGATTACTTTTTCTTTCTCTGTCAGCGCCTTTTCAGGGCAAATCAGAAGGCAGCCACCGCAGGAGTGGCATACATCGTCAAAGATAAACAGTTTATTTCTAATATGAGCCAGAGCGTTAAACTTGCAAAAATCAACACATTTTCGGCATCCGCTGCACAGTTCATCGTTAACCGTCGGAATTTTTACCGATATTTCTTCTTCTGTGATTTCTTTCGGCTTAAAAAACAGATGTCCGTTTGGCTCTTCCACATCACAGTCCATGTATGTCGATTTTTCCGCCGCCGCCGCTAAATTTACCGACAGCAGCGTTTTCCCTGTTCCGCCCTTGCCGCTCAGTACAGCTATTGTCATATTAATTATCGGCTTGCCCATGAAATCCGGCATGAATGTCATCGAGCAATGGCAGTTTTCCATCAACAAAAGCAGCTATGGTGTCCTTTATCGAAGCGGACGACGTTTTGTATATTTTTATGTCGGCAGCATTAATCACGTCGGCGGCATTTTGCCCGCATCTTGGTGTCAATAAGGCATTTACATTATTGTCTACTATGGCCTGCGCGGCTTTAATTCCGGCGCCGCCTGTGCTTGCTGCCGCGCTGTTATCAATAAAAGTGCTTTCCTTGGTTTCCGTATCATAAATCAAAAAATATGGGGTGCGTCCAAAGGATACGCATACGTTTGACGCCAAACTTTTTTCATCTGCCGGAATGGCTATTTTCATATGAACCTCCATTCTGCCGCGAAGCGGCAGCACAGCGTGAAAGGTTTTTCACGCTAATCCTCCGTTCTTTTCTCTTTCAGGTAATTTGCGATTGCATTGCGCAGGGCGCTTGCGCCCAAATTTGAGCAATGGAGCTTGTTTTCAGGAAGCCCGTTTAAAGCCCGCACAATATCCTCTTCCGTGATATTCAGCGCTTCCTCTAAGGTTTTACCCTTTGCCAATACAGACGTCATGCTGGATGTTGCAATTGAAGCGCAACAGCCAAACACAAGATAGCTGATCTCCTCTATTCGATTATCTTTTACCTTTAAGTAAATGGTCAAATAATCCCCGCAGGAAGGATCGCCATAGCTTCCCTCGGCATCTGCGTCCGGCATACTATAGGCATTTTGAGGACACATAAAATGTTCCATAACTTTTTCTGAGTATATAATCAGTCACTCCGATTCTTATCATCTGTAGCGTGCCGCCCGCGCCTGTGCCTATGACAGCCGCGACCGCAGCCATTACCCAAGCCCTCGCAAAGCCGGTACTCACCACCCTCAATCGTCAGTATCTTTCCGTTAACCAATGATTCAGCCAGCTTTTTTCTGGCATCAATATAAATGCCCTGAACGGTACTGCGGGCTACATTCATTTGCATGGCGCATTCTTCCTGGGTAAAGCCCTCCAGATCGATAAGCCTTATGGTTTCGTACTCGTCAATAGTCATATTTACTTGATTCTCGGCTTCCGCAGGTGAATCAAGAGGCCCGAATTTGTTGCTTTCAGGCAAGCAACAAACTTTTCTCCACTTTCTCGGTCTCGCCATAACTCTTCACCACCGTCCCAAGACAGGATAAAACCTTCGTTTTTATCCTGTGTGGCCATTATAAGCTCTCTAATTGCTTATCAATAGCTTCGAGCCGATCCTGCAGCCTAGTTTTCTGCTCACGGAGCAGTTCTTTTTGTGTTTTCGAGGAGGCTAAATCTTCAAAACCTCTACCAAAACCGCGTCTGCAAGCAAACCCAAGACCCAAGCCCATTCCGAGACCGGCTCCGTACTTTGCTGCACGCATAACTGTGCATCGGCCTAAACCTCTTCCCGTTAATGGGCCTGTACCCATTGGGCCGGTTCCATTCCTTCCCGGCATGCCATTCACCTCCTTATAATTACTGACTAGCCGTGAGCAAAACACCACAAACATAGTGTTCGCAAGGGATAACGGGCACGGCAAACCCAAATTATCACTATAAATATATAGAAGCAATCAGCCTGATTTGGTATAATTCAGTTGTAGACAAAAC
>JAAYJC010000146.1 GCA_012523085.1 Clostridiales bacterium
TTGAGGAGATCGTTGCGCGTACCCATATCTCAGCGGAAATAGCCGATCCTTTAAAAAGCCGTAAGGGAAAGCTGGGTGATCTGCTTTCCTTTGTCATTTATTATGAAAACAGCCGATGGGATGAGGCTTTACAGCTGGCTGAAAAACACCGCTTGAATATGGAGAAAGTTCCGCAGCTCTATTTCCAGGCGATTGAATGGGTAAACCATATTTAATCCTTATTCAGCATAGACAAAGGGGCTTATGTAAATGCATATAATGCACTTACATAAGCCCCTTTTTTGCGGGTGGTTTGCATCGCCCGTTTCATGATTTTTCCCGGCTTCAGTTTGTCGATTCATTTTGCTCTTCAATCGGTACGTTCTCGCTTGCAGTCTGAAGCTCCTCAGCCGGCGTATCCTCGCTTACGTCCTGAGGTTCTTCTGTCGGTGCGTTCTCGCTTGCGTCCCGAAGTTCTTCTGTCGGTGCGCTCTCGCTTGCGTCCCGAAGTTCTTCTGTCGGTGCGCTCTCGCTTGCGTCCCGAAGTTCTTCCATCGGTGCGCTCTCGCTTGCATCCCGAAGTTCTTCTGTCGGTGCGTTCTCGCTTGCAGCCTGAGGTTCTTCTGTCGGCGCATCCTCGCTTACGTCCTGAGGTTCTTCTGTCGGCGTATCCTCACTTACGTCCTGAGGTTCTTCTGTCGGCGTGTCCTCACTTACGTCCTGAGGTTCTTCTCTCGGTGCGTTCTCGCTTGCAGCCTGTAGAACTTCAGTCAGCGTATCAACAAGATTGCCTATATCAGGTTTTGAAAGCTGGGCGTCCGCTCCGACCTCGATTCCCTTCAATCTCATATTCTCTTCGATTAACGAAGAAAATATGATAACAGGCAGCGTTCTCAGCTGCGGATCGCTCCTGATCATTTTCGTCAGCCTGTGTCCGTCCATTTGCGGCATTTCAATGTCGGTAATCACGCAGCTTACATACTTTGGCAATTCTTCGACCTGTGCTTTGAATCCCTCCAAAACATTCCATGCTTCCTGACCGTTTGTCGTCATGATGATATTTGTGTAACCGGCGGTGTGCAAAGATTCCAAGAGCATCTTTCTCAACAGCGCCGAATCCTCCGCGACCAGTATCGGCGTATTGGCGCGCTCTGTACCTGAATAGGCTTTTACCTCACAGATATTGATTCCGGTTTCCGGACCGATGTCATATGTGATCTTCTCAAAATCCAAAATGGATATCATTCTGTCGTCGGTCTTAGCTATTCCGGTCACGATACCTTCAGTCCCACCATAGATAATGCTGTTGGGTTTTTCGATATCTTTCCATGAAATCCGATAAATGTTCTCTACCGAGTGTACGTGAAATGCTACGCTCATTTTATTAAAGTTTGTAATGATGTAAATATCCTTTTCCGGGTTTTCAGAGGCAGGCATGCCAAGATATTTGGCAAGATCGATGATTGTATAAACCTCTTTTCTGGGCTGGAAAACCCCCTCGATATACGGATTTGATCGAGGCATATGCTGAACTTCCTGCGCCTGCATTAATTCCGTAATTTTAGAAACATTGATCCCGAAACTGTTTCCCGCAATGTAAAATTCCAGAATCTCCAATTCATTTGTTCCCGTCTCCAATAAGATAGCGCTTTCCTTCATGTCAACACAACCTCTTGTTCGTATATTTTTACCAATTGTGTGCGGAGCATCGTTTTTTGTCATACCATATCATAATCAATCGCTGCTAGCCGCCTGTAAATTTGCGCATATGTATCTATTTATTGAACAACTCGGTAATCCTTACGCCATAATTTTCATCGATAACGACTACCTCGCCTCTTGCGATGAGCTTTCCGTTTGCGAGGATTTCAACCGGGTCGCCCGCAACTTTATCGAGAACGATCACGGTTCCCGTACCAAACTCCAATATTTCGCTGATTTCCTTTTTTGTTTTCCCCAGCTCAACCGAAACTTGAAGAGGGATATCAAAAACCATATCCAGCCCTTGCTGTGCGCTGGGTGCTGTTCGCCCCGTATCAAAGGACTCATACTGCATTGGCCGGACATCCACCAGATTCCCGGGTACCGGAGGAGCAGATACCGGTTTTGAAGATGATGCCGGATTATCAGAACCCGGGTGCTGCGAAAGATAAGAAGGATATGCTTCCTGAGCGGCCGTATGCAGCATCGATTCCGGCATCTGTTCGGATGTGGCCTGCTGCGTCGTATTCTCGGTGGAAACAGGTAATTCCGGCATTTCCTCCTCGGTATAGACCTCCATCAACTTTTTTGCAAGTTCGCGAGCCAGCCTAAATGGCATCAGCTGCAACAATTGGCTGTTTAAGAGGCCATCTATTTCCATGTCAAAACTGACTTTAACGACAACCTCAGACCCGTCAAGCATTTCGCTGACATCGGCATGGACGCTTACGCGGTCTGACTGCGGAGGAGAAATGTTGATCGGTGTATGGATCAGCTTCGACAACGCTGTTGCAGAAGCGCCGATCATCTGGTTCATGATCTCGCTGATCGCGCTCATATGCATTTCGTTTAGCTCGACAGGCTCGTTAATCAGGCCGTCTCCGCCCATCAGCAAATCGGTAATCAAAGCGGCGTCAGGCTCCTTGATTAAAAGCAGATTTTTGCCTTCTATGCCCTGGGTATAATGCACCTCAACAATGACGAACGGCACTTCATAAGCGGCAAGAACATCCCTTGTTGCGTGAATGCTGACTCGCGGTGTGGTAATACTGACTCTTTTGTCCAGCAGCGTATACATTGTCGTGGCAACAGCGCCCATACACATATTTCCGACTTCACCCAGCGTATCTATCTCATAAGGTGTCAGTGAATATTCATCCGGAATCTGATCGTTTTCGGTAGCGAGAGCATCGTTTGCTGTCCAGTTGTCATTTTCGACCGAGCCAATATCCCCCGTATCTGAAGGCATCTGACCTGCCAGCATCGCATTTATTTCATCTTGCGAAAGATTCATCTTCGATTTCCTCCTTAACAATATCGAGAATTTGAACGGCATACTGGGAACCCGAAGTACCAATCTTTGCGTAAAATTTCGGTATATGCTGAACCCTTACCATCAGCGGGTCTGCCACTTTATGATTAAGCCTTATAACATCCCCGACCTGCAGATTGATAATATCGCTGATTGTAGCCGGGGTATCGTGAAAATAAGCCAGTAATGACACAGGCGTATGGATGAGCTTTTCACGCAAGCGTTCGGACAGCTCGGTACCCTGCTGCGGACTTATGTTTGTGGAATACCACATTCTTGTATTGAGCTGCTTGGAAATCGGTTCGATAGCCGTATGCGGCATACAAACGCTGATCAGCCCGCTTTCGCTTCCGATTTTCGCGCTCAGCGTAATCGCTGCAACAGGTTCGTTTAACGGGACAATCTGTGTAAACTGCGTGCTTGTTTCAATCCGTTCAACCTGGGTTTCGATATCGAGGATTTTAACCCAGGCTTCATTGAATATTTTTAGAATTTGCCTGAATACGCGTTCCAGTAATGCGATCTCAATTTCAGTAAATTGCTTGCTGCTGTCGGTACTGGCTACCGCTCCGCCTAAAAGCCTGTTTATGACCATGTATGCAAATTCGGGCGATATTTCCATGATCAGCGAACCTTGCATCGGCATGGCACGAAAAATCATCAAAATAACCGGGCTGGGAAGAGAATTATTAAATTCGTTAAAAGACATTTCTTCGACAGACATAACCTCACACTCACAGGTAGTGCGTAAAAGACCGGACAATCTGTTGGAAAACAACTGGGCAAAGCTCTGGAACACGATATTTAATGTACGAATCTGCTCTTTGGGAAATCTGTTTGCTGTTTTGAAATCATAAACCTTTATTTTCGAATGGTTTTCTTTCCCCAATAATTCGGGTTCATTTCCGGCAGACAGTGCGCTGAGCAACTCATCTATTTCCGTTTGAGAAAGTATATTCGACAATCCGTTCCCCCCTCGCGCATTATACTTTAAGAAAATCACACTCCGCGTTTTCGGTTGCAGAATAACTGCGTACCGATGGATCTTTCAGTAAAGTCCTGACAATTTACATTATCACAAATAGAACGACGGAGCAATAAGTTCAATCTATTTGGAACGGATTATTCCTCTACTGCATGACAAAATCATTGAAAAGGACACCGATGATGTGTTCTGTTTCAAGCTTTTTATTGAGCGCTTTCCTTATTTCGATCCTCAGTATGTCCTGAGCTTCTGCCGATTTAATTTCCTGTTCATCCATATCGCGTAAAATAAAAATGATTGTATCCCGAATAAGCGTGTTCTTTTCCTTCAGTTCATTGTTCATTCTCTTCGAGTCCAGTTCCAGAACGACGGAGGTCTTCAGCAAGCGGTAGGAATCCTTTACATTTGTCACAAAATAGTCGCCCGGTGAATACTGGTCATAAACCGGCTTCGGTTCACCCTTGAGTACAAAAAAATATAAGACTGCCCCTGCTGCCACAACAGCAACGACAATGATGATCACAAGCTTCTTCATGATAGTCTGCACTTCCTTTTATCAACTGCTCTTATAACCTTGAATGACAAAATCTACGCGTCTGTTTGCCGCCCTTCCCTCAACCGTTTCATTTGTCTTCACAGGATGAAATTCGGAATATCCAACCGCGGAAATCTTCTCACTGTCAATCAGGTCAGTTGCCAAAAGATAACGGAGTGTATTGACGGCCCTGCTGACCGACAACTCCCAGTTGCTTGGATACAGCGATGTCGAAATGGGCACATTGTCCGTATGTCCTTGAATGTTGATCATTTCAATCAGGTCTTGATTGTCGGATAAAATATGCGCTATATGATTCAGCGTTTCTTCCGATTCCGGAAGAATATCCGCTTTTCCCGACTCAAAAAAAACACTGTCCGCAAACCGAATGATGATTCTGTACGCCTCGTAATCCACAATGACTTCTGCCGATAGTTGATGCTCATCAATGTATTGTCCGACCTTTGTATACAGCTGTAAAAAGCGCTCATATTCCAGTTGAACATTTCCGTTATCGTCCTTAATGTCATCAATTATCGGAGGTTCATCTTCAACCACTTCCTCGGTATCATAAACGGTTGTCGTCAATATCGTATTGATGGGCGCTTCCATCGCCATTTCGGGGTTCAAGACAGGAATGGCAACCGCCGTCGAGCCCGACAGCGCGCCAACCAAAGTCTTCCATTTCTGTGCGTCGATCGTAGAAAATGAAAACAATAAAACAAAAAAGGTCAACAGCAGCGTTACCAGATCACCATAGGTGTCCATCCAGTTCGCTCCGCCCTCCTCCTGTTTGCTTGCCTGTCTTCTTTCCGTTACTCTGGACATTTTAACCTCCATTTCCGATATACTTATAAGTTAAGATTAATCGATGGTTTGGGCGCAAAACTTGATTCGCGTCTGCAAACAGCCCTCGCCTCCTGTGGCGGCCGGATCGATTTTTCGAGAGGAAAAATATAAATTTAACTCTTCACACTGACCTTTATTCGCATTACTCCGTATTTGCGTTTTCCGCCTGTTCTTTTTCTTTAGCATTTCTGCCCTCCATCTGGGCTTTTGACAAAAAGGCATTAAGCTTATCGCGGATAATGCGCGGGTTCTCTCCGTCCTGTACAGACAAAATACCCTCAAGGACAAGTTCCTTTCGCAGATATTCCTCGTTTCCCATTGCAGCGAGTTTTTTAGCCAATGGCGTAAAAATCAGATTGGCAAGTATGACGCCATAAAATGTCGTGACCAGTGCGACAGCCATTGAGGGCCCGATGTTAGACGGGTCATCCAGTTTTTTCAGCATATTAATAAGGCCGATTAGCGTACCGATCATACCGTATGCCGGCGAATACGAAGACATACTCAGCAAAACCGCTTGTCCCTGGCTGTGCCTTTCCTTAATAAACGCGAGTTCCGTTTCAAGAATACTGCGGACCAGCTCGGGATCCGAGCCGTCGACAATCAGCATGATTCCTTTCTTCAAAAAAGGATCTTCCAGGTTACCGGCCGATTCTTCCAGAGCTAAAATGCCTTCCCGCCTTGCGATATTTGCTATGCGTAAAATGTTCTCGACATCCGCATGAAAATCGGTCTTTTTTGTCTTGAACGCGTTTCCGATTACTTTGACCAGACCTTTTAAAACGCTTAACGGGTAGGATATGATTGTCGATGCAATAACTCCGCCGAACACGATAAACATCGATGCGACATCAACGAATCCGAGCACACTGCCATCGAGCAGTATGCTGATTACAATGCAAACCAACCCAAACAGCATTCCGAAAATTGTTGTAATTTCCAGAGGGATCCACCTACCTTATCGATAACCGGCGTATGCGGGAATTGATCTCGCAATAGCGCCGGATTTCTTTACGTTTCCTCATCTCTGCCCGCTTTACAATGCCCAATGCGCCGGGTATCGCGGTATGGCTCCGGTAAATCGGTTACGATCAGATCCGATAAAATTATTCTTTCTCATCCCAATAACGATACAATTTCCTTTTTTCTTGAATAATCCGATCTATGACCGTACCTGCGTTTTCCATGACGACAACTTTTTTTCCGGACTCCATGGAAATTACCGTATCGGGAGTCTCTTCAATAAATTCAATCAGTTCCTCGTTGATGTAAAACCGCTCAACCTTGTTTATTCGTGTAACCATGATCATGAAGAAATCTCCCCTCATACCAACGTTATACCGGCGCAGCGGCAGGCATACCGCAT
Source organism: Clostridiales bacterium (assembly GCA_012523085.1). Taxonomy (GTDB): domain Bacteria; phylum Bacillota; class Clostridia; order Oscillospirales; family Oscillospiraceae; genus JAAYOP01. Next base: position 6,728 of record JAAYJC010000146.1, read on the forward strand.
ACCGCTGCACCTTTATATTTTAGCTTCCTATCTCTTCAGGTTAACCAATTCTTCGAGCAAAGCGTCCGAGGTTGTGATGATTCGGGAATTGGCCTGAAAGCCTCTTTGCGTCACGATCATATCCGTAAACTCCGACGCCAGGTCGACATTGGACATTTCAAGCCCACCGGGGTTAATCTTGCCGGCGCCCCCCTGCTGCGCTACCGAAAACACTGGTTCTCCCGAGCTTCCCGTCTCCGAATACAGACTTCCGCCCATCTTTTCCAATCCGCTGTTATTTGTAAAGAGGGCCAAAGCGATTTTGGATACGGCCACTTTTGTATCCGTGCTGTCCAGTCCCCAGATCATGCCCTTGTCATCGAAAGTAATTCCGGTATAGCCCGTAAGATTGATTTGCTCCAATGTGCCGGAAGATGGCGTGGCGGCCGGATCATAACCCATGACAAAGTATCCGTCGGAGGTTACAAGATAACCGGCGTTATCAACATAGAAATTACCGGCACGCGTATAAGACATACCGCCCACATCGGACCCGTTTATATCGATAACGAAGAAGCCATCGCCTTCTATCGCAAGATCGGAAGGGTTATCCGTACGCTGCGTCGCCGAACTGGTAAAAATAATATCGATTGCGCCCAGTGATACGCCCAGTCCGATTTGAGCGGGATTCGTACCGCCCAAGGTCGCCGTACCCGCAGAAGCTGTTTTGACCGTCTGGCTGTATATATCCTGAAAAACAACGCGGCTGGATTTATATGCCGCAGTATTAACGTTTGAAATGTTGTTGCCGATGACATCCATTCTGGCCTGATGATTCTTCAAACCGGATACCCCGGAATATAGAGATCGCATCATAATGTTATCCTCCGTTTATATCATTTTTTTATATCGGTTATACTGCTGACAGGAATCCTGACTTCACTGTCGGTAATGTATGCGTACAGTCTGTTGTCCTCTGTAGAAACGCGTGTTACCACGCCTGAATATTCTGTTGTTTCACCGGTGTCGGTATCGGTAATGTTTGCCTTGACTGTGCATCCGATGATATTCGCTGCCTCCAGAAGCCGGTTGTTGTCACCGCTGAATAAATCCTTATCGTAGACCTCGGTAATTTTCGATGCTTCAAGCATTTGATCTCCGATTTGCACATATGTCTCGCCGTCTGCGGAAACCACCCTGTCCACCATGCCGTATAGGACAGCCGTTGTGCCGTCCGCCAAGGTAGTCTCACCCGATATAAATTTCCCGGCAAGCCCGAAGTATTGAAAAGTTGTCATGACGCTGCTGAGCGATTCCATTTGTTGAAGAGAGGAAAACTGCGCCAGCTGAGCGATAAAATCGGAATCCTTTGTCGGCTCCATCGGATCCTGATATTGAAGCTGTGCGGCAAGAAGCTTTAAAAATTCACTTTGGCCCAGCTTATTGCCTGCTGTTCGTAATTGGTTTTGATATTCCTCATAGCCGCGCAATCCGGTGCCAGATACCGTATTCGATGCGGAAGATGCCATGATAACCTCCATTCTGCCGCGAAGCGGCAGCACAAATAGTCAGGAAAAATCGATTGAGCAAATGTCCACCGTCATATTTGGCGGCTAAATCGATTTCTTCCGTGTGTGAAAGGTTTTTTACAGCGTGAAAGTATTTTTACGGCGTGAAAGTACTTTCACGTTATGTTCCCTTTCTAAGCCCGAAACTCCACTGAGCTCAGCATCATATCCAAAACAGACACATCCATTTCGTCCGTTGGCATAAACAAGAGCGCCTGCGTACTTATGCCTCCGGCCGCTCTGCGATAACGCGTTTCGTTTTGCTTCCGGGGCTCTTGCCTTTCCTGCGGTTGCTCGCTGTTTTGGTTTAATATTCCGTTGTATGCGACATCGATATCCGATACCCTGATTCCCTTATCGGCAAGCGATTGCGCAAGCTGGCTGATCTGCCCACCTATCAAGCTTTTAATCCCCGGATCTTCGGTGCGGATTTTCACATGCAGGCCCTGACCTTCAATAGACAGCGAAATGGTTACCTTACCGAGAAATTCGGGTTTCAATTGGATGATCATTTGGTTAGACTCGTCTGTTTTAAACAGTTCGATTTCTTTCACCATTGTGTCAAACAGGTTTTCCGTCGTTGCCTGTACCGGTTTTGAGCGGGTATAAGACGCTTCCTCAAGCATAATGGCCGCTCTGACCTTTTCCGTCCCAAGATCAACCTGAGGTAATCCGGACGCCCTACGCCTGTCCCCGATATTCTTTTTTGTTCCGTCATCCGCCGGGCTCTTATCCGCGTCATTTGCAGCGCCGACCGCTTCGGGGGCACTCAGGTCATTTGCATTCTCCAAAGGGCACAAAACGTCGCCGTTAACGATAAGCGGAGCTGAATCTTTCTTATATTTATCAGGCTCGTCAGCGTATTGCGTAAATTGCGGCATCCGTGCCACGGCCCTCTGCTTTTCCGGCTGCAATTCAACGGGTACTTCTGCTTGTTGAACGGTAGACTGAATTTTTAAAGGACCAATATCCTTGATATTCCCTTCGAGAATAGAAATGACCGGTTCGTCTTTCGTTTGCGTCCTTTCCGGGTTAACCGGATCAGGTGATATCTGCTGCATACCTGCTTCGATAAGAGACATTTTCGATAAAATGTCGATCCGCTCGTAAAACGTGCCGGGTAAAATCACATTCATCGGAAAGTAACGGCTTATATCTGCTTGCTGCGGATTTTCATGTTTGTCCGCTTCTTCCTTCAATTCATTGATTGTACCCTCAGCCAGCCGTAATCCGTTTTCAAATATGGTGTTTTGCGTTTCATAAATGATAAAAAATGCTTCGCTGACTGTCTTTGACAAATCCTGTTCCGGTTGGAGCTTTACACCTGCTTCGCGGTTTTCGCCGATGATCGGTATGATATTCATACATTCACCCCCTTTCAAAATGTTTGATTCACTATTTTTATCGGATGAAAACTAAATTAATCCAGTAATTATTAAAAGAAATTCTTAAAATATGCCTATATTGCCGAACGAAAAATAACACATCCGGTCAGGAGCGCTAAAACCGTTCTTTTCACGCGTATGCACGACATCCTTTCTCTTGCGGATTTAATCCCTGCTCCTTCTCCGTTCAGGCTCACTGCCGGCTAAGAACAAAACAGAGCCTTTGTGATTTGCTTACGCAGTCACTCGGCTCTGTTTTTTCGGGCTGCTCTGCCGCAGTCCCTTTGCTATTTAGATTGACCCAAGGCGCGGCGGGGTGTCCGTACCAAATGCCAAAATTCTTTTGTCAAATGCCAAAATTCTTTGTCAAATGCCAAAATCCTTTTGTCATACGCCAATTTCATATCTGGCAATATAGTTCTCCTGATCGTCAAATGACATATGGGTGAAATACGCGGAGAATCCGGCAATACGGACAATCAGATCCTGATAATCTTGCGGGTCCTTCTGCGCCGCGCGCATGATTTCCGTATCCGCAACCGTGAAGTGGAACTGAATTCCTCCCATCGCAAAGTAGGACTCAATCAATTCCCGCACCTTGGATGCGGCATCCTCGCCGCGGACGGAATTCGCATCAAACCGCAGGTTGATCGCTCCGCCGCAGCGCAACTTATCCCATGGCATCTTAGAAACGCTTTTTACATACGCCAGGGGGCCGTTCTTTACAGCGTCCTGACGCGGATCGCTTGATGGTGAAAGCGTATCGCCTGTTTTTCTGCCGTCCGGTGTCGCCCACGTCATTTTTCCGCCCCAGACCCAGTATAAGTCAAGCGCTCCGCAGTTATTCGTTCCGTTGTTTACACCCGGCCGCGAATTAAAGTGATCTGCCCAGAGGTTGGTAAACCACTTAACCAAAGAGTCAGGTTCATCGTAATCGTTGCCGTAAAACGGCACCTCATTAAGGATTCTCTGGCGGAGCATCTCATAGCCCTTCCAGTCTGCACACAGCGCGTCATACAGCTCGCGTGTAGATACGGTTTTATCGTCAAAGCAGAGCTTCTTGATCGTCATCAGACTGTCGCCAACCGTCGCAACCGCGCTGAACATAGAGCCCATGCCGTTATACTTTGCACCGCCCCAGGTGACGTCCTTACCGGACTCGAGACAACCCTCAGTCATAACAGAGGCTGAAAGGCAAGGCCACTCGTGGTTAAATACAAGTGCGGCGAAGTGATACAGCCTGGCCGCGTAGTCGATATAATACTTGATTTGCCGTTCCATCTCTGCCTGCAGTTCCTCAAAGGACTCGTATTCGTATAGCTTTTTACACGGTAGTGATCCCTCTGCGCCGGTCATTGGGTTGACGTTGCCGTGAATAACGTATTGAAGCACGTTAATCAGGCTTGATCCACCGCCGAAACCGCCGCAGTTGCTTGCCATCGACCATTCCTTGCCGCTGATTGCCGGCTCAACACAACCGAAAACGGCATACCGTCTGGCATCCTCAAGCGTCACGCCTTTATCCAGCATGGTCTGGATAATCACATCGTCATTATTAAATTGCGGTAAACCGCCCGAACGCTTACTACAGGCTATGCCAAGTTCCCAGATTCGGTCCGGCGTATGCTTGTTGATGCGCAGGGCGAGACTTGGCTCGGCAACACGCATCCGGTAGTAGGCCAGCAGCAGCATCTCTGTGGCAAGATTGTAGTCGCCCGTACCGTCCGTTTTCAGGCCGCCAAGGGTGATAAGGCTGCCTGCCGCGATATTTTGCATACCGCCCTGAAGGTCAAACATCCTCTTTCCATTCTTGTGTGCGTCAATAAGCTGATCATTGTTAGGCTTTGGAAACATGATTATCTGATCGCCGATATGCAAAAGAAACGCGTCACACAGTTCCTGCGCCTGTTCGCGGGTCAGGGCGCCGGTTTTCAGATCGTTTTCCAGCAACGGTCCGAGAAAGCTGTCGATAAGCCCCGGTGAATCTGCCCAATGTGTTCCGTCCGCTGTCAAAAGATACTGGTAGAAGAATATGGTTTGGAAACCTTCCCATAAATTTCTGGCGGGGTTTTCAATGATCCAGTCGCAGGAGTCAGCCATTTTCAGCAGCTCCGCACGGCGTTCAGGCGTTGCTGCCGTTTCCGCCGCTTTACGGCACCCCTCGGCATAGCGCTTGCTCATCAGGATCATCCCATCGCAAACCCTGACAATCCCGCGGTAGAACAGTTCGCTGCGAACGTTGTCTGCGGTTGTGTGCTTTCGGATTTCCTCCAGTTTTTCGATAGCTGTCCGGCGCACCTTACCGAAGCCTACCGTAACGGCCCGCTCGTAATTGGGATTGAAGTGTCCCGGATATGTACCGGTCAGTTCATTGAGATACGGACCGGCCTTTTCCGTAAACTCCGGCGGAAACAGCCCGCGAGCTGTCGCACCGATGTCCTTGCCTTTCCAGTAATCTGCGGCTTCCAGTACCCATTTGCGGTCCTCGTCGTCTACCCAGATGCTACCCGGTACCTGCCATGCGGCTCGAAACCGCTCGTCGGTGTCGCCGAAGCATCCGCGCAACCAGCTCTGACCGGTTTGTTCAATGTCAAAATGCACCGTGCGGCATTGCGGACCGGCATCGCCGAGAAAAATATCATCGTCGTCGATGTTGATCTTTCGCGTCGCACACCACGTATAAAGATAGCCTGCGCGTTTGAGTACCGGATACTCTTTCTCGTGATTTTTATAGTACTCGGTGATGATGCGATTGCGCTCGAAATTCAAGCGCAGATCATTGTTGATTCGCTCACGTTTCGCTTTGAGTCCCTGAATACGCTCTGAAACGGGGATATCAAACTTTTTCATGCTATACTCCTTCTCGCACCCATCAGGCGCGTTTAGTCTACTAATGCAGCCGGCAGTTCAAGCCGTAACTCCGGAACATTTCCAGCGCCTTTTGCATAAACTCTTCTTTGGGAGGTTCAACATTAGCCAGCTTATAATGCCAGCCCAAACGGTCATATTTCATACGACCCGTCTTATGATAAGGCAGAAGCTGTACCAGCTTCACCGCCTCGCCGAGCGATACGCAAAACTCTGCCGTCTGCCGAAGATTGCTTTCCTTGTCGGTCAGTTTTGGAATAACCGGAACCCTTATTTGCAAAGCGCCTCCGTTCTCAGCCAGAAACCGGGCGTTTTTTAGGATCTGTTCATTTCCGACTCCTGTAAGCTTCTTGTGCATTGCCGTGTCCAGGTGTTTGATGTCATACAAAAACAAGTCGATATACGGTAAAATTTCTTCGAATAAATTCGTGGCGGCAAAACCCGTTGTATCCAGGCAGATATGTATTCCGCTTTCCTTCAGCCGTTTCGCCAGATTACAGGTGAACGCAAACTGGGCCATTGGCTCCCCGCCGGAAATGGTTATTCCGCCGCCGTTATTGAAGAACCCGCGATCTTTAATGACGCGGCTGAATACCTCATCAACCGTTGTCTCCCAGCCCGAGGGATAAAGCGCCTTTGTAACACATGCTCCGACACACTGTAAACAGCCTGCGCATTTTTCGCGGTCAATTTTTGCCTTATGTATTACTCCCGACCCGTCAAGCATCTGCACGGGTTCATCTTTTGATATTGCGTTCTCCGGGCAGGCCTCAAGGCACGCATTTTGACACAGGTCGGTGCCCAAGCACTTTAACGGCAAATAGCCCAGTTCAAACTCATGGTATTGCGATTCCGGGCTATGGCACCAGAGGCAGTGCAAAGGACAACCTTTGGTGAAGACTGTTGTGCGAATTCCCGGTCCGTCGTGTACAGCATAGCCTTGTATGTCGTATATATATCCTGTTGCGTTTTTATATCCCACCGCTTAACCTACCTTTAACTGTTATCGATCGTCACTATGGTTAACCCGCATGTCTGCCGGGCATATCAATTACCCCGGTCACGAACGCCATACATTATTATATTCATTATATTCGTTTCTCCATATATATCAAGAAGTAATTTTTCGGCAGGCTTATGCCGTCCGCCTAAATTGCGCCACCTGGAGCGTTTAAAAAGAGAGGGGTCTTTCTCCGGCCCCTCTCTTTATGATAATCTCCATTCTGCCGCGAAGCGGCAGCACAAAGTGTCAGGAAAAATCGATTGTGCGAAACGCGATACATGTATCGCGCCAGCAAATGGCCGCCGTTATATTTGGCGGCCAAATCGATTTCTTCCGTACGTGAAAGGTTTTTCACGCTGCTTCACCTGGTCTGTTTACATTCTGTGTTTATCTGAAACGCTTTTTAATCGCTATTCATGCAGCAGCATATCGGTTATTTCCGCTGCAACCGTCGTGTCCATGGCAGACAGAATAGCCGCCGAGCTTTTCTCGGACATATGGTACAAAACAGCCGCCATGTCCTCGGTACTGTATAAAGAAATCAAAATCGCTGCGGCATCCTCAGGCTGCATTTCTGCATAGATTTTTCCGATCGATTTCATATCCCCCAGTTCATCCTCCGTCATCGGGCGGCGGTAGATCGGAATGCTTTCACTTTCCCTTTGATCAAGTTCCTTTTTTCTTTCATCAAGTTTTTTCTTCAGCTCAGCCAATCTTTGCTCTTCGGCCGACACCTTGCTTTCCCGATCCGCAAGCTCCGTTTCTTTTTGCGCCAGCTGATCGCGCAATTGCCCGGCAGCCACAAAATCCGGGTCCATTGAATATGCGGTTTTCAGTAAACTATCGCGAACAGAAAACAGATTATACATCAGCGAGATGACCAAAAAACCCGCGACAGCAAGAATCAAAAAAACGGAAACCGCAATTTTGAAGGCTTTGCCTTTTTTCTTTTTTACAACCTGTTTATTATTGGCCATGCATAACCAAATCCTTTCCAAGAGCGGACGAAATGAGGCTCCCCCCTTGCTGCATAAGGTCTTTAATCGATAAGCCGAACAAGCCAGAACGAAAAAAGCTATCCCAACCGCTGCAGGCATGCGCGGCTTTGATGCCGCAGGTTCTTTTGATATAGCGAATTTGCGCGGCTTCCCTATATGTCAGCCATTTCGCGGATACCTTTGTCCGCGAGGCCGGAGACTTTGTTAAAGGAAATCAGGTCCCCAATTTCCTTTTCTTCCTCGCTCTGCAACTCCTGTAAGTATAGTCTGTATTGCTCGTCTTTGAGTTTGGTGTACGTTTTTATCTGTTTTTTGGTTTCGACCAGTTTATCGCGGCATTTATCTCTCTCGTCTTCGGCCTTCTTGATTTTTTGCAGCAGCTCTTTTTTTTCATCGCGAAGATATCTGAAATAGGCATCATGCTTATTGAGTTCTTCAGGTAAATCCATATTACGTTTTAACACTTCGGCCTGAGACGCCAGATTGCGGTTATACGCCTCTTCCAGCATGTTTTTTTGCTCATAAAGCTGCTTGACCAGAATCATCGCATTATTCAAATCTGCTATCTGCGACTTTTCAACAGTTTGAATATAATCGAAAATAGACTGTAAAGAGAATTTGAACTTTTTCATGTGTTCAAACCATCAACAATCTGCTTTATCAGCCGAAGTGTTTGATCAAATGTGAACTGCTCGACCATGTCCTGTTTCAAAAACGACTTGATTTCCGGCTGTAATCTGACAGCGGCGTCGATTTCGGGATTGGCTCCCTGCTTATATGCGCCGATATTGATCAAATCCTCCGCTTCTCTGTATACGGATATCAGGTTTTTGATCATTCCGGCCATTTGATAATGCTCCTTTGTGACAATGTCCGGCATGATGCGGCTGACACTGCCGAGGATATCAACCGGCGGATAATGATTGCTGTTGGCCAGGCTGCGGGAAAGAACCAAATGCCCGTCAAGAATCCCCCGAACCGTATCCGATACGGGCTCATTCATATCGTCTCCCTCTACAAGGACTGTATAGAGTCCTGTAATCGACCCCTTGTCCGAGTTGCCCGACCGTTCCAAAAGCTTCGGTAAGATCGTATAGACCGAGGGCGGAAATCCTCTTGACACGGGAGGCTCGCCCGTTGCCATTCCGATTTCTCTTTGTGCCATGGCAAACCGTGTCAGCGAATCCATTAACAGCAGGACCTTATACCCCTTATCCCTGAAAAATTCTGCAACGCTTGTTCCCACCATCGCACATTTCAGCCTCATAAGCGCGGGCTGGTCTGATGTAGCGACAACCAAAACAGACTTCTTCAGTCCTTCCTCTCCCAGATCCTTTTCAATAAAATCCCTGACCTCGCGGCCCCGCTCGCCGACAAGTACAATAACGTTCAAATCCGAAACCGCGTATTTAGCCATCATACCCAGCAGTGTGCTTTTACCAACCCCGGAGCCCGCAAAAATGCCGATCCTCTGTCCGCTTCCGATCGTCATGAGTCCGTCAATTGATTTAACGCCGAGCGGCAATATGTCACGAATGCGATTTCGTGTCATCGGATTCGGAGGTTTGTTATCCACAGGATAAAAAGCTTCAGGAACGGGCTCTTCCATATCGTCATATGGATTTCCGAGCGCATCAATGACTCTTCCGATCAAGCTGCGGCCGACAGGCACATACAAAGGCTTTTTTGTGAACACGACATGGCTTCCGAGCCCGACTCCCTCAAGATTGCCGAAAGGCATTAAAATCACATTGTTTTCCCGAAAACCCACTATCTCGGACCTTATGTATTTCTCCATGTTCATCGTATAGATATTGCAGATATCCCCGATCTTTGACGCAGGTCCGCAGGCTTCAACCGTAAGTCCGACAATTTTAGATACACGTCCGCCATATTCCAGCGGATCAACGGTTTTTAATATGCGGTGATATTTTTCAAAATCGATGGTCTTCATACCGGTACACCATCCGCCTGTTGAAACGCAATTTCGATTCTCCTGAGCTGGTTATTAATACCCGCGTTTACGGTTTCCCCCTCGGATTCGATGATGCAATCTCCGCAGTTCATATTGGGATCGGGCAATACGGCGGCGGTCAGTAATTTGTCTCCTATAACAAAAGACATGTCACCTGCAGAAAAAAAGCGTTCATACTCCTCTGTATTGACGCGTATCGTTATCTTGCCTTCTTTATTCATCTGCATTAAAGCGTTTGATATCATGGATTCAAACAAAGAGCTGTCGCTTTTACTGACTTGGCTAAACACCTTCTTAATAATGGAAAAGGTCAGGCGCAGCATTTCGCTTTCCATGCTGTCAAACATCTCGCGTCTTTTCTCCTCAATCCGGAGAATGATGTTCTTTAACTGATCCTTATCCTTTTCTATGGCCGCTTCAATGAGCGCGTCGGCTTTAAAGATTCCCTCATCATAGCCTCTCTGGCGGGCAAGCTTCTTGATTTCCAGCGCTTCCGCCTCTGCTTCCCGTATAATCGCTTTTGCTTTTACCAACGCCTGGCTTATTATCTCCTCAGCAATCGAGGAAACCTGCTTTTGCTTTTGATTGTTCTCATCCGAAGAAGCCTGCTGCGAGGGCTTTTTTTGTACTGTACCGCCCGGCGCACTCATCATCCGGACAAGAGGCTCGGTTCTTTTCCTTTCAACATTGGCCTCAATACTCTCCAAATTGACAAGCGTACGGTCAATTCTAAACAACCAAATCATCTTCCTCTCCGCGGGAAATTATGATCTCGCCGTCATCTTCCAGTTTGCGGATTACGTTGACAATTCTCTGCTGCGCTTCTTCGACATCACGTACACGCACAGGTCCCATGACATCCATGTCGTCCTTGATCATTTCCTGCAGCCGTTTGGATATATTACTGAATATCGCCTTTGTCACTTCTTCCGTCGCAAGCTTCAGAGCTATTGCAAGATCCTGGTTGCTGATTTCCTTAAGAATACGCTGAATTACGATATTGGTCAGCTTTGCGATGTCTTCAAACACGAACAGGCGTTTGCGGATTTCTTCGGCAAGATCGCTGTCGTGAATATCGAGGCTCTCGAGAATATTTTTCTCAGAGCTTCGATCAAGCGCATTAATGATTCCTACAATGGCATCTATTCCCCCGACCGCAATTTGATCGGTATAGCCCATCGATGTAATTTTTCTTTCCAATATCCGCTCAGCATCCTTAACATATTCGGGAGATGTGCTGCCCATATTGGCAATCCTTCCTACAATTTCAGCCTGACGATCCGCAGGCAGAGATGCCAGAACGGCTGCGGCCTGTTTTGGTTCTATGTAGGATAACACCAATGCAATCGTCTGCGGGTACTCGTTGTGAATGACATTCAATATCTGGCTGGCATCCGCTCTCCGAATAAAGTCGAACGGACGTACCTGAAGCGATGAGGAGAGTTTATGGATGAGTTCATTGGCTTTTTCGGAACCGAATGCTTTTTCAAGAATATCGCGTGCGTATCCGATCCCTCCCTCGCTGATGAACTTCTGGGCAAGGCACATCTCATAAAACTCTCTTATTATTTCTTCTTTTACACTGGGTTCAATACGGCGCATTGTCGTGATGCTGAGTGTCATCTGGCTGATTTCTTCCTCGGTCATATGTCTGTATAGCTCTGCGGAATAATCTTTTCCCAAGCTTATCAAAAGAACAGCCGCTTTTTCCTTGGGCGTTAACCCATGACCAGAAACCATCGCAAATCACCCTTTAATAGTATTATAAAGCCGTACAGCGCCGCAGCCTTTGCGACCTGAAAAGGACAAGCTTAAAGCATGCACCGGCTTAGTCCTCTGACAGCCAGTTGCGAAGAAGCTGGGCAACGGCCTCCGGATCCCTTTCGATCAGTTTTTCTATCTGCATGACACCGTCTGACTTTTTGCTTAAATCTAAATCCTGAAATTCGGAGATCGTCTCTTCCTCTTCCTCTTCATCCCCGGTAATATAATCAATGCTGCCGCCCGTTACAAGAACCGCTTCCTCTTCATTCTTTCCGAAGGCAGCGCGAATGACAGACATGACAAATATGAAAGCCAATAAAATCAGTACAAATATCACGGCGTATTTTAACACGATGGCCAGCGTTTCTTTGAATTGAATGGATTTTATATAGTCGGATTGCTCCTGGAGCTGCTCTTCCAGCTCGTTATTCGTCCGCATAAACGGCAGCCTTTCTACCGTGATATAATCATTCGAAACACCGATAGCTTTGGCAACCAGATTTCTGACGCTGTCCGTATAGTCCGCGTCAATCGTTTCGCTGTCAATCAATATCGCTATGGACAGATCTTTGATCGTCCCCTTCGCTTTTTGGATCTGCGTTGTTGTTTTGTTTATTTCGTAATTTGCTTCTTTCAGTACCTTGCTGTATAACTCATTTTCACCGAGCGCGCCGTAAGGGTATTCGGCAGTGCCCACCGCATTGGAATCCGTTCCCGCAATACCCGCTCCCTCTGTTCCGGTTCTGGAGTTTTCATACAGTTCGGACATGCTGATGACAATACCTTCCGTCTCATCCTCGATGGGCGGGGAAAACTCAATGGATTCGACAATTTCATTGTCAAAGTTCAATGTCACATTCACGGCGGTTTCCAGGCTTCCCGTTCCGTATACGGGGGCAAGAAGGTTCATCACCTGTTGTTCCAGCTGCTCTTCAATTTCTTTTTTCAGTTCATACTGCCGAGTAACACCGGAAGAAGACCCCGAGAAATCCTGGTCCCCGATCGTATAAAGATGCATTTTAAAATCAATGATACTGATGTTTTCCGCCGTCAGCCCCGGTATGGCCTTTGATGCGGTTTCCGCTATCGCATTAGCTTCGTCTCCGGTCAGCCTCCCTCCGCCCTTTACCTTAATGTAGACAGCGGCACTGGCCGGTTCGTTGTTTGCGGACAGGACATAAGAGGACTCCTTCGGTAAGGTCAACATCACCATACAGTCCTCGATACGTTCCAGTTTCATGATGTAATCCCGCAAATTGGCCTGCAGCTGAAACTGCAGGTATGTTTGTTTTTCGATATCCGTCGTTCCGAAACCCGTGGCATTTTGAAAAATATCGTAATCAAAATCTCCCGATTGATATCCCTCGGCGGAAAGCCGCATGCGAAGCTCGCTGATTCTTTCCTCCGGGACTAGTATGGTCCCGCCGCCCTGCGTTCTCGTTTCAACGCTCATATCCTCCAATGCGGCTAATATTGCTCCCGCATCCGCTTCGCTGAGACCCGAATACAATACGCCGAACCGCGTTTTACCCAGAACGGATGCGATGATGATACTAAGTACGATGATAACGACAGCCAATACGGTAAGACGGACTTTTTCTTTCTTTGTCAGCCTATCAAAAAAACCTTTCAGAGATTTTGTAATGGAATCCAGCAGCTTCCTCACCGGCATTCTCTCCTACAGACAGTATTACCAAAAACAAGACAA
>JAAYJC010000147.1 GCA_012523085.1 Clostridiales bacterium
ATTAGATCACCTTTCTGACATTGTACATGGAATCGAGGACCAGCCAGTTTTGCGCAGTGAAGCTGTTAATCGTCCAATAGCTAACTCCACCGAGATCAAATTCGCTGACGAGCCTGAGCCTTGCCTGGATACTGCGCGCATCGTCGAACCAAACCTCATGCTGTTTGCGATCGGAATCGTAATAGGTGTAAAACGGCGCCTGAGAAGCGGTGTCGTAGGATATATCTGCACCCACTCTGGAAGCCTGCAGAACGGCGCCTGTATTCGTGAGCGTCCTTGCGGCGGATCCTCTGACAAACGGCAGCGTCCAATCGTACCCGTAATTCGGCATGCCCATCAAAATCTTCTCGCTCGGTATCGCCGTTACGGCATATTGCAGTACCCTTCTTACCTGATTAATCGGAGAAACCGCCATAGCCGGTCCGTAGGTATACCCCCACTCATAGGTCATCAAAATCACATGGTCCACCAACGCGCCCATAACAGGATAGTCATGCGCTTCATACAGCACGCCGCGCTGGTCGGCGCTGAGCTTCGGGGCGAGCGCAACCGATAGCGTATAACCCCTGAGCGCCGCGGAAACCTTACGCATGAAATTGTTGTAGTTTTCCCGGTCCTCCGGCAAGATATATTCAAAGTCGATATCAAGCCCGTAGTAGTTTTTTGCCCGTAAGGTAGACAGCACATTGCTCAGAAGTGTATCTTGCACCTGTGGGTTCGTCAAAATCGAATGCGCGAGTTCTCCGCTGAAGCTGGCTCCTTCCTCGATGTTGGTGATCACCATCATCGGAGCGACGCCTTGCGTGCGGGCTGCCTCGATTAAAGGTTCATCGTTTATCGTGATAAGGCTCCCATCCGGTCTAACCTGATAGCTGAATATGCTCCGATAAGTCAGATAGGGTAAGGTTCCCCTCAGAACCTCCATGCTGATATTGGGGAACGCATATCCGTTTACAAAAATGGTACCCAATTTTCCGGGCGCTCTGGGAACAATAAGCTCTTGTCCGGGCTGTAGCCTCATTGGGTTCACTTGCGGGTTAACGGCGACCAGGGAGTTGAGTGGCACCGAATTGTTCCTTGCGATGGTGTACATAGATTCCCCGCTGGCTACCGTGTGGACCGAAAAGTCTCCGGGAATCACGATGGTCTGTCCGACCACCAGAGAAGACGGATTCGCAAGCCTGTTTGCGTCGGTAATCGCAGCCGGATCAACGCCGTACCTGCGCGCTATGCCGTAAATGCTCTCACCGGATCTTACTGTATGTATAATCAAATTTCGTCACACTCCAATAATCATGCTGTGCCGCACATAGATAAATAAAATGCTATGCTTGGCGGTAATGAATAAACATCAGCATATTATATGTGAATACCCGGTGCATCGCTACGAAACGTGGCTAACTGACGTACATAATACCGTTCAGTCTGGATAAAAGCACGGTCATTTCGGCCCTTGTCAGGCTGTTTTGCGGCAAAAAGCGGCCGTCCGGAAATCCGCAAAGGATATTTTTCTCGCTCAGTGCGCAAATGGCGGAAATCGACCAGCTGTTTCCGGAAACCGTGACATCGCTGTATTGCCTGCTTGAATTTGAAGCGGAATAGCCGAGGATGTTGTTGAGCATAACGGCCATTTCCTCCCTGGTTATTCTGCTTTGTGGGCTATACAGATTATCTCCGACGCCCGACACAAGCTCATAGCGCCTTGCCGTACTGATATAGGGCTCTTCCCATCTTCCGGTACAATCGTCAAAGCGCCAGGCGTCGTTTTTCTCCGGCGTCAGCCCCAGCATCCGGACAAGCATAACGGCTGCCTGCGCTCTGGTCATCTGTCCTTCCGGATTGAAGGCTGCAGCGCTTTCCCCCTTGATCCACTTGTTTGCATAAGCTTCCAGTATAGTGTTTTTCGCCCAGCTGTTTGCGATATCCTCAAAGTAACATCCGTTGAGCCAGAACTTGTAGTAATCCCAGGTTTTTTTCGTTTCCTGCCCGAGACTCCAGCTTCCGGTTCCTTTGATATCGTACTTTTCGACCAGCTCAAGCTTTGCCTTGAGCGACCGTTCGCTTTCATAAAAGATCGTATATGTACCCGCATTGAGACTTCGTCCTCCGATTACAGGCTTAACATCCGATGGTTTAATCGTGAGCGTCGCGCAGGCCGATTGGCTGGAAAGGTCGAAATTCACTTTTCCCCCGTAGTCGCTAAGCAGCTTTTCCGTCCTTACATTGCTGATGCCGAAGCCGTTTGGAAACCCGCCGGAGCTTGACCAGATTCTACCGTAAAACGGAAGCCCGAGCACGATCTTTTCTTTTGACACGTATTTGAGCGCGTAAAGGATAGATTTCTCGATAAAGGAAAGGCTCGAGACGGGTCCGGGAGGCCCGCTTTGATAATGCTCATCGTATGCCATAATCATAAGGTAATCGCAGTAGGAGGAAAGCCCCGCGTAATCATAGCTGCCCTGCCAACCTAAATCTGTATTGTAGGGGTTTGCAGCGACGGCCACCGTAACCAGCTTTTCCCCGGACAATGTTTCTCGCAGCAACCGCGTCAGATCCACATAAGCCGCCCGTTCATCGGGTGTTACGTTTTCGATATCGATATTGATCCCGTCAAGATCATATTCAAGAATCGCCGCTGCGATGTCCTTGACCAGCTTATTTCTGCCGTTGAGCGCTTTAATCCCCTTTGTGCGATCCCAGTCATTGCTCAGAAAGGGCACGACCAAAATGCCCTTGTCGTGCATGGCTTTAATGAAGTCCCTGTCGATTGACGCATTGATGCACAGGCTGCCGTCGGCATTCAAGCTGAAATAGGCAGGCGAAATCTCGTTCAGTGAATTCTGCGCGTTTTGCACATAATCCGTATAGCCCGAGGCATTTCCGAAATATATGTAGGACATATTGTATCTGTAATCCGCCGCCTTTGCCGGTATCCCTGAAAACAGTATAATAAACAACGTCAATACCGCGCATAATCTCATTGTTCTATTCAATCTGCAAACCCCCTTTGCCAAAGGGTACCCGACATGAAAAAGCATATCCATATGAAAATTCTTCACCTTTTGGATGCGGTCCCCAGCTTGTTTATTATAACCGTCAAAATATCGTGTTATCTGGCTGTTTGCCCGGTAAAACGGCACTTTTTTGGTTCTTTTCGAATGTTACGTTTTCCGTAATACATGGTTCACTGCAAGGCCGTCATTTGATAACCTTGCAATTCGGCGGTACATACCATATAATGTCTGTGAGGCAATGCATTGCAGGCTTTTCCATAGAGCCGCTTTTCCCGCCTGATTGACGAATAAGTAAAATGAAAGGAAACAATATGCCAGCTTCGATGGTTCATCTGCTTTTGGCACGTAAGGTCGACCCGGACGCGCCGACGCTGTTTTATATCGGGAATATCGCACCGGACGCGGTATCCGAATGGAAGATCAAGGATAAAACGCATTTCAGGGACATAGAGGACAGGACGGATACCATCAAAGATCTGGCCCTGCATCTTGACATAAACGATGCGTTCTCACACGGTGTTTTGCTGCATCTGTTTCTGGACTGGAAATGGGACATCGGGCCCTTTGCAAAATTCAAAGCTGAGCGTGAGGGCACCGACTGGTTTAAAGCCTACAGACACGAACTTAGCTTGTCGGGTATTTGGCTGTATCGGCGCAAGCCCTGGAGTAAGGTGATATGGAAGAATATGGCCGAGACCGATCCCTCATGTTTCGGCCATCTGGATTATATAAGCCGAGAGGACATCAGCAGATACATTAGGCGTAATTATGTCTGGCATGAAGAAAGCAATTTCGGTCCGAGCAGCGTATTCACGCCCGAATTTGTAGAGAGCTTTACCGATAAAGCCGCTCCGGATTTTGCCGAGTGGAAGAAAGAAATCGGGCTTATTCGATGATCGTATCCGCTTCCAGGCGTACGGATATCCCCTGCTATTATTCCGAATGGCTGATGAATCGCCTAAAGGCAAAATATGCGCTTTTTAGAAACCCGATGAACCGCAAGCAGATTATAAGAGCCCCGCTGAATAAGGACGAAACCGACTGCATCGTTTTTTGGACAAAGGACGCAAAAAACCTGCTGCCCCATTTGGATGCGATCGACAAAACGTGCATTCCTTATTATTTTCAATTCACCGTAACGCCCTATGACGACAGGTTGGAAAAAAGCCTGCGTAATAAAAAAGATATCATCGAAACCTTTCAGACGCTTAGCCGGAGGATCGGTGCGCAGAAGGTTTTATGGCGGTATGATCCGATCATACTAAACGATTTTCTAACCATGCAATACCATAAAGAGCAATTTAAACGGCTTTGCATCAAGCTTGGCGGCTACACGGAAAGCGTCACTGTCAGCTTTATTGATCTGTATGCGAAACTGAAAACCCCGCTGCTACGCGCTGTTTCGGATGATGAAATCGCAGAGCTTGCGGCGTATATCGGTCAAACAGCAAAAGCCCACGGGCTGATCCCAAAAGCCTGCTGCGAAACATATGACCTCTCGCCGTTCGGAATTGTGAAAGCCAGCTGCATCGACAAAAATTTGATCGGATCGATAAGCACAGCAAAGCTCCCGGTTAGAAAAGATCCGAACCAGAGGAAGGGCTGTCTCTGCGCTATGAGCATGGACATCGGCGCGTATAATACCTGTTTAAACGGTTGTGTATACTGTTATGCAAACCACAGCGAAAAGTCCATACAAAAAAACTTAAGCGCACATGATCCGATGGGCGAAATGCTCATCTGAATACCGCATGGCTGCTAATCGGTTTTTCTATTAGCCACATAAAGAAGCCGCCCCTTTTTTTTCGGGACGGCTCTCTTTATTTTCGCTTCAGATATCCCGGGCGGTCAGGTACGCTGACTGTGTTGCTGCCAGAATGTTTTCCGGCGTCAGGCAGTCGCCTATCTGGTAAAACTCGAACGCGCAATCGGATAAGGTAAGTGCTTCTTCGCGCAGCGGTTTTTGCCCTGTGGCATAGACAACCGTATCGGCCTTCAACTCAAGTTTTCCGTCGGGCCCGTCGGCAAGCAGTCCGTCGGGTATGATTTTTGTCACGTCGGTTGAGGTATAAACAGCGATACCCAGCTTGTCGATTTGTTCTTGCAGCGCGAGCGTGTGCACGCCGCCTTCGTCCGCAAAGGACAGCTGCGGAAGCGTTTCGACGATCGAAGCCTTTCGCCCGTTCATCGCCATATGTACCGCAAGCTCAATTCCGACCAGCCCGCCGCCGATAATTACGATTTCCCTGCCCGCTTTTTCGGGATTTACATAGATCTCTTCCGCTCCGAAGACATGGTCAAGATCGATACCTAAAATTGAAGGCTTAACCGGTCTTGCGCCCAGTGCGGCAATAACGACGTCCGGTCTTATTTTTCGTATGTACTGCGGGGTTACATTCGTGTTCAGACGTACATCAATGCCGGCCTTTTCAATGATTTTTGACTGATGCGCAAGATAGTTTTTGAGTTTCTGCTTAAAAGAAACCTGCTCTTCACACAACAATACGCCGCCCAGACGAGCCGTTTTCTCGCAGAGTGTCACGCTGTGGCCGCGTTCATACGCCGTAATTGCCGCCTGCATGCCCGCGACGCCGCCCCCGACGACCAAAACCTTCTTTTTTTCTTTGACCGGGGGCAGGTATCTTTCTTCGTTTTCATGTCCGATTTTGGGATTTGTCGCGCAGTAGAAAATTCTGTATCGGCCGGAGGTTTCAAAACAGCAGGTACAGCGTGTGCATTTGTTGATATCCTCATCCTGCCCGCTTCTGGCCTTTTTAGGAAAATTCGGATCGGCTAGCGCCTGACGGCCCAGCACGAGAATATCGGCTTGACCGGAGGCTACGATCTCCTCCATCAGCTTTGGGTCCGTATGTGCGCCCACCGAGGCGACAAGGGATTTTACATGCTTTTTAATCGCGGCCGCGTACTTCAGGTTACAGCCGTCCTCCGCGAACATACTGGGGTGCGTGATGATGGAGGCGGAGGTAACCTCATGGTTGCCGGTGGAAACATGGATGATATCGACATTACCGTCCAGAGCTTTGGCAAATTCAATGCCCTCATCAATATCGTAGCCATCCGGATTCGTCTCAGAGCCGCTCATCCGAAATTCAATCGGGAAATCTTTACCGACCACCCGGCGTATGCTCTTAACGACCGCCAACGGAAACCGCATACGGTTTTCAAGGCTTCCGCCCCACTTGTCTTTTCTGGTGTTTATTTTCCCCGACATGAACTGCGGGATCAACCAGCCGTGACCGCCATGGATGGTCACCATATTAAAACCCCATTGCTTGGCGTAAGCCGCTGCTTGCCCGTATCGTGCGATAAGCTCCTCCAGCTCTTCCTCGGTGAATGCCCGTACTTCGCCGTACTTTCCTTGCATGTCCACCGGGCCCTTGAGCATGGCTCCCGCATCATATGACGCTTTTGCATACATGCCGGCATGGTTGAGCTCAGCCGATATGACCGCTCCGTGACCCCTCACGGCGCTCGTGACCTTCGAAAAGCCCGGCTGCATTCTTTCATCGTCTATCGGGATCAGCCAGTCGAAACGACGACCGTTCCTCCAGTCTATCATACAGTCTCCGACACAGACAGAGGCGAAGCCACCCTTCGCTTTGATCTCGTAAAACGCAGTCATATCGTCATTCGGGAAAAGATCCGGACCTGTATTATAAAAACCCTGAGGCGAGGCAAAAAGCCTGTTTCTGAATAGTGTTCCTGCTGCCTGTATCGGTTCAAACAGGCGCGGAAATTTAAGACCATTCATTGAAAATCTCCTTCCATTTCAAGTCTCTACCAATATCAATCATATTACTTCCATGAGCTGAATTTGTCAATGCACCGAATCGGTCGCAAATCATGATAAGCTCAGCGCCGCCCAATAAACAATGCCCGGCTGTCTGCATTAAGAGACGCCGGGCATTGTTTTGTGTTCGGGAAATTCGTATTCAAACTTTGGGTAGTGCCGCAAAGCCCTTTTCCAGATCTTCGTCAGTCGGCATATAGTCCTGCATTTTCCCGCTGTTGTATTCCTGATAGGCAAGCATATCGAAGTATCCGGTACCGCTGAGCCCGAAGATGATTGTCTTTTGCTCCCCGCTCAGCTTGCATTTGAGTGCTTCATCGACTGCCGCCTTTATGGCATGCGAGGATTCAGGAGCAGGCAGAATTCCTTCTGTCCTTGCAAACTGAACAGCAGCAGCAAAGCATTCTGTTTGCTTGACCGCTCGCGCTTCGTCAATATAGCCGTCTTCATACAGCTGGGATATGATCGGACTCATACCGTGATAACGAAGCCCGCCTGCGTGAATACCGGAGGGGATAAAGCCGCTACCCAGCGTATACATCTTGGCAAGAGGCGTAACCTTACCCGTATCACAAAAATCATACGCATAACGCCCTCTGGTCAAAGTGGGACAGGATGCCGGTTCCACAGCAATGAAGTACGGTGCTTTTTTACCATGCAGCTTATCGCCCATATAGGCCGATATCAAGCCGCCGAAATTGGAGCCGCCGCCCGCACAGCCGATGAGGATATCAGGAATGATGTCATATTTATCGGCAGCAATCTTTGTTTCAAGGCCGATGATCGACTGATGCAGCAAAACCTGGTCTAAAACGCTGCCAAGTACATAACGGGTTTTTTCGGTTGTAACTGCTGTTTCCACAGCCTCGGAAATCGCACAGCCCAAACTACCGGTCGTATCCGGAAATTCGTCTAATATCTTTCTGCCGACCTCGGTGGTATTTGAAGGCGACGGGCACACATTTGCCCCATATGTTTCCATCACCATTTTCCGGTAAGGTTTTTTCTCTATTGAGTTTTTAACCATATAAACCTTCAAGTCGAGCCCGAAGTATGCACAGGCCATTGACAGAGCGGTTCCCCATTGACCTGCCCCCGTCTCCGTCGTCAGCCCGGTTAACCCCTGCTTTTTGGCATAATAGGCCTGCGCCACCGCTGAGTTCAACTTATGGCTTCCGGAGGTGTTTGAGCCTTCAAACTTGTAATAGATCTTCGCCGGGGTATCCAGTTCCTTTTCCAGGCAATAAGCCCTGACCAGCGGCGAGGGTCGGTACATTCGGTAAAAGTCCAGAATTTCTCCGGGAATGTCGATGAACCGGTCTTCCCTGTTTAGTTCCTGTTTGGCAAGCTCCGTGCAGAATATTCCGGTAAGGTCATCAAGAACCACAGGCTGAAGCGTCCCAGGATGCAGAATTGGTTGGTGGTCTGTTTTCATGTCGGCTCGGACATTGTACCATTGCTTCGGCATCTCTTCTTCTGAAAGATAGATTTTGTACGGGATTTCATTCATTTGGTATATTCTCCTTTCATTCAGGGACAAAAAAAACTCCTGTCCCCTCTGTGCTGGGACAAGAGCTTTAAACTCCTGCGGTGCCACCCGGCTTGACGTTAATGCGTAAAAAACGCACTTCGCCCTCTTAGTGCACACATTCATGTGCCGGCCCTTGATAACGGGCAGCCATTCCCGTCTGACCTACTCCGAGTAAATCGTTTCGGCTCGCCCTCACAGGTCCATTCACAATTGGCTCCGGTGCCGCCTTCACACCGCCGGCGGCTCTCTTTGTCCATTGCCCAAAGCTACTATTCCCGATCATCGGTTTTTATACACAGCTATATTAATCCTATTTTTCATTGTTGTCAAGCGTATTTTTCAAAGAAATATTGTGTAAAAAACACGTTTTTACCAGTCTTATGTCAACAAGCTATGAATAATTGTCGACAAAAGGCTGACATGATCCATGTTGATAACTCTGTGGAAATTGTGAAAAACCCTTGAAATGAACCGTTTTTTCGTTGCAGTTTTTAAAAATTAATATTCATCATTGCTGAATAAAGGAGCCAGATTGGTTTCCGTTATTTATATTCCGACAGATTATTTGCATATTGTCGAAATCACACAGTTGACGGTCGGTTGCTTTCGAGTTAGAGTCACACGACAGATGAGATGGTATCTTGACCGATCACGATTTTATTGACCTGCCTGTGTGGTTATGTTATGATTCTGATACTAAAATATACCGTCGGATATGAGTTCAGGTGGTTTATCGATGAAAGGTAAAATGAAACTTGCCGTAATACTGGGAATAGCCGCAGCCCTTTTGGCCGCCGTAGGATTAATCATTTTGCTCATTCTTTCATACTGATATTTACACGGTCAGGCAGCATATGCATACATAAACTCGGCGCTATTGCATCAGCGGCAGCGTTAAATAGAGAGGGTTACATGAAACTGGGAATTGGGATTGATACCGGAGGCACCTATACTGACGCGGTCATTTATGATTTTGAATCAAAAAGCGTTCTAAGTGCGGCAAAGGCGCTGACCACCAAGTACGACCTTGCCGTAGGCATATCAAACGTACTGGATGCGCTGGACTCTGAATACCTCAAGCAGGCGGAGGTTGTTTCGCTTTCCACGACTCTGGCTACCAATGCTTGCGTTGAAGGCAAGGGAGGCCGCGCAAAGTTGCTTTTTATCGGAGTAGATAAAAACACCCTAAAAAGAGTCGGTGAGCGTTATGGGATCGGAGACTCGGGCGAATTGTATTCCTGCGAGGCGGGCGGCTCGTTTGACGGCACGGTCGTGCCGGAGCCGGACTGGGATACCTTGCTTTCCGACACTGAAGACTGGTTGAAAGACGCGGACGGTCTCGGCATCGTTGAGGTGTACGCAATGAAAAACGGAGCCGTAACCGAAAGAAAGGCAAAAGCTTTGTTTGAAGAGCGGTACGGTTTCCCTGTCATCTGCGGCAGCGAGTTGTTTTCTGGCTTAAACAGCATTCAGCGCGGGTCCGGAACGCTCTTAAACGCAAAATTGGTACCGATCATCCGCGAATTCCTCTCGGCCATTAAAAAGGCATTGGCAGCAAGAGGCGTCAAGACGCCGGCTGTCATCGTCAGAAGTGACGGAAGCTTGATGAGTGAAGAGTTTTCTATGCTGCGCCCGGTGGAAACTATTCTGTGCGGGCCGGCCGCCAGCGTTCTCGGCGGAATACGCCTGACAGGAAAGCGCGACAGCGTTATCGTAGACATGGGCGGCACAACCACAGATATCTCTTTAGTTAAAGACGGCGTACCGGTTAAGGCGCAAAACGGCATCAGCATCGGCGGCTGGAAAACCTTTGTCAGAGGCGTCTATATCGACACGTTCGGACTGGGCGGAGACAGCGCGGTCAGAGCTGATAACGGCAATCTTGTCCTTGATACAAGACGGGTAGTCCCAATTTCGCTTCTTGCATCGACATACCCTTCCGTGCTCGACGATCTGCGCCGGCTACTAAAATCAAGAAACGCGCATACCAGACCGATATACGAGTTTTATTGCCTGATCAGAGACATTACAAACCTTAACGGCTACACTGAAGCGGAAAAGAATTTCTGCCGGGTGCTGAAGGACAAGCCTTTGATATTGCACCGGGCCGCCGAAGCAGCGGGTACGGATATCTACCATCTGAACATGGAGCGTTTGGAGGCGGAAGGCGTCGTGATTAGGTCCGGGCTGACGCCAACCGATATAATGCACATCAAGGGTGATTTCTTGTCGTATGATTATGAAGGCGCGGTGCTCGCTTCAAAATATGTCATGCGCTCACTGGGGCTTGACGAAAACGATGAAAAAGCGCTTGAGCAGTTCTGTGAGACGGTATATGACCGGATAAAGAAAACACTTTACTGCAATATCGTCCGGATTTTACTGACAGACAAATATCCGCGTTTATTGAAAAACGGACCGGACAACCAGCTGAGAGATTTGATCGAGCAAAGCTGGGAAGAATCGAAGACCGGCTCAGGCTCGTATTTTCAAGCATTGTTTTGTACGAAAGCGGCGCTTATCGGTATTGGAGCGCCGACGCATATCTTTCTGCCCGATGTTGCTAAAGCGCTGAACACCGAGTTTGTGGCCCCCGAAAACGCGGGGGTTGCCAACGCCACAGGTGCCATTGTCGGAAATATATCCGTTACATCAGAAGTCGAGGTTCATACGGATTATACACCGGCAGGCATTTCCGGTTATACTGTCCATGCAGCCGATAAAAACTACGTTAAGAAGCGTAAACAGGATGCACTGGATATCGCACTCAGCGAGGCAAAACGCCAGGCGCTTGATGAAGCGCGGCGCCGCGGTATTGCGGGCGACATAAGGCTTCAAACAGAGATCATTTCTTCAACCGGCACGGCTTTTAATGAGACAACGCTGGACCTTGGCTGCCGGGTCATAGCCACAGCCATCGGCGGCATCATGCTGTAACGGCATTTACCCCGCTGAGAAAAGAAGGGCATAAGGAAATTAAACGAAAGTATAATCACAAACAAACCGTTTGGAACAACCAAAATCAGGAGGCAGCATGAACGATTATGACAGCTTTCAAAATCCCTTTTCCACCCGCTATGCAAGTAAGCGGATGCTTCACCTCTTTTCTCCCCAGAAGAAATTCTCTACCTGGAGAAGACTTTGGATTGCACTGGCGCGTGCGCAGAAACAACTCGGGCTTCCGATCACAAGCGAACAAATCTCCCAGATGGAGGCATATAGGGACGATATAGACTTTGATGCAGCGGAGAAGCTCGAAACCGAGCTCAGGCATGATGTTATGGCCCATATCCATAGCTATGGCATTCAATGCCCACTGGCTATGCCGATCATCCATCTTGGCGCAACCAGCTGCTATGTAACTGACAACACCGACATCATCATCATGAAGGAAGGTCTTGAGCTGTTGTGCGGTAAGCTCGCTGCATTGATGTCCAGACTGTCTGCTTTTTCACTTAAATACAAATCTCTGCCAACACTCGGCTTTACACATTTTCAGCCCGCACAGCTCACTACAGTCGGAAAGCGCGCGAGCCTTTGGGTCTATGATTTTCTGTTGGACTTTCAAGAATGCGAAAACCGGATAGGCTGTCTGCAGCTTCGAGGCGTAAAAGGAACCACCGGCACTCAGGCCAGCTTTTTGGCGTTGTTTGACGGAGACCATGAAAAGGTCAGGCAGTTGGAATCGATGATCGCAAGCGAGATGGGTTTTACCTCCTGTGTTCCCGTTTCCGGACAGACCTATTCCAGAAAGATTGATTATTTTGTCATATCAGCGCTGTCCGGCATCGCGCAGAGCGCGGGCAAATTTGCTACCGACATGCGACTGCTTTCTCATTTGAAAGAGCTCGAGGAGCCCTTTGAGGGAAAACAGATTGGTTCGTCCGCTATGCCGTATAAACGAAACCCGATGCGTTGCGAACGCATCTGCGGCCTTGCGCGATATGTACTGGCAGATGCTCTGAATCCCGCCATGACGGCATATAATCAGTGGCTGGAACGCACGCTAGACGATTCCTCAAACCGCAGAATCTCGATAGCGGAGGCTTTTCTCGCAACAGATGCAATTTTGAACCTCTGCATCAATATCGCATCCGGCATTAAGGTCAATGAAAAGGTCATTGAAAAGCACATTATTGAGGAATTGCCGTTTATCGGAACCGAAAATATTCTGATGGACGCCGTAAGGCGCGGCGGAAACCGTCAGGAACTGCATGAGCGCATCCGGCAGCATTCGATTGCGGCCGGCGCGGCAGTTAAGGAACAGGGCCTTCAAAACGACCTGATATCGCGTATATCCGGCGATCCGGCGTTCGGTCTTACGCAAAATGAGATCATTAAGACGCTTTCACCGGAAAAGTATACCGGCCGGGCAGCCGAGCAGGTTGAGGAATTCTACAGGGATCATGTAAAACCCTTACTGGACAGTTTTCCCGAGCTTCCGGATGTGGAAACGGAGCTGAGGGTATAACCGGCGCATTCCTGAACAAGGCAAACGAATAAAATCCTGTTCATCAGTTTTGTTGAAGAACAGAAAATAACACCGTTCCCTATTTAATTAAAGAACAGTATTATAACCACGTGGACGCAAAGCGCCGGCAACTGCCGGCGCTTTGCGTCCACGTCCTTTAAACATTTTCATCATGACTTCATCTGAACATATTTATGTCTCTCCCCGTCTAAGTGCGGTTTGAGCAGCTTACTTTCGGTAAGCGTTATTTGCGTTTAAAGCCCTTCTCGAGTTGATTTTTGCCAATCGTCATCGAGACGGGTCTACCGTGCGGGCAAAATTTGATCTTGCCCGACAGTACGCTATTAACCAGCGGTATCAATTCACTGGGTTCGGAATTTTTGCCGATTTTTATCGATGCCTTACAGGCGATTTTGCTTAACATTTCATCTTCTCTTCCCAAAGCACCCTTAATATCACCGGTACCAAGGCACTGACAAAGCTCACCCAGAATACCGGCCGCATCTTGAATATCCAACTCGGCCGGAATCTGCCTGATGAGTACGGCGCTTCCGCCAAAATCCTCCAGCACAAAACCAAGCTCTTTAAACACATCCGGATTGGCAAGCACAGTCTGCTTGTCCTCCCTGCTGATTTCCGCTACATGAGGCGTAAGCAGCAGTTGCGGCATGCTCGTACGTTCGCGATTCTTCAGACGGTCAAACAACTGCCGTTCATGTGCGGCATGCTTATCAATAATGACCAGCTCATCGTCTTTTTCCGCAATGATATAGCCGCCGAACGCCTCTCCGATAATCCGGTATCGCGGCAGTCGGATCTCCTGTATATTTTCGTCAGACGGGCTATGCTCAAAAACGTTCAACGATTCCTGAATGTATTCCGGCGCCGTTTTGGGTGAGAATGGCGGCCTGTCTACCGGCGCTTTACCGTAGACGACGGGTACGTCTCTGACAATATGGGCGGTGGGCGTGTATGGCCTATATGCCTTGGTTTCAGTGGAAGAGGGCTCTTCGGGTTGGCGGTTTTCGGTCTCCAAAGCGTTGTTTTTATCATTCGCTTCGAGCCTCAGTTCGTTCGGTATGATATTTTCCTCCAAGGCCGACCGTACAGCGTAATATACGATATCGAACACGGCCCGCTCGTTTTGAAATCGAACTTCTGTCTTGGCCGGGTGCACGTTTACATCAACGGTATTCGGTTTTACGGTCAGATACAAAACGCAGCCGGGGAAACGGCCGGTGAACAAGCTGTTTTTATAGCCCTGTTCGAGCGCGGCCTGAAGAAGCGGAGAACGGATAGATCTTCCGTTAAGGAAGAAAAACTGTGCGCTCCTGTTGCCCTTCGCTTCTGAAGGAGAAGCGATAAAACCGCCTAATGTTAAATGTTTGTCTCCGCTCTTAATCTCAATCATAGTTCTTGCAAAATCTCTGCCCAGCAGCGTATAGATGCTGCTTCTGACATCGCCGTCACCGGGCGTAGTCAGTTCCGTTTTGCCGTCTTTTATATAGGTGAACGCCACTTCCGGATGCGACAAAGCGGCGCGAATTATAACTGTTGTTACATGCGCGGCCTCAGCCGTATCTTTTTTCATGAACTTCAGCCTTGCCGGTGTATTGAAAAACAAATCCCTTATAACCATTGTCGTGCCTTCGGGGCAGCCGGCCGGAGATCGCTCGACGATCCGCCCCGCCTCCAGCGACAGGGCTATGCCCTCCTCCCGGCCTTTCGTTCTGGACAGGAGAGAAATTCTTGAAACGGCCGAAATAGCGGCAAGCGCCTCGCCTCGAAACCCCAGCGTAGTAATGGCTTCCAATCCCCGTTCATCCGAGAGCTTGCTGGTAGCATGGCGTAAAAATGCCGTTTCCGCATCCTCTCCGGACATGCCCGCTCCGTTATCGGTAACTCTGATATAGCTCATTCCCCCGTGCTGGATCTCGACAGTCAGCGCACTGGCTCCGGCGTCTATTGCGTTTTCCACCAGCTCCTTGACCACAGAGCCCGGCCTCTCGACAACCTCACCGGCTGCGATTTTATCGGCGATCTGTGGAGGAAGAACACGAATCATTTGCATGGTTATCTCCGTTTGCACCATAAAGTGCTTTTAAAATAAAAGTTTTTCGTATGACAAAATAAGCTTATTATCGGTACTCAATAGTCAATCCCTTGATCAGCCTGGGATCGCATTCAATAATGGTTTTATCACCGGTTGAGCAGTTTACATTCGTCAGATCAACCGCCATGCAGGTCATTGAGATGCTGCCGATAACCTTGACTTTGGTTCCGTTGATCCGGACAGTCGGGTGATTAGCCGCCTTGTTAAATAACAGGCGCCTGAGTCTGGCTGCGAGCGTCAGATTACCCGCATGTGCGCCGACAGCAAGGCCG
Source organism: Clostridiales bacterium (assembly GCA_012523085.1). Lineage (GTDB taxonomy): Bacteria > Bacillota > Clostridia > Oscillospirales > Oscillospiraceae > JAAYOP01. The sequence goes on from JAAYJC010000147.1 coordinate 15,213, forward strand.
ATACCGTTTACCCATCCGACGGAAATGACACCGATTCTTGTGTTGTTGTTAAGCGTATGAGCACCGCCGTAGCCCAGCCTGCTCCCCTTGATTACCCAGTCTATCTCCTCAATATCCGCTTCAATATAACCGACTTTGGTCAGGCCGAAATTGCTCTTTCCCGGTATTCTTCCGATAATCGCCGAGCCGATGCAGACCGCGTCCATCTGCTCGAAATCGTATTTAAACAAGGCGGCTGAATCCAGCGCGTTGAGCACACCGGGGTCGAATCCCGCATCTGTTATCTTATTCGCGGCTTCTTCAAATGCATCAAGCTGCGACTTGGTCAGCGTTTTGTTTTTCCATGAGGCAGATAGCCTTGTAAACATACCGACAATCGCAAGGCCGCCCATATGCTTGAATAAATTGATGATTTTATCCGTCTCCGAAGGTGAGAAGCCGAAATTGCCCAGGCCCGTATCAATCTCGATTTTTACTTCTACAACCGTTTTTCGTGCCTCCGCCACGGAATTTAATGCGATGCCCGCATCGTATGAACCGATGGTGCAGGTAATGTTGTGTTCGACAAGCTGCAGAAGCTCATCCTGATCGGATGTGGACCGGAGCATTAGGATTTCTTCGTTTGCGAAATTGCTTTCGCGAAGAAGCACGGCGTCTGCGACCTCCGAAACGGCATAGGATGTGATGCCTTCCTCGCGAAGCATGACCGCGGCCATAACCAGCCCCATGCCCTGGCCGTCGCCGCTCAGATCCGCGATGATCCGCGTGTGATCCGTTCTTTTTTTGATCTCCTGCACGTTGTACTTGACAGCTTGTTTGTCAATAATCAGTGATTTCACTCAACGCCCTCCTTTATCGGAAACGCGCATATGGATTGATGAAATTATTGCCTTCTTTGATCGCCATCTATCAACATCGCCAAGAATATTTTTTCCCGCGCGTATTTTTCAAGCTTTTTCTATATGGAGATTATAACACGTCCGGCAAGTTTGCGTCAAACATGTTGTATTATCGACGGCAAAATGTTAGAATAAGCGAAACTACGTAAAGGAGATTCGGTTTTGGCGCAGATTCGTGAAATCAGCCGGGAGGAGATGCTCAAGCAATCGGAGATCATGCGGGCCTTGTCGGAAAAAAACGCGGCGCTTGATGCACCGCCTCTGGCCTTTGTGGACACCTACGGCTGCCAACAAAATGAATCGGACAGTGAGAAAATCCGCGGTATGCTGATTAATATGGGATACGAATTCACGAAGGACGATAATAGCGCCGACCTGATTGTCATCAACACCTGCGCCGTCAGAGAGCATGCCGAGATGCGCGTACTCGGCAATGTCGGCGCGCTCGTGCATACAAAAAAAGCAAAGCCGGATCAGAAAATCGCACTTTGCGGCTGCATGGTTCAGCAAGAGCATGTGGTCGAGAAAATAAAGAAATCCTTCCCACAAGTCGACCTCGTTTTCGGTCCTCATGAACTTTATCGGTTTCCCGAGCTGATAGACCGCCTTGGAAAATCAAATAAGCGCATTTTTGAAATAAGGAAAACAGACGGAGAGCGCGTCGAGGGTCTGCCTGTATACAGGCAGGATTCCGTTAAGGCTTGGCTATCCGTCATGTACGGCTGCAACAATTTTTGCTCTTACTGTATTGTTCCGTATGTGAGAGGTCGGGAGCGCAGCCGTGAACCCGAACTGGTTTTGAAGGAAGCCCGGGAACTTCTCTCGAAAGGCTATAAGGACATCACACTGCTGGGCCAAAATGTCAACTCCTATGGAAAGGATCTTGGCGGCAAAACAGATTTTTCGGAACTGCTCATGGAATTAGACAGGTTGCCCGGTGAGTTTGTGATTCGGTTTATGACCAGCCACCCGAAGGACGCAAATCTCAAGCTGTTTCGGACTATGGCTGACTGCAGCAAAGTGGAAAACCACATCCACCTGCCGTTTCAAGCCGGAAACAACAGGATTCTCAGAGCCATGAATAGAGGGTACACCAAAGAATCTTACCTCAGCCTGATCGATTTAGCCAGGTCATTGATGCCGGATATCTCGATCACCAGTGATGTTATCGTAGGTTTCCCCGGTGAGACAGACGAAGAATTTGAAGATACGTTCGATGTGGTAAACCGGGTGCGTTTTGACATGCTGTTTACCTTTCTTTATTCACGCAGGAAAGGGACGCCCGCAGAAAAGCTTCATGACCCGTTTACCAAAGAAGAGAAACAGTGCCGCTTTGATCGTTTAATAAAGCTTCAAAACAAGATATCTGCAGAAAAACAATCGTCCCACGTTGGGAGAATCGAGCGGGTTTTGATCGACGGTGAAACCACGCAGAAAAATCGGCGGGAAAAACATAACCTGACTTCGCGAACTAGTGAGGGCAGGCTTGTGCTGTTAAACGGCCCCGCTTCGCTGATCGGCCGTTTTTTGGATGTTCGGATAACCGGCTTCACGACTTGGAGTCTATATGGTGAAACGATATAAGCGACAAAAAAGACTGGGAGGGGGCGGGACGAATGGCAGAACTCACACCAATGATGAAACAGTATATGCAGATCAAGGCATCGACACCTGACTGTATCTTGTTTTTTAGACTTGGCGATTTTTACGAAATGTTTTGTGATGATGCGGTTCTTGCCTCCCGGGAGCTCAGTTTGACGCTTACGACCCGCGACAGAGACAAGGACTCAGAGGACCGTATCCCGATGTGCGGTGTACCGTACCACGCCGCACAGAACTATATCGCCAAGCTTCTCAATAAAGGATACAAGGTGGCGATTTGTGAGCAGACCGAGGATCCCGCACAGGCTAAAGGGCTGGTAAACCGTGATGTTGTGCGAATCGTAACCCCCGGAACACTGATCGACGATTCCATGCTCGAGGACACCCGGTCAAACTATATCGGCACGGTTTATCTCGACGATAACGGCGCTTCGGCCTGTTTTTGCGACATCTCCACCGGTGAAATTAACCTTGCCGGCTTCACCGGCGAAGATGCGGCCTTGCATGTGCAAAGTGAACTGGTCCGATACGGGCCAAGCGAGGTCATTGCCAATACCGCTGCCGCGAAACAGCCTGAAATCAAAAGCACATTGACACATCATCTCGGCTGCCTTATTCAAATAGCGGATGATTGTTTTCTGCCTGAAAAGACCCATGCATTGTTTTTACAACACTTCGGCGCAGACGCGGAAAACCGGTATCTTATGAACCCCCATGCGATCTATACGGTCGGTGGACTTCTTTCTTATCTGCATGATACACAAAAAACCGATCTTTCTCATATTAATCAGCTGAACCTGTATACATCAGGTCTTTTCATGGAACTGGATTATCAGACAAGAAGAAACCTGGAGCTGACAGAAACGCTGCGGTCACAGGACAAGCGCGGCAGCCTTCTCTGGGTTCTGGACAAGACAAAGACGGCAATGGGCGGAAGGCTAATGCGGTCTTGGCTGGAAAAGCCGCTCTTGTCCCCTGCTGCGATTAAACGCCGCTTAAATGCCGTATCGGAGCTCAGCCAGTCCGCCATGCTCAGAGGTGAGCTTCTTCAGGCGTTGAAGGATGTAGGCGACATGGAAAGACTGATCGGCCGCGTCGTTTACGGAAACGCAAATTGCCGCGACATGGCCGCTCTTGCGGCGTCTGCAGAACCGCTTCCCGAAATAAAACTGCTGCTTAAGCCGTCAAAGAGCGCTTTGCTGACAGAACTTTCGCAGTTGGACGCGCTGGATGACATGCGCGCTTTAATTATGGCGATGGTCTGTGACTCGCCTCCTTTTTCCGTCCGAGAGGGCGGAATGATCAGAAAGGGCTATAATGAAGAGGTCGACCGCCTGCGCGCGCTGACCGAAAATGCGAAAGAAGAGGTCGCGTCAATTGAGGCATTTGAACGGGAGCGCACCGGCATCAAAAAGCTGAAGGTTTCCTATAACAAAGTCTTCGGGTACTACATTGAGATGCCGCGAAGCCGAAGTGAACAGGTTCCGGACGATTACATCCGCAAACAAACGCTGGTCAATTCCGAACGCTTTATCACCGATCAGCTGAAAAATCTGGAGTCGGAACTGCTGACAGCCAGAGACAGGCTGCATGAGCATGAATACAGATTATATTGCGAGCTGCGAGACAAAATAGCCGGTATGGCGGACAGGATCAAACAAACCGCATCTATGCTGGCACAGCTGGATGTCTTACTAAGCCTTGCCGAGGTGTCGGTCAAAAATAACTACTGCATGCCCGAGGTGGATATTTCCGATACGATCGAAATAAAAGACGGGCGTCATCCTGTGGTTGAAAAAGCGCAGACAGACGCGCTGTTTGTGCCGAATGACACATCTTTAAACTGTGAGGACAGGGAGATAGCGATCATAACCGGCCCAAATATGGCCGGCAAGTCTACGTACATGCGTCAGATTGCACTGATCGTTCTGATGGCGCAGATCGGCAGCTTTGTGCCGGCCAAATCCGCTCATATCGGGATTGTGGACAGGATATTCACACGCGTAGGCGCGTCAGACGATCTTTCGTCGGGTCAGTCCACATTCATGGTTGAAATGACCGAGGTTGCGGTAATACTCAAAAACGCGACGCGAAGCAGCCTTTTGATTCTGGATGAAATCGGGCGCGGAACATCGACTTATGACGGCATGGCCATTGCCAGAGCCGTACTGGAATACTGTGCGGACAAAAGATTACTGGGTGCGAAAACCCTTTTCGCGACACACTATCATGAGCTAACGGAGCTTGAAACCATGATTTCCAGCGTCATAAACCTCAGCACTTCTGTAAAAAAGCGCGGAGACGACATCATTTTTTTGCGAAGGATCGTGCCCGGCAAAGCCGACAAGAGCTACGGCGTCGAGGTCGCAAAGCTTGCGGGTGTCCCCGATACCGTAATCAGGCGCGCGCGAACCATTCTGAAAATGCTCGAGAGCGGTGTGCAGGATAAAGTTAGCGTGAAACCCGAACCGGAAGACGATATGCAAATCAGCATGGATGATCTCGGTAAAAACGAGGTAACCGAAAGGCTTCGCAGCACGGATTTGAATACGCTTACTCCGATTGAGGCGATGAATCTGCTGTACGAACTGAAAAAGGAGTTAGGTCAATGACCCCGAAAACGAAACCGTTCAAATTTTCGATGAGCAAAAATGAACTGCTGTGCGGAATTATCTTCCTTCCGATCTTCATGGTCCCGCTAAGGACGCTGGTTCTGCTTGCTGCCGGGCTATTCGATCCCAACATCTCGACAGAACGGTACTCGATGATCTTCTTTCTGGTCAGCTTCATCATCGTGTTTTTGATCTTCAGGAATTTTTTAAAGCAATCATTTTCCGATTTTTTAGACGCGAAATTTTTCTCTTTTTCCTCAATAATATCCGGGTACATCGGTTACTATATCATCGCTTATGTTGTATCGCTGCTGAGCTTCGGCTTGAATGCCGGTGCAAATCCCAATGACAGGGCGATCTTCGAGCAGGTCAAGTTAAACCAGAGCGCTATCATCGCAATATCGGTGCTTTTGGGGCCGATTGTTGAGGAAACACTGTTTCGGGGCGTCGTTTTTGGCTCCATCCGCAGAAAAAACAGACTTATGGCCTATCTGATTTCTTTTCTGCTGTTTGCCGTTTACCATTTATGGGCACCTTTCGTTTTAAGTTTTGAAAACGGTGTTATAGACTGGAGCTTATTGATTCATCTGCTCGACTACCTGCCTGCCTCCCTCGTACTTGCCTGGAGCTACGAAAAGAGCGGTTCGGTCTGGAGCCCGATTATCCTGCACGCCCTGATTAACATTCTGTCCATCACGGCAGTGCTGGGTTAGATATGAAGCGGATTTTTACGCAACAGGAATCCCCGGAAACAGGTTTCTGCCTGATCCGGGGATTATAATACAAAATTTCCAGCCGACCATGTGTACCGGTTCGCTGTGATTGCTCCGGTATCGTTTATGCGTCTCCGCGCAAAGCGGCGCGGCGGACCTTGCCGTTGATGGTTTTCGGGAGCTGATCCAAAAATTCGATGATCCGGGGATATTTATAAGGAGCGGTCTCTTTTTTCACATATTCCTGCAGTTCCAAAATCAGCTCGCTTGATGGCGCATAACCTTTGTTCAGAACAACACTTGCCTTAACAATGGCCCCGCGAATTTCGTCGGGTACGGCAGTAACCGCGCATTCAAGCACCGCCGGATGCGTGACTAAAACGCTTTCGACCTCAAAGGGCCCGATACGGTAGCCAGAGGACTTAATAATATCGTCATTGCGTCCGACATAAAAGAAGTATCCGTCCTCATCCCGCCAGGCCGTGTCACCGGTGTGATAAAGCCCGCCGGAAAACGCCAGCGCCGTTTTTTCCTCGTCTTTGTAATAGCCGACCATCATACCTTCTGATTTTGGGTCGATTTTCATCACAATCTCGCCTGTCTCGCCGGGCTTACAGCTGTTGCCGTCGGAATCGACAATATCGACCCTGTACAAGAGGGACGGCTTTCCGATGGAACCCGCCCGCGGTGTGGTACCGACAATATTGCAGACCGTAACCGTCGTTTCGGTCTGTCCAAAACCCTCCATCAGCCAAATGCCTGTCTTTTCATGCCAGCCGTAGAAGACGTCGGGGTTTAACGGCTCGCCTGCGATCGTCGCGTATTTCAGGCAGCTCAAATCGTATTTTGACATATCTTCCTTCAGAAAATACCGGAACATCGTTGGCGGGCAGCATAATGTTGTAATCTTGTATTTGCTGACAAGCGATAATATTTCCGAAGGCACAAACGCATCGTAATCATAAGTAAACACGCAGGCTTCCATCATCCACTGTCCGTAGAGCTTTCCCCATACCGCCTTACCCCAGCCGGTATCGGCAATTGTGAAATGGATGCCTTCGGGATCGACATTGTGCCAGTGCTTTGCCGTGAACAGATGCGCGAGCGCGTATTTATGGTTATGTAAAACCATTTTTGGATAGCCTGAGGTTCCGGACGAAAAATACATCAGCAGCGGCTCGTCGACATGTGTCTCCACCCTGTCCCAATGCTCCGGGGCCGCTTCCATACCGCTCTCAAAATCGTACCAGCCTTCGCGCTTTCCGCCCACAGCGACCTTTAGCTCAAGCGTTGGGCAAGACGGTTGAGCTTCATCAAAGGCCTCCGCCACATCTCCCATCATCGTGCAGATCACGGCTTTTGCTCCGGATGCGTTTATTCTATATTCTGCGTCATGCTTTTTGAGCATATGCGTAGCGGGGATCATCACTGCGCCGAGCTTGTGCAACGCCGGTGCGACAAACCAAAACTGATAATGCCGTTTTAAGACCACCAAAACCATGTCACCTTTTCGTATGCCCAGAGTGTGCAGATAATTTGCGGTCTTGTCCGAGTATTTCTTAATCTCGCCAAAGGTAAACGTATGCTCTTCACCCATAGGATTGCACCAGACCATCGCCGGGCGGTCCGGATCGTTAATACCGATATCGTCTACGATATCATAGCCGAAGTTAAAATTGTCGGGATAATTGAGATTGAATGAACACAATACGCCTTTTTCGTCATATGTTTCAACCGCATACCGCAGATTGACTTTTCTCATCGCTTTCTCCTCACTTTATGCCTCGAAATTCAGGTTTCGGATTTGCGGTCAGCCGCGATGCTCATCATCTTTCATGACCACCGCAAGAAACACGCAATTCTGGCCGCCGGCGGCGATCATGCCGTGCTGCCGGCCGGAATTGAAGTACACGGAATCTCCCGGTCCGAGCAGTTCCTCATGTCCATCGAAAACGAAACGCATATACCCTTCGATCACATAGTTAAATTCCTGCCCGGCATGAACGTTCATTTCAATCGGTTTGGTTTGCTCCGACTCGCGGTAGGGCGCCTTGACGACAAAGGGTTCCGCTGTCTTATTTTTGAAATTATAGGCAAGATGCGCATACTCAAAGCCCTCGCGCCGCTTGATCGGAAGTCCGCGTCCTCCCCTGACGACCGTATAGCCGGTAAGATGCGGGTTTTCGCCGGTCAGGAGCTCTACGATGTCGACTCCGAATTTCTCCGCGCATTTGTATAGGAATGTGAACGGAAAATCAAATGCACCCGACTCGTATTGCATATACTGCACATCCGTTATTCCAATCGCCTGCGCTGTTTCCTTTGCCGACAAACCCAGAATGCTTCTCAGCTCCCGGATTCGTTCTGCGATTTCATTGATTTTCGGTTCCATTTTCAGTACCTCTTTCCTGTTTTAATCATGCGGATCTGGAAATAGAAAAACCCGTCCCACGCATGGGACGAGCTGCAGTTGCCCGCGGTACCACCCATATTGCGGCTCCGATTTAAAAGCCGCCGCTTTGCGAAATTCTATCAAATTTCCCTGCCTTAACGCGGCTGTTACGCAGAAGCTTACGCGCAGAATAATTCTGTTTCGGCTCCGTGCTCCGAAGGGATCCGTCTGCACAGCTCATACGGACTTTCACCGACGGATTGTCATCCGTTCGTCCGCTCTCTGAGATGAAACGCCTGTGCGACCGTTCTTCGTCATTGCATGTATCGAAATTATACGCTAACCCTTTTGCATTGTCAATAAAGATTTGC
>JAAYJC010000148.1 GCA_012523085.1 Clostridiales bacterium
CGAAAAACGGGGCGCAGTAAACCGAAAAAGCGGTTTGCTGCGCCCCGTTAGCACTAACGATATGCCTTTACGGTTTTTATGATGGCCGATACTATGTCAATGATCGTACCGATTGCGATCAATACGGCAGCGGCTCTCACACCTGTGTCAACATAACCGGACATCGCGGCGACAGTTACATCGACTTTTTCTGCAAACCGCAAAATGAAAGCCTCGGTAATGACATCTGCCTTTGTGATAAATAAAATACCGGCTGATGCACTTAATATGCTGTAGAAGATCTGAAAAATGGCGATTGTTACTGACCATCTGCCTTTATAAAGCTTTAAAGCAGTGACAAACAGCAAAAATGCCATCATAAAGATAAAGAAAGGCAAAAATTTCTGTACAATTGCTGCATTAAAGAACGGTGCGGCAGGCTTTCCGGCTTCGTACCAGGCGATAAACTGCGGACGCCGAAGCGTGCCGACCAAAAACAGTATTGAGAATAATACGGAAAAGACAGCGTTTGCAATCACCTCGCTGCGTTTGATGATTGCTTTTTGATTCACCGGTATATCGGGAAGGCTTTTCGGTGTCCATTTATCCAGACCTTTCCGGCTGCCGAAGTATTCAATGCAGAAAAAGGCGACGGTTACCCAGAAAAACGCATGAATTATTCCGCTCCATGCACCCGAAACAAAACCGGAGACCGCCTCAACAACCGTTTCCATGATATCACCGGAACCGATATTACCGAAAATGAAACGGAAAACCACGAGTGCGGCCAACAGAGACGAGAGGGCAATCGCAACGATTTTCAAAACCATCAGATAATCGCTGAACATTTCAGGCGATACCAGATACCGCGGATGCGGATCGTATTGAACCGCAAGCTTTGACGGACTGCCAAGCTCTGTGAGCACCCGCTCAACTTCCCCGTCTCCCGGGTTTTCCGGCAGCATATCCTCAATATTAGACCGAAGCTCCTGTTCTATATCCGTGCGCATATTTTCGGGCAGCCTTCTTACCACATCGTACACATAACGGTCTATCAGATTATTCAATTGTCTTCCTCCCAATCAATCCGTTAATCCCATCGCATGTTTTCGTCCATTCTTGCTTCAGCGCTTCAAACACGCCTCTGCCGTTATCATTAAGTACATAATACTTTCTCGGCCGCGCGGAGGATGTGTCCCATCTGTTATCCAGAAGCCCCTGCGACTCAAGCCTTCTCATCAGCGGGTAAAGCGTGTTGGCCTCGATTTGAACGCCTTTTTTCTCCAGACGCTGTAAAAGCGAATATCCGTATTGCGGATTCTCAAGTTGACTGAGTACGGCAAGCGTCAGCGTCCCTCTCCTTAGCTCTGTCATCATATTGCCAAGCAAATTACTGTCAATCATATCAATCTCCATTCCATTGCAAAGCAGCGTACCTATACGATACGGATGAGTTGCACCAAGTATACCTTATAATGGCATTATACTGTACGTCACACTATATTGTCAATAATAATCCTTATGAAATCACATTGTTTAACACAGAGACTAAAAAAACGCTTCATTGCCGGTTCTTATTGGAATTCGGATCTACAAAAATAACCAAAGCATGCTGTGTATTTGCGTATCCGGTCTTGACTTACAAATATTAACTTTATATAATTGAACCAACAAAAGCTCGAATCGGATAATCATCCGAACAAGGTAAAGGAGATGCAATAATGAATCAGGAACTCACTCAGCGTCGGAATACGCTTGCCGAAACGGTCAAGCATTTCACAGATTTGCCGTATTGCGATGAGGAAATCGCTGATGCCGCCCGGAAATGGCTTGACAATATGGATGATAAAGCCGCAGGTCAGAAGCTTTTTAATTTATGCAAGGCAAACGGAGAGCGGGATTTTACCGGTACACCCTTTGAACAGGCGTGGCTTGATAACGGAAAAAAGTGTCCCTGCGAATGCTGCGCCGGTGCGCGTGAGGTCGCCGCGAACAGCGATTTATTTTAAGACTGTTTAAATCAATGCCTGTTAAAAAAGAGCATTTTTGCTTTTTTGCAGCTAAATAACAAAACTGAAACTGTAGCGAAATGCACATTGTGTATTTTGCTACAGTTTCGTATTGCCGATAATGCGTTTTCGACTAAAACAGGTTGACATTTTCTTTTATTTGCATTATTATATTGAAAATATTACCATCATTGTATTTAACTGCGCGGTTTAGCGCGACATTGTTCACGAAGGGATAAAACCATGGTCACACCCAAGACTGTTTATAAAGCATATTGGGGTTTGGCGTCGTCTGGAAGCTTTACAGGCTTTGAGGCTTTTGTCCCTGCTGCCCGAAAACAGATATGAGTACATTCGGCAAGCGGACAGGAGCACAAAAACGCTTCTGTCCGCTTTTATTTTAAGGAGGTACGCACATGGACAGCATTGAACTGGTCAGAAACCGTTACGACGAAATGGTCCGGAATGAATGGGAGCGTCTTGTTCGGCATAAGATTGAGTTCGAAATCAACAAACGATTTATCGACCGCTATATCCGTGCGGGCGACAGCGTTTTGGATCTGGGCGGCGGTCCCGGCCGTTATGCTTTGCATCTGGCAAAGCGCGGCTGTGCGCTTACACTGGCGGACCTGTCCCCAAACAATGTCTCTTTCGCTCAGGAAAAAGCAAAAGAATGCGGACTTCGGCTCACCGGCATCTGTCTTGACGCCCGAGACCTTAAGCCGTTATCCGATCAATCGTTTGACCATGTGCTCTTAATGGGTCCCCTATACCACTTGAAATCCGAAAATGACCGCGCCCGCACGGTTGAGGAATGTCTGCGTGTTTTAAAACCGGGCGGAACGCTTTATGCCGCCTTCATCTCATCCTACGCCGGCCTTCTTTGGACCTTGAAACACGACCAACCAGCGATTGTCCGTCCGGACAGAAGCGATTGGGTATTTGAGGTGTTTCTTGACGATACGGATTTTTCAGGCACCGCATTCAGTGAAAACTACTTTGTGCGCCATGATGATATTTTACCGTTTTTCTCGCAGTTTCCGCTGACTGCGCTGCACCTGATTGGCAGCGAGAGCATTTTCTCGCCTTATGAACAGGGCCTGCTTGCTCAACCTCCGGAGGTCTTTGATGCCTGGATCGATTTTGGGGTACGCGTCTGTGAGCGGGAAGACCTTTTAAGCTTTGCAGAACACTATCTGTACATAGGAAGAAGGAATAAAAATTGATGATTCAGGTGAGAAAAGACCTGTGCATAAGAAATCTAACCGAGAAAGATGCGATTGATGTTTTTGAAACCATTGACCAAAACCGCACTTATCTTCGTAAGTGGCTGCCCTGGGTGGACGGTACGGCTTCACATACAACGGTTGCGGAAGTCATTTCATTTTGGGAAGCTGAGCGTCAAAACGGCAGCGGCGAAATTTACGGGATTTTTCTTAATGACCGTTATATCGGAAACATCGGCCTGCACGATATGAAAAAGCCAAACCGAAGCGGCATGATCGGCTACTGGCTGTCTCAAAGGTATCAGGGAAATGGAATCATGACCGACTGCGTCAGGGTTTTGATCAACCGCGGGTTCTATACGTTAAACCTGAACAGGATATATATTCACTGCGCAACCCCGAACCGCAAAAGCAGATGCATACCGGAGCGGCTCGGCTTCACACAGGAGGGTGTGCTTCAAGATGGCGAAAATCTGTACGGAGAGTATTTTGATCTGGTCGTATACGGGCTCGTGAAGCGAAACTGGTTTGATTCCTCGGGCAGGAACAATTGCTATCTGAATGCCGCCCATTTGTACGATCTTGAGCAAAATGATGTCTCAAACGCCGATATCCCGTTCTACCTGGACTATGCTGTTCGGGCTAAGGGAAAGGTTTTGGAACTGGCCTGCGGAACCGGCCGGGTCTCCCTCAAACTGGCGGAAACGGGCTGTCAGGTAACCGGCCTTGATCTTTCCGAATCCATGCTGAATGTCTTTTATGATAAGCTGGCTCAGGCTGCCTCGGATATACGGGATAGGATAAGCCTTCATTCGGGCAGTATGTCAAATTTTACGCTGAATGAAGCTTTTTCGTTGATCATCGCTCCATGTCGCGCATTCCAGGCCTTGACCGAGCAAGGAGATATTCAAAACTGCCTTAGCTGTATACGGGAGCATCTTAACGACGACGGTCGCTTTATCATTAATGTATTTCGCCCTTATAAGGTTCTGGACGAGAGTTGGTGCTATCCGGATACGGTCCGGTGGACGCGAGACACCAAAACCGGAAGCCATATAGTAAAAAAAGACCGAGGTGAAAAAATCGACACGCTGCGCCAAATCATCTATCCGAGTTTTACTTATGAAATCACTGAACCCGGAAGCGATGCGGTTGTGCTACAGGAAAAGCTTTATTTAAAGTATTATTATAAAGATCAGCTCAAGAGCCTGCTGACGGACGCAGGATTTCGAATAATCGAGGAATTCGGATGGTATGACAAGAGTGGGATCGATAGCGGGCGGGAATTGATTTTTGTTTGCGGAAAATAATGCAATGCCCCGCAAAGCGTCAAAATACGTAATTATCTTAGATTGTCATCCCTTGCTTAGCTTGTTATAGTAATATATCATCCAAAAGCAACCGTGTTTAAGGGTGACTTTTGACATATCCTCTCTTACAACCAATGGTTGATTGATTTTTCAACCTGTGGTAGTATTTTTGGTGGCATTTTCAACCAATGTTCCCTTCCGTATCAGAGGTCCCGGTGCTACACTTGTCATGTAAAAAGCCAAAATGAACGGCAAATAACCCTCAACATGAAAGGAATGGGTACCATGAATACATCATTGGGAAAGAAGATTTCCGATTATAGAAAAGCTCTGGGAATGACGCAGGATCAACTGGCGGAGAAAATGAACGTTTCCCCGCAGGCCGTATCCAAATGGGAAAACGACATCTCCTGCCCGGACATCGCGCTTCTGCCGAAGCTTGCCGCATTATTCGGCATTACGGTCGATGCTCTGCTTTCGGTGGAAACGAAAAAGGAGATCGAACTTCTGCCGGAAGACAAAAAGAAAAACTTTGACGATCTGATTTTGAGAGTCATTGTGAACTCATCCGACGGGGATAAGGTCAGGGTCAACCTGCCGATGCCTCTGGTAAAGCTCGGCCTTGAAATGGGTATGAGCTTTTCGCAGGTATCCGACAACGACGCGCTGAAGAATATCGATGTGGGCCAGATCCTGCGGCTTGTGGAAAAGGGTGTAATCGGGAAACTGGTCGAGGTCGAGAGCGCAGACGGGGACATAGTTGACATCGTGGTAGAATAGCATGAACGGAAAAGAAATTTCATGCGAACGGAGGCCATTATGAAAATCAGCGTCAGATCTGAAGGTAAAAGAGTATTCGTGCTTATGCTGCCCAATTTCATGCTGTTCAACGTTCTGACCTCGTCTATCGTTTCCGGCGTGCTCAACAAACACTGTCGGTCGAATGAAAAACCGGCAATTGCTCCTCGGGCCGCGCGCAAACTAATACGGGCATTCGGGAAAATCAAGAAGAAATACGGCCGGTTCACGCTTGTTGATGTCGTCAGCGCAAACGGAGATATCGTAAGAATCGAGATATAGTCAATCGGGGTGGCTCATTATGTCGAAAAGAAAGCTGATTTTCCGAAATTCGGAAATCAGCTTTCTTTGTACGGTAATATGTACAATCTTATTGCGTTTTTTTCTTCGCCCCAAGGACGATCAAAATGATACCGGCAATAAGAGCGACAATGCCGATGATGATAAAGATGGTTCCCGGATTTGCTGTGCCTGAAGACAAAATACTTGACAGCTGAGCTTCCCAACTGTTGTTTGCGGTGAATCCGTAAATCGTGGAGATCAGTCCCGCAACCGCCAAAATGATACCTATGATCAGCATGGTATTTCTCCCCCTTTCTTTATAGCTCGCGTATCTTCCTATCGATTATATCCAAAATGCCAAATAATGCAACAATATATTAACGGCGAGCATGCATATTTGTATGTTATCACCGATATTCGGGAACATACTGTCGTACATTTGTCGTATATGCCATGTTTTATCATTTGAAGTCCGGCGATTTTCACGGATTATTTCGTTGTTTGCCGGATGTGTTTTCATGATATAATGAACATATTGAGAAATGGCCGCTTTCGTGAGGATAAGTGCCGCTGCGGCGCGTTGTTTTAGCGGTGTAAGGGAGGCATGTAAATTGAAAAAACTGGACCTGCTTCACGGTTCGGTGGCTCTGCCCGCCTTTTTCCCGGACGGAACCTACGGGAATGTAAAAACTGTCGACACATTCGACTTATATGGATGCCATATCGACGGCATTGTGATGAACGCTTTTCATCTGTTTAACAAACCGGGCCTCGCGATAGTAAAAAAGCACGGCGGCATCAACCGCTTTATCCGGTGGGACAAGCCCGTTTTGACCGATTCCGGCGGCTTTCAGGTCTTTTCGCTTTTGCGGGAAAATGAAAAATACGGCACGATCCGAAAAAACGAGATCATCTTCCGGCCAAATCAGGACGAAGAGAAGATCATCTTTTCCCCGCAAAAATGCATTCAGATGCAGTTCGCGGTCAGATCGGATATCATCATGTGCCTGGACCACTGCACGCACCCGGACGATGAATATATGACGCAGAAGGAATCTGTCGAGACGACCGTCCGCTGGGCGAAAATTTGCAAAGATGAATATGAAACTCAGCTTAAAAACTATAAATACGACGGCGAATGCCGCCCGCTCCTGTTCGCGATCATCCAGGGCGGGAGCGACAAAGCGCTGCGGAAATACTGCGCCGAGAAGCTGACCGAAATCGGTTTTGACGGTTTTGGCTTCGGCGGATGGCCGGTGGACAAAAACGGAAATCTTGTGGACGATATCCTCAAATATACAGCCGAGCTGATGCCCTCAGGCAGCGTCAAATACGCGATGGGGCTCGGCAGGCCGGAAGAGATTGTGCGCTGCGCGGACATGGGCTACAACCTGTTTGACTGCGTCATCCCGACGCGCGAAGCAAGGCACAGAAGGCTGTATGTCTACAACGCCGAAAACGCGGATTGCATAAACATCCGAAAAGACGGATTTTATTCCTACCTCTATATCGCGGACGACAAGCACGCAGCAGATGCGTCCCCCGTTTCCGGGGCCTGCGACTGCCTTTGCTGCAAAAACTTTTCCAGAGCTTATGTCCGGCATCTGTTCAACGCAAAAGACCCGCTTGCGGAAAGGCTCGCGACGATCCATAACCTGCGCTTTTATTCGATGCTGATGGAAAACCTCAGAAAGGAAAACCGGGATGGATGTGTATGAGCTGCTCGGCGAGATTAATTCATCCAAAAAATATGCGGGCATCTGCGAGGAAACGATCCTGAGAATACTGAGCAGCGAAATTACGAAGCACAAAAAAAGCAAGGAAGTCGTCAAATCGGTAAAAAACAGGCTGCATCAGATAACGGGCGCGTTCCTCAATGAAACCGACCCCATAAAAGCCCGGCGGCTCCTTGATAGCTGGAACGAAAGCGACCCCGCTGATATTGCGCGCAGCCTGCTTGCCCTGCATGCCTCCTCAAGGGAGCGGCTCGACTTTTATCCCGAGCTTTTGGGCGACATTTTCAGCGTGACCGGCGCGGGAAGCGTCCTTGACCTCGCCTGCGGCTTTAACCCGTTCGCCATGGCGTTAAATGAGTGCAATCCGGTCACCGAGTACTTCGCAACCGATATCCATTTTGAGATCATCGAGCTTGTCGGCCGCTTTTTCAGCCTTGCCGGAATCAAGGGCGAAGCCTTTGTCAGCGATATCTTATACAAAATACCGGCAAAAAAAGTACATAACGTCATTTTGTTCAAGCTGCTTCCTTTGCTGGAGCAGCAAAAGAAGGGCTGTTCGGAAGCCCTTCTTTCAGGTCTTGAGACCGAATTTATCACCATTACCTTTCCGACCCGAAGCATATCCGGTAAAAACGTCGGCATGGTGAAAACCTACGGCGCGTTCATAAAAACCGTCTGCCCGGAATCAAGATACGAATACTGTTTTGAAAAGGAATACAAAAACGAACTGCTGTATATTGTCAGGCAAAAAAACTCATCTATTTCGCTTTAGCATTAATAAAACATGATGATATTTCCGGATATCGATACGATATGTTTTTCTTATCTAACTACTTCTACCCTTGTTCCGAAAGGTAGACGGCGACGCGGGACTGTATTCTGTGCGCTGCTTCCTCCGCCGTGCATTCGCCGTTAAAATACGCGGGAACTTCATCGAACACGATCTTGTACTCCGGCGCGTAGGGATAAAACCGATAGCTCGCGCTGTTTCTGACTTTCATCATGAATTCATAATCTTCCCTCGTTACAGGCTTCAGATCAACCATTGTCTGCGTACGTTCGTCATACCCTTCATTTTGAGATAGTTCATTTATCAGACTGTCGTCGCCTTGCTCGTACGCATCCCACGCTTCAAGGTATTCATCAAACGAATATACCTCTTTTTGCGAAATTGTCTCATAATCCCTTTTCGGAATGGATGCCACATAATTGTATGTGTCAATATGTATGGGCGTCGAAACAATATTCACCGCAAAATCCCGTGTAATCAAAGAAGATATAAACTTCCATGCTCCTTCGCTGTTCTTTGAATCGGCGGATATGGCCATAGGTAATACCGAAAAACACAGCGCATCGCCGTTTTCCGCGCCAGGAATTCCTATGTAGCTGACATTTTCCCCCGCAAAGGTTGTAAACTCGGAATATGTGGAGAAATACTCCACATAAGCGCCCGAAAGCAGGCATTCTTTATTAGCCAGGTAGGTTGATGTTCTTTCGATTCTGCTTTTCATCAGAGGCGTCTGTATCTTCTGCATACCGACGCTGTTGCATAGCTTCAACAGGTTAATAAACTCCTGGGACTCTAAATCCGCGAAGTTGTTTTCTATGTCAATGAATCTGTCCCTTTGCGCGATAAACAGCAGCTCAAACAGGTCGAGGCTTGTCGCACCCGTCAAAAACATCGTGGGAAGCAGCACCTCATTAGGACGCTCGGCCGCATTCCAGAGGCTCATAAGCTCCTCCGCCGACAGCATGTCGATATCTCCGATTTCGGACGTTAGTCCGCAGTAGGTCAAAACGACGACTTCTGGTGAGAAACAATACAGTTTTCCGTGATATTCCATGGACTGCAGAGGCCCAATAAAAAAGTCATCCTTCGAGACCGCCCCGTCGTCGCCTTCTTCGCCGAAGAAGGTATACAGATCCAGAAAATATCCTTTTTTTGCGTATCTTTCATAATCGCAACCCTGCAGGAACAGGATATCCGGGCTGTTACCCGATCCTAGCTCTGTAGACAGCTTTTCGGACGCCTCCAATGTTCCCACTTCTCCGTATTCAATGATTTCTATTTCATATTCCATACTCGTCTTATTGAACTCATTAACACAACCGCGAAGGTACGTGTTCATTTCATTGCATGGGTATGTAGAAAATCTAGGCGTAGTTGACAGAAAATTATACGAAATTCCGCCGGATTCAATGTGTTCCTTGCTGTCGCTGAACATACCAAGCGTTATGACCTGTTTTTCTCCGGTGAACGCTGTCTCAGCACTGCCCCCCGAATTCGATTCAAAAACGGCGTCCGTGTTCTTTTCGGGTTTTTGATTATCCCCGCATCCGGAAAGAAACAAAAGGCTTATCGAGAGAAGGAACAAAATATTTCTCTTTAACATGAAGAAATCCTCCTGTTAGTTGGAAGTATTTGAAAAAGCGGCAGCAAAATGTTTTGGGTAATGATCAAATTATGTAGGTTATAAAACTCTGCCGGTATATGAACATGTAGCTGCACAAATAGTGACACAACTTAAACCACAGGTTGCGCCGCCGCATATATTATGGCATTCTCCGCCGCAGCCTGAGTTGCAGTGCGTTGCACATGCAATGGAACAATGTGACTAACAATTATAAGAGCATGCATTATCGCAAGCATAATCGGCACATGTAGGACACATAATCTCACCTCCTTCGAGAGTGACGGGTATATCGGTTAATTTAATCTGGAAATTGTGAAGCAAGAGAACCGTCCGAAACCACTGAAAAAGTCCCCATGACAGGTAAAAATATGGTATAATAGAAGCATGAAAACCGAATGAAGAGAGGGTTTGTCATGCTACGAAAAAAAGAACAGCAAATGTCGCTTTACTGCATGTTGTACGACAAGATACCAGACTCGCATTTACTCAAACGTATCGAAAAAGCAGTGGATTTTTCATTTATCAACGAGCTTTTAGCGGACAGCTATTGTAAAAACAATGGCCGTCCGGCAAAGGAGCCCGAAA